>JBKGYK010000001.1:0-105737 GCA_046546095.1 Bacteroidales bacterium
TAAACAAAGGCTTCATTTTTCCGTTAGTTTGGTGTGTAACCAAAACAAGATAAAATTATGAAGATAAACAGACTGACAATTACAGGACTTATCATCGGCATGCTGGTTGGTATTTCCGGCTGCAGTGAATCTGAAGTAAAATCAGAAATTGAAGAAACCTTAACATCTGAAGATATGAAAAAAGTAGCAGTAATTACCGGTGAAGGCTTTCAGGATGCTGAAGCCTATATGCCAATAGGATATTTAACCAATCGTGGTGTTGATATCACCGTGATCGGAGTGGAAAAAAAGGAGGTAAAATCCTACAATAGTGATTTTACCATTATGATAGAAAAAACCCCCGGTGAGGTTTCAACAGAAACTTTTGATGCTCTCTTGCTTCCGGGCGGAAAAGCTCCGGCCAAACTACGTGAACATGAAGCCATCGTAGAATTTGTGAAAGATTTTTATGAAAGCGGAAAACCCGTTGCTGCCATTTGCCACGCACCTCAAATACTAATACGCGCCGGTGTGATGGAAGGCAAAACTGCAACTTCATACAAATCCGTAAAAGAAGAGATGCTTGATGCCGGTGTGGATTTTGTTGATGATGCACCAGTTACCGACGGAAACCTGATAACCGCCCGTAACCCTGATGATCTGGCAGCATTTTCAAAAGCATTGTGGGAAACTCTGCAATAAAAAAACAAAGCATATTCATCTTGATTACAGGCCGCAGTAACATGCGGTCTGTCAATTACAATGCAATTCAGAGAAACTGGTATTGTGGGCTGGCAGATCTTCCTACTTGTCAGTCATCAGAATATGCTCGATTGCAAGATGGTAAGACAGAACGCCAAAGCCCATGATGCTGCCCCGGCAAACGCCTGTTAACAGAGATGTATGCCTGAATGACTCCCGTGCAGCAATATTACTCATATGAACTTCAGTTACCGGTACGGAAACAGCAGCCACAGCATCTCTCAATGCCACCGAAGTGTGGGTGTATCCTCCGCCATTCAAAACAATGGCATCTGATTTGGCTCCGGCATCATGCATGGCATCAATCAATTCACCTTCAATATTGGACTGGAAATAATTGATTTCCACCTGAGGATACTTTTCTCTCAAGTCCTGCAAGGCAGCATCAAATCCCTTATTTCCGTATATATTCCTTTCTCTTAGTCCTGTCAGGTTCAGATTGGGGCCGTTGATGATTTGTATTTTTTTCATGATTGTTAAAGATAATAATTATTGTAAATTTACAACAATGAACTGGAAAGAAAGCACGGAAGATTTTGCTTCTTACTTAAAGCTGGAGAAGTCACTGGCTTCTGCAAGCATAGATGCCTATCTCCGTGATCTGGGAAAGCTCGAGGAATTCATCCGCAATATTAAAAAACAAAAAAAAGAACCTGACAAACTCAGGTACAAGGACATACAGGAGTTCATCCACTGGCTTAATGAAACGGGTCTGGGGGCAAGATCTCAGGCAAGGATTGTCAGCGGAATCAAAAGTTTTTACAAATTCATGCTTCTGGAAGATCACATCAGCGAAAATCCTGCCTCTTTGATTGAGGCACCAAAGCTTTCGCAAAAATTACCCCTTGTACTTTCTGTTGAAGATATTGACAAGTTGCTGGCAAGCATAGATTTATCATCAAAACTCGGTCACAGAAACAAAGCCATTATTGAAAGCATGTATGGTTGTGGCCTCAGGGTGTCAGAGCTCTGTTCGCTCAGGCTTTCCAGGGTATTTTTCGATGAAGGCTTCATTCGGGTAAGTGGAAAAGGTGACAAAGAACGACTGGTACCCGTTAATCCACAAGCTCTAACTGCCATGAAGCATTATCTGCAGGGACACCGTCGGGAGCTGGAAATGCAGGGAAAAATAAAAAAACAGGCAGAAGACATGGTATTTCTGACTTCCAATGGTGGGGTGATCAGCAGAATCATGATTTTCAACATCATTAAAAAAGCTGCTGCGGATTCCGGTTTAACAAAGCAGGTCAGTCCGCACAGCTTACGGCATTCCTTTGCCACGCATCTGATTGAAGGCGGTGCTGATTTGCGTGCTGTTCAGGAAATGCTTGGGCACGCCTCCATCACAACAACAGAAATATATACTCATCTGGACAGACTGTATCTCAGAGAAAATATCATATCTTACCATCCCAGAAACAACATCCAAAGATGATAAGCGTAATTTTCCTCAGCATATTTCTTTTACTAACCGTAGCTGCATCCCTGGCAGGAGTTCTGTCCCTTGCAGAAAAAGAAAAGCGTGCGGCAGGCATTTTTTTTGCATTGATGCTCATCTTCTTTCTGCCTCCGATTCTTTCCTTTGCCGGATTAATTACAAGCTTCACAGAAATATTGCTGCTTGTTGTTATGACAAGTACAATACTTCTGCTGTTCTTTCCTTTTTCCGGGACAAAACACATCAAAGCCGGCACACCCAAAAGCCGGATTGATGAAAGACAGACCATGTTTTCACGGGCAGAACTGGAACCTGAAAGTAAACGATACAAAACATTTTACAAAGATCATCCCGGACTTGAGGAAACTGACAGGATGTGGAGGAAAAACCCGGGCCTTGGGAGCACCAACAGCCGACACTACCGTCCCCTGGCTTTTGCATCTGCCCAGGCATCTTTTCAGGTCATAGCAAACAACCGGCAATTCAGACACTTCAGTGCTGAAACACAGGCAGGCAAGATGGATTCTGAAAGCACAGGCATCTACATCAGACACTGGTTATCTTTGCTGGGGGCATTTGATTCCGGCGTATGTAAAACCAGGGGCTATCACTGGTATTCTCAAAAAGGTCGTGGACCGGATTATGGCAAAGATGCCTCACTGGATCATACCCATGCCATTGCCTTTCTGCTGCCCATGGACAAAAAAATGGTAGACACCGCCCCCCACGCCCCCACGATGACAGAATCTGCCAGACAATACGCCGGTTCGGGAACAATTGCATTACAGCTTGCATCTTTTATTTCCCGCCTGGGATACGAAGCCACTGCACATATTGACGGGGCCTACAACATGGTATTGCCACTGGTTGCAGCAGATGCAGGTCTGGGAACAATCGGGCGTATGGGGATTCTGATGCACCGGCGACTGGGACCGCGCTGCAGAATCGCGGTGGTAAGCACAAACATGCCATTGCCTGTAAGCAGAAAACAAACAGACAAGAGTCTGCTGGATTTTTGCAGGCTATGTAAAAAATGTGCACTGGTTTGCCCCTCGGCGGCCATTCCTGGTTCAGGGAGAAAAGAGATCAGTGGTAGCCTGAGATGGCAAATCAATCAGGAATCATGTTACAGTTACTGGACAAAAGCCGGAACGGATTGTGCCCGATGCATGGCCGTATGTCCGTACAGTCATGAAAACAATCTTTTGCACCGTTTTATTCGGTTTGGAATCAGGAATAATCTGATTTTCCGGAAATTTGCTGTCACAATGGATGATGTGTTTTATGGAAAAAAACCCGGGAGAAAAGCTTCCGGGATATTTGACAAATGAGACAAACCGTGAATAAAATTCTGTCCCGGATTGCCTGCTGCAAATATGTACTTTTTCCCCGTGGAATTATCTGATCAGGTTTACTCTGCCTTCATCTCTATGCTCTACTCCGGCATAATCCGTATACCTGACATACCAGTAATAAACACCTGCTTTGCATAATTTATCACCTTTGACCAGCGAGCCGTTGTAGGTACCATCCCAGGAGCCTTCGCCACACTCAGTACAGTCTCCGTCATCCACCCACTTTTCGGTTTGATATACAATGGATCCGTATCTGTCATACACGTAAAACTCAAACTGCATGAGATCAACGCCGTGCCCGCAAAGCCGGAAGCAATCATTCACGCCATCATTGTTGGGAGTAAATGCATCAGGTGCATAAAAAGTATGTTTATCCCGGATGGTAATTTTCTTTTGGGTTGTATCGGCACAGCCAAAAGTATTTTCGGCAATCATTCTCACCACATATTCACCGGGATTATCGAATCTGTGCACGGGATTTTCCCTGCTCTGCAAAGTAGAGTCACCATCTCCGAAGAACCAATACACACTGTCTGCACCACTGGAGACATTGAAGAACTGAATTGTAGGGTTCAACACGGTGGCACTGCTATTACCGGTATAAAATTCTGCATCAGGTTTTGGTCTGATGGTAATCATGTCTTCTCGTGTCAGTTTCTTTTCACAACCAAAAGGTGATGTGGCTGTCATACTGACATCGTAGTTACCGGAAACGGTATATGTATGGGATGGTGATTTGTCAAATGAAAATTCATCATCACCAAAATCCCAGTGATAGGATTGTCCGATATCGGGAGAAAATTCATTAAATCTAAAAGTTCCCGGAGGGCATGATTCATGTTTATCCACAGTAAAAGCTGCAGGAGGCAAAGGCATTACCGTCACATCAAATTCAGCTTCCACAGGCGGTGTGCTACAGGCATCGTTTAATCTGAGGGTATAGGTATCTGTGTGATCAGGATAAATGGTAAATTCAGACGCTACGATCTCATCTGTATTCAGCAAACGCATTTCATACGGACCACCATTGCCGCCTTCCACTTCCACTTCTACCTGCAGCGGTTCACCGGGACAAATGCTGTCGGCGCTGGTCACTACAGATGTGATGTTCAGTTCCGGATACACATTGATGGTTGAGTTCACAATGTTTGATGTGCACCCATTGGCATCAGTGGCGAAGAAATAGTAGGATGTTGTCTCGGTGGGTGCCCGGGTAATTTCATTTCCGTATGACAATGTATCACCGGTTTCTGCACTTATCCAAAAAAAGTTATATGGTGCCGTTCCGCCGGTAACTTCAGATGTCAGGGTGGCTTCGCCGCCGATACATATTTGCCTGTTGCCTGCTTGTGTGGCATACAATGCAGGAGGCTGATCAATTGTGAACTGGTTGGTAACAGAGCATCCGTTGGCATCACTGACAGTCAGAGTATAGCTGCCCCCATAATACTGCAGTGTATCATCATTTACAGAAGGATCAGGCCAGTGATAATTATACACGTAGCCTTCGGGAGTTGTATCAACCGGGATACCACCGCTGACCTCGACTCTGGCCATTCCGTCCATGGAGCCGTTGCATTCTGCCGGTTCAGTAAACACATTGGTGAGGATTGTATCCGGTTCAGTGATGGTGGCGGAAGTGTCCATTTCACATCCGTGGGCATCGGTGATGGTTACCAGGTAATTATCGGGCTCAAGATTACTAATATCGGCTGTGGCTGCACCATTGCTCCATACGTAAGAATACGGTCCGGTAATGGTGTCAAAACCTGTGGTAATTTCTCCGTCGGCAATGCCGTTACATGTGACATGATTGACCTGCATAGTAAAAACATCCTCAAGCGCAGGGAGTTCCTGAATGGTAACTGTCTCAACCACCTGCTCACCGGCACCATCCGTTACCGTTACAGTATATGTTCCCGGAGGGGCATCATAAATATCCGGGCCGGTATCTCCGCTATCCCACTGGTAATCATAAGGGGGTGTCCCTTCATCAATAAACACACGAATGGTTCCAGTTTCTCCGTGACACGCCCACTGTGAATATGCAATACTTATCTCAAGGAGTACCTCAGCACCACCGGGTCTATCATTAAAATGCCCACTGCTGGCTTTGGTGAAGCCGGTAATGAGCATCATAGAACATATCAGGAAAAATTTTATTTCAATCAATCGCATAATCAATCATCATGTTCAACACAATTCTACATCAATTCAGACAACAAATATCTGCAATTCCCGGCAAATTCAAAGCATATTTTTAAAAATATATGACATTGAAGATGCGATGTCTATCTTATCAGTCTCACAAAGCCGGAGTATTCATGATAGTTTCCATAAACATCCTTGAATTTACAGTACCAGGCAAACAAACCTCCGTGCAGACGTTCATCTCCCTTCATATTGTTGCCATGGAATGTTCCGTCCCAGGAACCTTCTTTACATGTATTGCAGCCGTTATCAGAATCAAACTCTTCTGTTTCAAACACGGTTTCGCCCCAGCGATCCTGCACTACCAGGTAAAAATCATTGGGGTCAATGCCATTTCCACAGACAGCAAAACAGTCATTTTCTCCATCGCCGTTTGGGGTAAATACTTCGGGAGCATAGAAAGTAAACTCATCATTTATTCTTACAATTTTGTTGACCGTATCGGAACACCCATAGGTATTTTCCACAACCAGTCTGGCATTAAACGAACCCAAGCCATCATAGGTATGTACGGGTTTGTTGACATTCCACACGGATGAGTCTCCATCACCAAAGTACCAGAAAAGGGAATCTGCATTTTCTGTCACGGCAAAAAACTGGACAGAAGGATTCAGCACACTCACCTGTTCGGGTTTGGTGTAAAAGTCTGCTTCCGGTTTTGGAAAGACTTCAATCATATCATTGATGGTTTTCTTTGTTTTGCAGCCGTGTGTATCTTTTACTGTCAGGCTGACATCATAAAAACCTTCCTGTTCATATTCATGGGCAGGATTTTTCATAAAACCGAAACCTTCATCGCCGAAATTCCAATGATACGAATATCCGTTATCGGGATTCAATTCGTTAAACTGCACTTGCAGGGGAGGACAACCTTCCACAATATCCGAGGTAAAGTTGTTTGGCGGAAGTTCCCACACCGGGATAAACAGGGAGTCCTGCACGGCCGGTGTTCCACAATCATCGGTCAATGTAAGATACCACCACTGTGATTCTTCCGGATGAAGGGTGAATTCTGAGGGCACAATGTCTCCGTTTTGGAGTGTCAGTGTGTACGGTCCTCCATTTCCGCCTTCAGCATCAACATATACAGTAATTGGGTCATTCTGGCATACGGTATCCTGATTGGCCTCAACATTGTTGATAGTCAGAGGCGGATTGACATTGACTGTCATTTCTGCCTGACCTGTACAACCGTTATCATCTGTGACGGTGAGGAAATAATCCGTCGTTTCAACCGGACTTACAGTAAACACATGGTCAAAACCGGTGCTTGAATCTTCTCCCATCCAGGTAAAGTTGTAGGGATCAGTGCCACCCATAGCTTCGGCTGTAAGGGTTGTTTCTCCACCGATGCAGATGGTTCTGTCATTGCCGGGATATACACTGACTGCTTCGGGGGCATCAATTTCAACCTCTGTTTCCTGACGACAATCGTGTGCATCAGAAATGGTGAGGGTATAGGTGCCGCCCTCTGCTGTAATGTTATCTTCCTGACTACCATCTGACCAGTTATAATCGTAAGGTGTCACACCACCACTAACTTCTACCCAGGCAGATCCATCGGCCAGTCCTGCACAGGTAGCCGCTTCAGAAAAGATGTTATAGTGAATGGAATCGGGTTCATCAATAAAGAATACCGTATCTGCGGTACAGCCAATTTCATCCACAACAGTAACACTATACAAACCTGAACAGATATCTTCGTAGATACGGGTATCAGATGGCCAGCTAAAATCAAATGGTTCAAGACCACCGTTGATTGTCAGGACGGCTTTGCCATCACAGGAGTTGTAGCATGTATTGTCTGTGAGATCCAAATCCAGGCTCATTGCCGGACTTACGGTAATATCCATATCCTCAACCGGAGAAACACAGCCGTGCGCATCTTCAACATAGACACTGTAGTTGGTACTTTGATCCGGAGAAACCATTTGGGAAGCAGGGCCCTGTGAGAAGCCACTGCCATCGCTCCAGAAAAAGGTATAAGGTTCTGCTCCGCCAATGGGTGTAGCCTGCAGGTTAACAGACTGTCCCTCACAAATTTCAACATCCTGATTCAAAGACACCAACAACTGGCTGGGTTCTGAAATTGTAAATGTCTCACTTACTGTACATCCATTGGCATCCGTAATGGTAACAGTGTATTCACCTGCATTGATGTTATCAAGCTGATAAGTGCTTGCCGAGTTAGACCAGTTATACTCATAAGGCGGTGTACCACCTGATGGGTTAATCTCAGCCATGCCCGTATAATTTCCATTACAATCCACATTCTGATAAGTTGTATCATAAACCAATTCAGCAGGTTCATCAATGGTAAATGGTTCGCCGGTGGTACATCCGTTGGCATCGGTCACAGTGATTCCGTAATCCCCGGCACAAAGGTTTTCATTTTCACTGGTTCCGGAATCCCAGCTATAATCGTATGGCATTACTCCACCTTCAACCACAATCTGCGCATGTCCGTTGCATGATTGGTAACATGGGTCATCTTCAGTGCTGAGATCATGTTCCAGTAATTCGGGCATTACAAAAGACATGCTTGTATCCACGATAAAGCCTAACTCATCAATTTCAAGGCTGATGGTGTAGTTTCCGGATTCATCGTAGAGCACCTGGAAAGGCCCCTGTCCTGATCCGCTAATCACTGTACCTCCGTCAAAATCCCAGTCATAATCAGCCCAATCATAGGCATTTCCGGTATAGATCACATCTACAGTATCGCCATAACAAGGTACAGGCCCTATCTCAAAATCAGGTGTAGGCACATGAAAAAATTCAATGGCGATTGTATCTGAATCGAGACAATCCGGTGCCAGACTGATTTCAGTCCATACAAATTCATACACTCCAAGCGAGTCAACTGTTACATTTGTATTACTTGCACTATCATCATCAAAGTCAGCACTTCCGGGACCTGAAATCACTTCCCAGTATCCGGTATTGTCCCCTGCGGGGTCAGCATCCAGTTCTGCAGTATAGCCTGCAGCCGTGTAATCATCGCCCAGATCAACATCCGGAGGAGGAATCACTTCAACAGTAGTCTCTACAACAAAAGTTGTGCAGGGGTGAAAAACTTCCAGTTCATAAGTTGTTGTACTGGTAGGTGAAACGTCCACCGAATATCCGGTACTGCCATTCACCTGCCACTCCCAGTCAAGGAGAGCCAGATCAAATCCGGACAAAAGACTCAGATTAAGAGTGGCAGATTCTCCTTCACAAATTGGGCCTGTGTTGGTCACCTCATAATCCGGTTCAAGTTCATCCAGAATTTCTATGGTATAGGTTGTTGATGTCACATCACACGGACAACCATCATCAAAAGTAAAATTTATCAATTCTCCATTATCAGCAATATCGTCGGTGTAAGCTTCAATAAACAAAGTATCACTCATCTCCCCTGCGGGTATGTAAAAAGTATCCGGTATTGGTGAATAATCCGTTCCCATTGTAGCATCACCGGTAACTTCTATGGGTACAGGAATGGCTTCATCCAGGGATGAGACATCCAGACGATCGAACACAACGTTAACCGTACAGCCTTCATACACTTCGTCTGTCTGATACCAGGGATTAAATGCGTTAACTGTATATTGCTGGCCGGAGGCAAAACTACCGGCTTTAAAAAACACGCCTGAATCCCAACTACTGTCGCCGGCATCACCAATTGCCAGTTTAATATGGTATGTTTCACATGCAGTAACATCTGCTTCTGCTGTGAGCGGGATGGTAGCACCGTCGTACTCAATATCGTCATCGTATGCAAGTCCATCCCCACCGCTGCCGGAAGTTGATCCAACATAATAAGTAGGGTTATTGTATACATTATCAATGGTTACAGGGCTTCCATTGGGTAATAGTGCAATATTGATGGCATTATTACTATAGGGTCCGGTAATACCAGGACCTGAAAGGAAAAATCCAAACACATCATTATAGGAAGAGTTAGCAAACTCAGGAAATTCTTCTGATCCAAAAATATATTCAAACTGCAAAGTATCACTGGCCGGCATAAAATCAAACTCCAGTATGGCCGCATCGTTTACGGAATGTGATGGAATAAGAGCCTGAAGGTCGGCATCAGATCCACCGGTAGAAATTGTACCTTCACTGGTAGCATCATCAGGTCCGGCAGCTTCTTCGGCATCTCCTGATGTTAAAACAATTCCCTCATCAAAACCTGATGTACCAATGCTGCCATCAAAATATCCCACACTGATAGGGTCGCCATTATAAGTTACATTGAAAGCCTCCAGACATCCTGAAATCAAAACATCTTCAACCAGCTGTTGCGGTGTATAAGTGGTATTATCAACCGTAATCAGTTTAGGCTGGCTTTCAGGCTCACGCTTTTTCAGTGCGATGCTTACCTGCTGATTGTTCATATCTTCAGAAAACCATAATCTCATCAGAACATCTTCCCCCGGCTGAAAATCAGTTTGCCTGACTTTGATCAGACCCGGCGAGCTTGTCAGCATGGTAGTTTTCTCAATATCGTAAGTACCATTGCCTGATTGATAAGCTGCCAGTCCGGCTTTAACGCCTTCAATATCCGGGTATTTCAGAAATACATCCACATCCTTGTTTTCCGGCATTGTAAAGCTGAAATAATAATTCTGGTTGTAATAATGACGGAAGTTTTCCTCCTGTGGGAGCTCCACATTTGAGTCAGGATTCAGAATAAACTCATGAAACTGCAGGTCGTTTGCCGGCTTCATTAGCACCGTCTCTTCAGGATTGGTCGTCAATTCGGCATTATCCTGACTGATCTGACTTTGCGCCACAACAAACATGGTGCTGATAATCAATACGAAAGATATGAATGTTTTTTTCATAATTCAATTTTAATATGTCGGCTTCTGTTTAGCAGACGACAATTTCTTTAAATGGTTGCCTAAAGTTAGTGATTTTTTCACAAAAAAAAGCAAGAATACCATTCGAAGTGACAAACACAATTGCAAGTGCCGGCATGCCGGTAAAACTCAGGCCAAACAGTAATACACCCGCTCATCTTTGGTAAGACCAAAACCGGGCTTTATCAGCACGCTTATCCCGGTTTAAAATACAGAAAAACCCGCAAGCGGCATCATGAAAAAAATTGAAGGATTAATATAAACTTAATGGACTGATTTGTAAGCTAATTTATTTTTTTTCATTACTTTTGACCTTCCATGCCGGAAAAATCCGGTACACATTGTAAATCAAATTATTAACTCAAAAGTTAAAAGAGAATGACAAAGGTAAAACGTGTTTACACCTTCGGAGACAAAAAAGCAGAAGGAAAATCTGACATGAAAAACCTCCTTGGAGGTAAAGGTGCGAATCTTGCTGAGATGAACCTGGTTGGTGTTCCGGTACCTCCGGGCTTCACAATCACAACAGACGTATGTCTGGAATATAATCAGATTGGTCATGATGAAACCATCAAGCTGCTTACAACAGAAGTTGAAGAAGCAATCAGGAATTTAGAAAATATCATGGGAACAGAATTTGGCAGCAATGAAAACCCACTGCTTTTATCTGTACGTTCGGGCGCTCGTGCTTCCATGCCGGGTATGATGGATACTGTTCTGAACCTTGGCCTGAATGAGGCAGCTGTTGAAGGTCTGATTAAAAAAACCAACAACCCGAGATTTGCCTGGGATTCTTACCGTCGCTTTATCCAGATGTATGGTGATGTGGTGATGGGTATGAAACCGGCTTCCAAGGAAGAAATTGATCCTTTCGAGGAAATCATCGAAAAAATAAAAGAAGAAAAGAATGTAGAACTTGACACCCAGCTTGAGGTTGAAGACCTGAAAGACATGGTTCAGCGCTTTTTGCTGGCTGTTGAAGAAAACACCGGTAAGAAATTCCCTACAGATCCATGGGAGCAACTCTGGGGTTCAGTAATGGCAGTTTTTGACAGCTGGAATAACAGCCGTGCCATCTATTACCGGAACATGAATAAAATACCACATGAATGGGGTACTGCAGTTAATGTACAGGCCATGGTATTCGGTAATATGGGAGAAAATTCTGCAACAGGTGTAGCTTTTACACGTGATGCTGCTACAGGCGAAAACATTTTCAATGGAGAATACCTGATCAACGCTCAGGGAGAAGATGTGGTTTCCGGTGTAAGAACCCCATTACAAATCACACTTGAAGGTGCAAAACGCTGGGCTGAATTTGCCGGTGTATCCGAGGAAGAACGTGCGAAGAATTACCCTTCACTGGAAGAGGCCATGCCCAAACTATACAATGAACTTTTTGATATTCAGGAAAAACTTGAGCAGCATTATAAAGACATGCAGGACCTTGAGTTTACCATTCAGGATGGCAAACTCTGGTTGCTCCAGACCCGTAGCGGAAAACGCACAGGTGCTGCCATGGTAAAAATGGCCATCGACATGCTGGAAGAAGGAATGTTTGATGAAAAAACCGCACTCAGGCGGGTTGATCCTGAAAGGCTGAATGAGCTTCTCCACCCTGTTTTTGACAAAGATGAACTTCAAAAAGCAGAAACACTGACAAAAGGATTACCGGCATCACCTGGTGCAGCAACCGGACAAATTGTTTTCTTTGCTGATGAGGCTCACAAATATGAAAACTCAATGCTGGTGAGAATTGAAACATCACCGGAAGATCTGGAAGGCATGAATGTAGCCCGCGGAATTCTTACTGCACGTGGCGGTATGACATCACATGCTGCTGTTGTAGCACGTGGCATGGGCAAATGCTGTGTATCCGGAGCCGGAAGCATCAAGATAAATTATAAAAAACGTACACTTACAATCAACGGCCGCGTTTTCAAAGAAGGCGACTGGATTTCACTCAATGGTACTACCGGCGAAGTATACGACGACAAAGTACCTACCAAAAAACCGGAGCTCAGTGGGAACTTCGGCCAGTTAATGGAATTGTCCGAGAAATACACAAAAATGCACGTCCGCACAAACGCAGATACACCGAAAGATGCACGTGCCGCCCATGAATTTGGTGCAAAAGGAATCGGACTCTGCCGTACCGAGCATATGTTTTTTGAAGGTGACCGTATCAAAGCTGTACGAGAAATGATTCTGGCAAATGATGAAACCGGTCGTCGCAAAGCACTAGAAAAGCTTCTCCCCTACCAGCGTGAGGATTTTGAAGGCATTTTTGAAGCCATGCAGGATCTCCCGGTAACTGTTCGTCTGCTCGATCCGCCACTGCACGAATTTGTACCACACGAACCTGAAAATCAGGAGGAAATGGCCAAAGAAATGGGCATTTCTGCTGAAGAAGTAAAAGCCAAAGTGGAAGAACTCAGCGAGTTTAATCCCATGCTTGGACACAGGGGCTGCCGACTGGGCAATACTTACCCGGAAATCACCGAAATGCAGGCCAGAGCTATCATCGAGGCAGCACTCAATCTCAAGAAAAATGGTATAACAGCAAAACCTGAAATCATGGTTCCGCTCACCGGCACACTTCAGGAAATGAAGATGCAGGAAGAAATCGTAAGAAATACCATCAACACGGTTTTTGAAGAACGCAATGACAAAATCGACTATCTCGTGGGTACGATGATTGAGATTCCGCGTGCGGCACTCACGGCAGATGAAATTGCAAAATCAGCCGAATTTTTCTCCTTTGGCACAAACGACCTTACCCAGATGACCTTTGGTTACAGTCGTGATGATGCCGGAAGATTCCTGCCGATTTACCTCGAAAAAGGCATTCTCAAAAATGATCCTTTCCAGGTACTTGACCAGGAAGGTGTAGGTCAGCTTGTGGAAATGGGAACCTTGAAAGGACGTCAGACCAAGCCCGATCTCAAAGTAGGTATTTGTGGCGAACACGGCGGCGAACCTTCATCCGTGAAATTCTGCCACAAAGTTGGTATGGATTACGTCTCCTGTTCACCATTCCGCGTGCCAATTGCACGTTTGGCTGCAGCTCAGGCAAATATTGAATAAGGAAAGTAAATCTCTGAAATCAGAAAAGCGAAAGCCGGTTGGTTTTCGCTTTTTTTTAATTGGTTCTACTGCAAATTCCTGAGTATCACACAAAAAAAAAGGCCCCGTTTTCGGGACCTTTTGTTTTGTGATACGGATAAGTCATTATTTTTTTGGAGCATTTTCAAGGGTGGCTACCAGCCAGTTCCAGAAACGCTGCACAGTTTCGATATTCACTTTTTCATCAGGTGAATGCGGGTAACGGATGGTAGGTCCAAAAGAAATCATATCCCAGTTGGTATAAACGCTGCCAAGTATTCCACATTCAAGACCAGCATGTATTGCCTTGATCTCTGGTGTGTGATCGTAAATATCTCTGTAAACATTTTGCATTGTTTTCAGAATTTCAGATTCCATATTGGGCTTCCAGCCGGGGTATTCTCCGGTGAGCTCAACATCAGCATCCATTTTTTCGTATAGTGCTTTGATGCTTTCTGCTTCTTTGATTTTCTGATCATCATCAGAAGAACGCATCAGGTTTTTCATTTCGAGCTTGCCATCCTTCAGGGAAACCACGGCCAGATTATTGGACGTTTCCACCAGGTCTTTCATGCTTTCACTCATTTTGATAACGCCGTGAGGTGTTTTCATTACTGCTTCAATGAGTGCCTTCATGTCCTCGTCTTTCAGAACTTTTTTGGGCATATCGGTGGTTTTGGCATCCAGGCCTATACCATCTTCAATGCCTTGATATTCTTCACGGAATTCTTTGAGAAATTTGTCTGCCAAATCAACAAACACATCCGTTTTATCCTTATCTACAGTAACTATAGCCACGCATTCCCGCGGGATAGCATTGCGCAGGTCACCACCGGAAATTTCGGCCACTTTCATTCCTGTTTTATCTGTAGCTTCTTGAAATAAACGGAACATCAGCTTGTTGGCATTGGCACGTCCACGGTTAATATCCATGCCGGAATGTCCTCCTTTGAGGCCTTTGACATGTACTTTGTAGGCAGTTGCATTTGCCGGAGCATTTTCCATATCAAAGGATTTTTCTGCATTGATATCAATACCACCGGCACAACCAACATACATTTCTCCTTCATCTTCGGAATCCATATTGATCAGGATATCTCCTTTGAGAATGCCTGCTTCCAAACCGTTGGCGCCTGTCATGCCGGTTTCTTCATCAACAGTAAAAAGGGCTTCAACCATGGGATGTTTCAAATTGGTGGCTTCAAGCACAGCCATGGCAGCAGCCACACCCATACCATTATCAGCGCCCAGGGTAGTA
Organism: Bacteroidales bacterium; assembly: GCA_046546095.1. Classification (GTDB taxonomy): domain Bacteria; phylum Bacteroidota; class Bacteroidia; order Bacteroidales; family ML635J-15; genus JAQIBY01. The sequence continues at coordinate 14,962 of JBKGYK010000001.1, forward strand.
CCTTCTGCGGTCACCCACTCACCATCCACATATGCTTTGATGGGGTCTTTCTCAAAATCGTGGTCAACATCAGAATTTTTCTGAGGAACCATATCAAGATGACCCTGCAGGACAATCCCTTTCCGGTCTTCCATGCCGGGTGTAGCCGGCTTGCGGATAATTACATTACCAACTTTGTCTACAATGGTTTCAAGGCCAAGGTTTTCACCGAAATGTTTTACAAATTCAATTATTTTCGCTTCCTTTTTACTTGGTCGCGGAATCTGAGTAAGTGCATGGAAGTGTCTCCAAAGCGCTTCTGGTTTTAAATGTAAGATGTCACTCATTGTTGTTTATTTTTTGTTTAACAATTATAAAGAAGCCTAAAGGTAAGAAACTTTTCCCGTATTAAAAAATAGTTTACACAATGGCAATCAGCATCACGAAAGTTCCGGTATTTCAGGCAAATACATATAATAATGGCAAACTACCGATAAGTATGTCTTACTCCTCTTCCTCCAGCTTCATCCTGGGAGAATCAAAAAGGAATTCCTGATGAATCCGGGGACTGCCGGTATCAAGATATTCTATGGTTTTCAAAAGCCTTGTGGGTTTGATATCTTTGGCTTTGATCACGGTATCAGAATCCACAATATATAATCTTGGAATTTTGTACAAACCGTAATTTTTGTCCAAATCATATTCGAGGTGGGGATTCCATACTGTGATAGGGAAGAGATCATACCGTTCTGCCGCATATTGCATTGCATTTCTGTTTTGTCCGTCATATACAGCAATCACCTCAATATTATCCTTTTGCAAGTCAGGATACAGCTCAACAAGCTGTTTGCTTTTTTCCATACATACATCACATTCCGGATCCCAGAACCACAATATGGTATAATCGGCACCCGGAGCCACTTGCTCATGCATATTTCCATCGGCATCCGGCAAACGGAAAAAGGCAGCTTTCTGATTCACCAGATTCCGTCTCAACCGATCTGCTTTATATGTAATTCTTTCGGCTGCTGCCTGTGATACCCAAGGCAGCTTATCGGAATTGAACCATTCATCTGCCATAAATACGAGTATCCATTCCATACCTATGGCATCAGGTTCATTGTAATAATCAACAAGGAAGCTCGCCACATACCGGTGGGCTGTTTCCGAAGCAGAAGCTTTATTCATCAATCTGTTGATATCGGCCTTTATCTGATCAACAGAATCAGGACGGCTATCCAGGAAATACTGGCAAAACTGATGCAATTTTTGATGCACAATATAATCCGGAGTATTAAAAACACCGGGCTCTGAAAAATTGATGTTATCAAAGAAGTGTTCTTTGACCCATCTCAGATAAGCATCCGGCTGGGTATTTTCCAGTGCTTTAATCTCCGGTGGAGGCTTAACAGGTATAAGTGCTTTGACAATATCTCCCAGCAGCACACCATCGAACATCCTGCTCAGGCTGTCATAATAATGTGACCGTTGGGCGGATATAGCTGAAATTCTGTTTTTCACTGCCTTCAGTGAATCCTGGTTTGTCCGGGCATAGTATTTCTTTTCCACCTCCAGTTGTTTGCCACGGCGGTTGAAATCAGCCATGGTTTTCTGGAAATCAATGAAGGCCTGGTTTTGAAAGCTGCCTTTTTGCTTCAGGGAATCGAGCATGTGATAGGCATGTGTGCTCACAGAAAAGTCCTGGTCTTCATCAATCAGGATATCCACATATGCCGATGATTCAAGGAGAATAAAATAGATACCGTGTTCCAGTTTGCCTTCTCCTTCAAATACCGCCATCCCGCCGGCATCTGTTTTTGTCGTATCCAAAATAAACACATCAGGTCCCGAATGCCTTCCCAGACGGACCACATGATCGGGCAAATCGTGTATTTTAACTTCTATGCGGTATGCCCAAAGTGAGGTTGATATCAGGCATAAAGCAAACAAAACGAGGTACCTGAATCCTTTAGCCATCAGCATTTTTCTTTGCTTCCTTTTCTTTGCGTTCATGCTCATATTTCAGGAATTTGGGAATAAACTCCACATCAATCCGTTTGGCAACAATGCGTTTCTCATCATCCAGTATATAAATTACCGGGGTTGAATATATATCGTAATTGTTCCTGAAATTTGTACGGCCATAGGGGTCCCATACATGGATTAATTCATCTATTTCCTTGTCATATATAAACTCAGTCCACTCTTCCTTATCAACCTGTGTATAAACTGCAAACACATCAACATTGATATCCTGCAATGTGTCCAGGTATAATTCATGCAGACGCGGCAGAACCTTCTTACAATGTCCGCAATCGGGTTCCCAGAAAACAAGGATGGTATAATCGTTTTCCAGGGCATGCAGAGATGCATACCTTTCATCAAAGGTTGGAACCTGCTCGATGTCAGCGGATTTTTGTCCGATGATTGTCGGTGTGATTTTTAGCACGCGCTCTTCAATTTTTGCACGAAGGGTTGAATCTGCCCAATCCGCCTCACCGGACAAATACCAGTCTTCAGCGATGGAAACAAATACTGCATCCATGCCCATCACTTTTGAAGTTTCAAAATAATTCAGCAAATGTGAAGTCATGTATTTAAACACTTCATAATTGGCATCCTGAGCTTCGGCAATCAAATCGTGTGCAATCGGAATTACGGAGTCCGGGACAGGAGGGATAACATTTTCGAAATAAGCATCGAGTTTGGGCTCAAAAATCGGTGTTCTCAGCAATCCGGCTTCAGAAAAATCGATATTATCAAAATAATGATCACGGTAGTATCTGTACTGAAATGCAGAATCAGACATGTTGCCTTCTTCATCACGCGGTGGATCGGGAATTTCCGGCTCGAGAATGGCATTGATAATGGCTCCGAATAAATCTCCCTCATTTTCTTCGGCCACTTTTTCCATGTATGCTTTACGATTCTCACCAATTTCTTTCAGTTGATCCCTGATTTTTTCTCTTGCTGCCTTATCATCTTCGGGCAGGCTTTCCAATTCGCTTTGAAGTGTTCCTATTTCCTGCTGAAACTCCGCCATTTTTCTTTGGTATTCATTGAATACTTTATTGGCAGTGGAGCCTTTTACTTTCATATTTTCAACATAGTTTTCCGTACTGGTGATAAGCTTAAACTTCTGGTCATCACCAACAAGCAACTCAAAATATGCATTGTTTTCGGATGGCAAAACCAGGATGTAAATTCCTCTGTCCAGCGGCTCGTCTCCTTCAAATACTGCATATCCGTTTTCATCGGCCATTACGGTATCCACAACAAATTTCTTTTTGCCGAAATGATGTCCCAGCATCATGGTGGTATCGGAAACACCATCCACCTGTACTTCAATTTTGTGTCCTTTCTGTGCAAACAGACCGCTGCTCAACAGCAGCATTGCAGCAATAATCCAGATATTACGCATCAAATGTTTCATAATTGTTTTATTTATCCTTAGCTTTCATTAATCAGTATCCAATGATACAGGTTTACAAATTTACTCTTCTTTTGTTGACTCTCCATCTTATCAAACAGAATAAATACGAGATTCATTGTTTAGTTGTACAAAAAAACTGCCAAATTCGCTTATTTTGAAAAATTGTCATGCTAATTTCAGTAAAACCAGAAACATACATTTGTCTGTCTTGATTCAATTCCCGGCTTTTGTCTGTCAGATATTATCCCACCAGGATTGTCGTTTTTGCAGCTTCAGGTCTTGCAACAGGGGCGATTTAACATTGATCTGAAAACTGTAATACCGATTGTTTCCGAAAGGAACAAAAGCCAGGCTCATCTCCCAGCAATGCAGGTCCCTGTGAATTTCAATATCCGTATAACTCACTTGCTTGTTGACAAAATCATAACCTGTATTAAAGCTAATCTTCCACTTTTTGGTCAGGCTCACATCCCCCCGGACATTTACGGTCTGGTTAATGGATTTTTCTTGATACGGTTTATTATAATTCAGAGAATAATCAAAATTAAGGTTCCATGGCACACTGAAATCCACATATGAATGGGGATAACCGTACAAAAAATCGTGGCTTTGATTATCTTCCTTGCCATTATCGGCGCTGAAACCAATTCCCATGCTGATGCTTGCCCTGGTTAGCCTGAGCAACTTACCTGATTCATTGACCTCAAGTTCATTTACTCTTTTGCTGTTGCCGCTGGAATCGGTATAATAAGCATAAGGATCCATGGTAGAACTGGCATTTATATTGAGTTTGCCAATTCGTGTTCTTCCCCGGACAGAAACAGGAGCCCAGTTCAGAGAGTCTGCCATAATATTATAATTGGTGCTTAGGTTAAAACTCTCCAGCAAGGCAATGTTTCTTTCATTTTTGGTAGTATCATCAGGATTGTCAACTTTGATATCCAGCTTATTGTTCAGTGAAAAATTGACAGAGCCGCTGCCACCGGATGGCGGAGAGCCAAAAACCCCGCCTTCAAAGCGGGAATACGTTGATCTGACTGTGTCATATTGTCCGGTAAAATCATTGTACCTGATTTCAGAGATATAGTCCTCGTAAAATCCATATTTATCATCAGAAAAATCGGGCAGATAAGCATAGGCTACACTTGGTGTGATGATGTGTCTCATGGCTTTTATTCTGTCAGATTTAAACTCAAACAATCCGTATATTTTTGTTGACAGGTTGGCTCCTGCGCGATAATCCCACGCTCTTACAAAGCCGGACTGTTGATCACTAACAACCCCACCATAAGTAGAATCTTCAGGATTGTACAAATTCTCATCATAATATTTATTGGTTTCTTCAAAATACCATCGCTCTGTGTAAGTAAAGCTTGGAGAGAGTGTAAAATGCTTCAGCAATTTAAAACTTGTGTTGACCGGAACATTGTGTTTAATACCATTGTTAAACTGATCGAAGGAAGACTGGAAAATTGAATCCTCATGTGCTGAGATGCGGTTGGTTCCGGACATAGAATAGCTTACCCCGATTTTTTCATAAAATCTTTGCTTTCCGGAAGCTTCCTTTCTTTTCAGGGGATATATCCGGCTCATATTAAAACTCAGTTCAGGCAGGGTCATACTAACAGAGCTGTCCCTGGCATTTTGATTGTGCAGCAACGAAAGATTCAGAGAAAATGGTGTGTTAGGCCAGTTTTTGCTGAAGTTTACGCTGGATGTTTTTGTATTGTTCAGCCGGTTACGTGCATTGTATGTATTGTACCGGTCATAAGCGCTGGAGCTCATATCCACACTGGCACTAAAATTTATGCTCGGATGTGCTTTGGGGTCCTGCTGGTGCTTCCATTGAAATTTATACATACGGTTTGTGCCGTAATCCTCAAGGCCGCGGTAACCCAAAACATTTTTATTATAATTGAAACCAAGTCTGCCACTCATTTTGTAACGCACTTTATAGTTGGTGGCCACACGAGCCTCCCAGCTCCCTTTGGAATAAATCCCGCCGGTGAGCAGCAGATCAAGATAATCGTTGATGGCAAAATAATACCCTCCGTTTCTCAGAAAGAATCCGCGACGTTGCTCCTCACCATATTCAGGAATCACCACTCCGGATGTAGCCCCTTTTTTGTTTGGAAAAAAACCAAAAGGAATGCCCAGGGGAGTTGGAATATCTTCAAGCACAAGAAAAGCGGGTCCTGCTACAATTTTATCATCCGGAATTACCTTGGCTTTTGATATCTTAAAGTAAAAGTGCGGATGGTCAAGGTCGCAGGTGGTAAATCTTCCATCTATCATATGGACGGATTTGTCCTGCTGTCGTTTTGTTAACCCACCGTGCATGTAGCTGCCATCCAGCTCTGTTGTAACTTCTTTTATGATACCACGTTTCGAATCAAAATTATACCGGATGGTATCGGCTTCAAAAGTCTCATCAGCCTGACTAAACACAGGTTTTCCGACTGTATTACCGGATGAATCCTGCAATCCATAAGCCAGGACTTCTTTTTTCTCAAGGTCTACACGGATAAAATCGGCATTCAATTGTATATCATCATAGGTAATTTCGGCTTCCTTGTACAGATAAACCAGCTTTTTCTGCACATACATAATGTTGCTGTCAACAGCATGATAATAAACGGGATAATCAAGGCTTTCTGCTGTACTTTTTTTCTCAATGCTGTCACTTTTTGTACTGTCGGCAGATAAACTATCAGAAGAAATGCTGTCATTAAGAGGGGTTATTTCGGTAGTATCCGGAAAAGGAACATTGCCAAAAACACTTGCCGGGGCGGGATAAAAAGCAGCAAAAACCTGATTCAGACACGCAGTCAGCAGTAATGCACTACCCATTGTTAACAAGCTTTTTATTATTTTTTCAAATATCTTCACCTAATTGGCCTTGTTTTTGTATTTTTAAATCTGGTTCAAAACTAATTAAAATATTGCATTCATGACAGCAATGCAGGCTATGAAAAAACAATTAAGAAGAACGCTTTGGCTGGCAGGTTTATTTTGCCTTCCAATCTTAATGAGCGCGCAAAACTCATCCGATGATATTAAAATCCGGAAAGTTTGCATTGACCCCGGACATGGTGGTAGAGACCCCGGTGCTGTGGGCTCCTTTTCCTATGAGAAGGATCTTGTTCTTGATATGGCCCTGAAACTGGGCGGGTATATTGAAGAACATTTTCCTGATGTAGAAGTTATTTATACAAGAAAAACAGACAAATTTGTCAAGTTATATGAGCGGGCAAAAATTGCCAACGATGCAAATGCTGACCTTTTTATCAGCATACACATCAATGCAGCAGGTTCTCCCAGGGCATACGGCACCGAAACATTTGCCATGGGCCTTGACAAATCCGAAGCCAATCTGGCCATAGCAAAAAAAGAAAATGCAGTGATTCTCAAAGAGGAAAATTACGAGGAAAATTACGAAGGTTTTGATCCAACCAGCCCTGAGTCTCATATCATGTTCAGCATGTTTCAAAATGCTTACCTGGATCAGAGTCTGAACCTTGCAGCCATCGTACAGGATCAGTTCAGGGAAAGGGTAGGCCGGTTTGACCGGGGCGTAAAACAGGCAAACTTCTGGGTTTTATACAAAGTTGCCATGCCCAGTATTCTGATTGAAGCAGGGTTTATTTCCAATCCTGAAGAAGAAAAGTTCCTCAATACAGAAAACGGAATCACCTACATGTCATCAGCAATTTTCAGAGCTTTCAAAGAGTATAAGAAAGCCTTTGAGGCCGATAATCTGCTGGCAGGTGATGAGATCGATGACTTGATAGGTGAAAATCCTCAGGAAGATACATTGGAAGAAACGGATAGTCTGACAGAAGAAACAAACAAACACAGTGAAGCTGATTCCTCTGGATTACCAAGCTATCCGCCATCAGACAATGAAGATGAAATCTGTTTCAGGGTACAAATTGGCACAAGCAGCAAAGCCATACAAAATCCGGATAAAGATTTCCCCGGAATTGATGATTTCTGGCAATATAAACACAACGGCAGCTACAAACATACTGCAGGAAAAACAACTGATTACCTGGAAATTATTGAGTTACAAAAAGAATTAAAATCTCAATATAAAGGTTGCTTTATCGTTGCATTTAAAAATAAAGAACGGATAAGTGTACGTGAAGCAATAGAAGCATTAAACAAATAATTATGGCAAAAAACCTGAGTCGAAAATATACACTCACCGGTATCCTTGTTGTTTTGATACTGGGTTTCAGCTACTGGGGATTTAATTTTCTGAAAGGCAATGACCTCTTTGATGAGCAGGATACTTTTCATGTTGTTTATCAACAGGTAGAGGGATTGAATGTATCCTCTCCGGTAACAATGAATGGCTATGAAATCGGGAACGTAAGCGATATATCCTTCATACCCAATACACAAGGCAAACTCATTGTGAGCATCAACCTGGATAATGAATACCAGATTCCGGATTCTTCCATCGCGAGGATTTACAGCAAGGATTTGATGGGAACCAAGGCCATTGCAATTGAGCGGAGCGGCAAACAAGCACTCCACAACTCTGGCGACACACTGATAGGAAAAACAGAAGAAAGCCTCCGGGACCAGGTAAGCATGCAAATGCTGCCAATCAAAAATCAGGCTGAGGAACTCATGAAAGAAATGCGAACGGCCATAGAAGTAGTAGGATACATCTTTAATGAAGAAACACAAAGCAACCTGAAAAACAGCTTTTCAAGCATCAAACGTACAGTAGGATATCTGGAATCCTCCACCCAGAACCTGGATTCACTTATGACTCAGGAAAAAAGCCGCATCGCATTGATACTTGCCAATATTGACCGGATCACGGCAAATCTGAACGAAAACGGTGAGCAAATCAGCAACACAATAAATAATCTTTCTGAAATTTCTGACAGTCTGAAAGCTGTCAACATGAAACAAACCATGGCTGATGTAAATCACAGTTTACAGAACATGGCAGAAATCACTGATAAAATTAACAATGGTGAAGGAAGTCTGGGCCTGCTCATCAACAACGATTCCCTGTATAACGAGCTGCAGCGGGCCAGTTACAATCTTGACCGGCTGGTATGGGACATGCGTGCCAATCCTGAGCGCTATATCAAACTCAGGCTTTTCGATCTGCGACGCGATGTACAGGTGATTGATGAGTCTATGCTCAATAAAAGGGACAAAAAACGCCTGGAAAAGAAAAGAGAAAGAATGGAATAATTACTTTTCAGCTTTCTTCTTTTTCCATATTTCATAACTAAGCAACAAATTAAAATTCAGCGCTGTCTTTCCATGGGCACGGATGCTCATACCCATGGTAAAACTCTCTGTCAGACCATAAGTGAAGCTATAGCGCTGAAAAAAATGCTTATCCTGGTAATCTGTTCCGTAATAAGGTGCATACATATAGGTACCCCAGTGTTGAGAAAAGACAAAATCACCCAAAATAAGTTCATGCCCTGCAAGGAATGACAACTCCCGGTAATCAACCGGCAGGTTTTCCTGTTCCATCTGCTGCTTTCGCCTGTAATTGGCATGTCCTTCCAGACCCAGGGAAAACCCGTTAAGTCGAGATACCCGTTTGCCTGCCAGTATCATTGCCCCAATGGCAGGTTTCCCGTCCTTAATGGCATCAGAGCCTTCGCTTTTGTACATGCTTCCATATAAAGATGCCGTCAGAGTGAGCAAATTATGCCAGGCAGGCTGCTCAGAAACATCCGGAAATATCACAGGATCAAATGTATAACCGGCACCCAGACCAAAAACAGGAAAATTCAGGCCCTTATTTGGCTCTTTGATTCCAATGTTGGAAATATGATTGTATTTTGCATATGCCATGATAAACCAATTTTTGTTGATGTATCTGCTCAAATACAGGTCCAGATGTGTCAATATACTCAGATGAGAACTGATAAAAAGATTTGCAGGATTGCTGTTTTCGTCATATACTTTACTGACATAAGATGCTCCAAGACCAACACGCAAGGACAGGAGAACAAAGCCCCGGTAATTTATAAAGGGTTCTGCAAAAACAATCACTGATGTTGAACTTCCCAAAACCTGTGGATAATCAAAATTCACATGCATCAATGATACACCTGCTTTACTGAGTGGTTCACGCAAACTATGGTCAGGCCTTGCCAACAAATGAAATCCGGCTTCGATTTCCGTTCCAAAGGGATGTGCAGAACCAACATCTACAAGACTGCGGGAATGAGGGACAACAAAACCATAGTGTGGTTTCAAACCCACATAAAACGGATTATTGCTTCTCTCCTGCCCCAACACAACAAAGGATATCAGAAAAAACAGAGAAAAAACAAGACCGTATTTATGTTTTGAACATAAGAACATCACATAATAAAAATATAAAAACCACAGATTCAAGGCAAATAATACGGATATTTTATTAAACAAATCGCTCATTTGACTGTCATATAATTATCAAATTACAAGCAAACAAATCAAATACTGAGATGATTAATTATACCGGAACCTATACAGACCAATACCAGCTCACGATGGCGCAAGCCTACTTCAAACAAGGCAAAGCCGATGATAAAGCTGTATTTGATTACTTTTTCAGAAAATTGCCTTTTGATAGTGGCTATGCCGTTTTTGCAGGCCTTAATGATTTGCTTGATATACTGGAACAACTCCATTTTGATAAAAAAGAAATTGACTACCTGAAAGGTTTGGGGTTTTCAGATGACTTTCTCGACTTTCTGAAAAATTTTCGATTCCGCGGCAAGATATTCAGCAGCAGCGAGGGTGATATCGTCTTCCCTACCAGGCCTGTGCTGCAGGTAGAGGCCACAATAATCGAAGCTCAGTTAATTGAAACTCTCCTGCTGAATGTTCTGAATTTTCAAACCCTCATTGCCACCAAAGCAAGCAGAATGAAATTGATAGCCGGTGAAAAACAACTCGTTGATTTTGGTTTACGCAGAGCCCAGGCTGCAGGTGGGTATTATGCCAGCAAGGCAGCAGTGGCAGGTGGTTTTAACGCCACAAGCAATGTCCGTGCCGGCATGGATTTCAATATCCCCGTATCCGGCACCATGGCTCACAGCTTTATCCAGTCCTATGATGACGAGCTCAGTGCTTTCCGCGCTTATGCCGCTTCCTATCCGGATGACTGTGTGCTGCTTGTAGATACCTATGATACACTAAAAAGTGGTGTTCCCAATGCCATCAAAACAGGAAAAGAGCTGGAGAAAAAGGGACACAAACTTAAAGGCATCCGTCTGGACAGTGGTGACCTGGCCTATATGGCAAAAGAAAGTCGAAGACAACTTGATGAAGCCGGCCTGGATTATGTGAAAATTGCTGCATCCAACCAACTGGATGAACAGGTTATCAAAAGCCTGATGGAACAAAATGCACCCATTGATTTTTTTGGTGTAGGAACCAGTCTGGTCACAGGGAATCCTGACGCTGCACTTGACGGTGTGTACAAATTATCATACGCCGGAGGAAAACCACGGCTTAAACTCTCAGAAAATGTAGAGAAAATCACTCTGCCACATAAGAAACAAGTATACCGCCTTATCGGTACTGATGGCAATTTTTTGGGTGGAGACCTTGTCAGTCTGAGAGATGAAGAAGATATTGAAGAGATGTTTCATCCACATATCAGGGATAAAAGTATGAATACTGAAAACTGTCAAAAAGAAGCACTTCTGAAACCGGTGATGGAACATGGCAAACGACTCAAAGCCGGAGAGCGACTGGATGAGATTGCAGAATTCAGCCAGTCACAATTAAAAAAATTGCCCGATGAGTATAAACGTTTTACCAATCCGCATATATACAAAATTGGCATAAGTAAAGCTTTGCAGAAAGAACGCAATAAACTCATAGAAGCACACAATCAATAAAAAGTAAACTGTATGAATACACTCATAATTATTGATGCTCAAAACGACTTTATGCCCGGAGGCAGCCTTGCTGTGCCCGACGGAGACAAAATAATTCCGGTAATCAATGCATTGCAGGAGCATTTTGATTTGGTTATTGCTACCCAGGACTGGCACCCGGAAGGTCACGGCAGTTTTGCCTCTGCCCATGCCGGAAAACAGGCATTTGACAAAACCCAACTCAATGGCCTGGAACAAATCCTCTGGCCCGATCATTGTGTACAAAAGAGCAAAGGAGCAGATTTTCACCCGGATCTGGAACAGGCTTCCATAGAGGCCATATTCCGAAAAGGCATGGACCCCGGCATTGACAGTTACAGCGGATTTTACGACAACGGACACAAAAAAAACACCGGCCTGGCCGGATATCTGCGTGAACGTGGTGCAAAAGAACTGTATTTCTGTGGCCTGGCGGCTGATGTTTGTGTGCAATATTCTGTTAAAGATGCCATCAGGGAAGGCTTTTCTGCCAGATTGATTACCGATGCCACACGTGCCATAGATGGTGATGCTTTTGAAGATATCAGACAGGAGCTGAAAGAAAAGGGATGCAGAATGATGCAGTCTGATGAGCTAATCCGTTCCATGTAAAAACAAAACGCAATACATACCATATGGATAAATATTATGTAATTCCCGGAACAATGCAAACAATTATGAGAAGATGAAAAACATTTCACTCATTATTATAATAACACTGCTTATGTTTTCATGCAAATCTACAAATGTACCAACACGTGCAAAATCGGTCGATCTGGAAAAATATGCCGGCACCTGGTATGAAATCGCAAGATATCCTGTCAGCTTTGAGGAGGGCTGTTCCTGTGTAACTGCTACATATAAGCCCAGAGGAAGATATGTCCGTGTAATCAACAGATGCAAAAAAAACGGAGAATCCAGGGATATCAAAGGCAAGGCTTTCCCGGTAAAAGGCAGTAACAATACCAGGCTAAAGGTCCGCTTTTTCTGGCCTTTCAGTGCAGGATACTGGATTATAGGACTGGATGATGAATACCAGTGGGCACTGGTCGGCAGCCCGTCAAAAAAATATTGCTGGATTCTGGCCCGTGACAAAACCATTTCCACAGAAGAGCTGAAATACATCACTGATATCATGCATGCAGAAGGATATGATAAAAACCGTTTACATTTCACAAAACACAATTGCCATGAGTAAAATCAAACTGTTAAAAGAAGACATCACAAAAATGAAAACCGACGCCATTGTCAATGCAGCCAATGAAAGTCTGCAGGGCGGTGGCGGAGTTGACGGCGCCATACACAGGGCTGCCGGTCCGGAATTACCCGAAGCCACAAAAAAAATCGGAGGATGCCCCACAGGGGAAGCCCGTATCACAAAAGGCTTCAAACTACCGGCACAGTATATCATTCATACGGTAGGTCCGGTTTGGCGCGGTGGCGGTAAAGGCGAAGAAATACTGCTGGCCTCAGCGTACAGGGAAAGCATGGCCCTTGCAGAAAAACACAGGCTCAGCAGCATAGCTTTCCCCAACATCAGCACCGGTGTATATGGTTTTCCCAAAGGAAAAGCTGCAAAAATTGCTGTTGATACCGTGAGGGACTATATGGCGAATCATAACTATCCCGAAAAAGTCTATTTTGTGTGTTTTGATGATGAGAATTACGACATTTATCAAAAACTGCTTTGAGGCTAAGGTCTGATCAATTTTATTTTATTCACAGTGAGGATTTTAAGCAGCTTCTTTTTCGCTGGCTGCATATTCCATGGCCCAAATACTTACAAATCCCGCAATAATAATCACCACAGCCACAGCAAATTCGGCATTGATCTGCGGCAAGTACCACTCATAACCCACTGCTTTTATCTCTCCGTTGAATGTCTCGCTTATCACATTTTTCCAGGGCCAGAGAATCCCAAGAGATCCCATAATGAAACCGGAAAGCAGGGCAATTGTCTGATTTCGGTATTTCTTAAATACCCATGAAAGTATCCATGAAAATGCCAAAATACCAATGCCTGCTCCAAGTACAGTGGGAATAAGAATATCCATGCGCATGTTATTGACAGCATCAATCATGATGAGCTGATAATTACCCATCAGGATGAGAACAAAAGAACCGGAAAGGCCGGGAAGTATCATACTGCATGCTGCAACCATTCCGCAAATCATCACATACCAGACAGCAGAATTACCGGCAGCAGGGGTCAGTAAAGATATGCTTATTGCTGCAGCAGTTCCTATAATAAAATTCAGAACCACTGCCCAGTTCCACTTTTCTATCCGCCTTGCGACAAAATAGACAGATGCCATCACCAGTCCAAAGAAAAAAGCCCAGATATGGATGGGATAATGTTCAAAAAGATAGTCAAACAGTTTGGCAATTGTCAGTATGGCAAGTGCGATACCAAACAGGACAAAAGCAAGAAAGAAGAAATCAACATGACGTGCAAATCCTTTAAAATCCCCTTTCAGCACTAGTTTTAAGGCCTGAAGGTTAAAAGATTTGATCGCATTGATCAGACGTTCAAAAATACCCGTAATCAGGGCGATGGTTCCTCCGGAAACACCCGGAATAACATTGGCAGCCCCCATTGCCATTCCTTTCAGGGAGAAATTGATTGCATCTTTTACTGAATGTTTCATACGGCACAATATTAGCCGGCAATATTAGGAATTTTTCCTTAAAAGGGCACGCAATTCTTCGAGATATTGGGCTTTGGGATAGAATTCAAAAAAATCACTGGAGGCTTCTTTGTTAAGTTCCACAGCTTTTGAAAAATAAGTAATGGCATTGAGCTTATCCTCAACTTCAAGGTGATAAGCAGCCAGTCTGTATTTTATCTGAGCCGTATCATGATTGTATGTTTCGCCACGCAGGAGAAGTTCAATGGCTCGATCAACTTTTCCGGTAGAAAATTCCATATCAGCATAAGACAACCAGAAATCGGGATCGTAAGGATACAACTGCAGGGCTTTTTCAAAAGCATGTTCGGCATCCTCATCAAAGCCCATCTTTTGAGACGCCATACCCAGTGAATACCAGTAATCAGGGTTATATGGAGCATGGTTCAAAGCCGTTTTCAGATAATATATACTCTCAAGAAAGGCAGCATGGTCAAATTTTAACAAGCTCATTCCGTAATATGTATCAGAAAACTCTGCATCAATTTCCTGAGATTTTTCGAAACATTCCATGGCTTTATCAGCATCACCGGATTTGCGGTAAGCTTCACCCATTTCATAATGAATCTCTGCATCCCCGTCCTCATGCTGCAACAATATTTTATATTGGGCTACGGCCTCCTCATATTCCTCGAGATTAGCCAGACACTGAGCCTTACCGTGGATTGCAGGAATATAATCAGGATTGATTGTAAGGGCATAGTTAAATGCCTCAAGTGCTTCGGAGCAATCATCCTGATTGTTATAATTCACCCCCAGGTTATACCAGGCAGACTCTGAAAAAGGATTAAGATTCAGATACTTATGGTAATATTTCACACTTAGCTTATTATTGCCCGCTTTTTCGTGGCAATATGCCAGGTCATAGAGTAATTCAGGATCCCTGCCACCGGAAACTTTATAGGCTTTTTCGAAATAGCGTACAGCAGATGTAAACTGACGCGCAGTTTCAAATGTTGTTGCAATGGTATAATACATTTCGTCGGCTTCCTCACCAGCCATTTCTAAAGCTTTATTGAAATGCAATTCTGCCTTGTCAAATTGTTTGTTGAATACCAGTATCATACCTTTAAGGAGGGAAACCTCAGGTCTTGAGGGCTCAATGGCTTCCACAACTTTCAGCATATTCCAGGCAGCGGAAATTTTTCCGTCAGAAAAGAGATATTTTGCTTTTCGGATTTTGATTCCCACCGCATCGGGGTGCAGTTTATCAGCCAGCAAAAGCAATGCTTTGACCTCCTTTGTTTCATTTTGATCCAGGAACTGGTCAAGCAAAACTTCCAACTCGCTAACTTCAAAGTATTGCATAGCCTTGCCACCTTGCTTAAAGGCTTCATACTTCTGATTCAGCTCGTTAAATTCGTCCGGCAATAAAAATCCGAAATTTCCCTCACTCATACAATTATTACTCCTAAATTTCCATTACAAATGTAATCAAAATCCAGATAAGTTTAAAACATTATTTCAACAGTTTGATCACTTTTTCGGGATTATCGTTTTTGAATACAGCAGAACCAGCCACAACAGCATCGACACCGGATTTTTGGAGAATTTCCACATTGTCCGGAGAAACCCCACCATCCACTTCAATGATTAGTTTCGGGTTTTTACGGTCTGCCATTTCGCGCAATGCCTTGATTCTGCTGATACTTTCGGGGATAAAGGACTGTCCTCCAAACCCGGGATTCACAGACATGATAAGAACCAAATCTATTTCGGGCAAAATGCTTTCAAGCAGATGCACGGGAGAATGCGGATTTAAGGATACACCGGCTTTCATTCCGGCCTGTTTTATTTCCTGAATACACCGGTGCAAATGTGTAACAGCTTCATAATGCACAGTAAGTATATCGGCTCCGGCTTTTTGGAAATCCCTTACATAGCGCTCGGGTTTTTCAATCATCAGATGCACGTCCAGTGGTTTTTCCGCCACAGATTTTATTTGCGAAATAACAGGAAAGCCAAAGGTAATGTTTGGCACATACATGCCATCCATGATATCCAGGTGAATCCAGTCTGCCCGGCTTTTGTTGAGCATTCGGATTTCATCCCCGAGTTTCAGGAAATCTGCCGATAATAATGATGGTGATACAATCATTGTTTTTTTACTTGCAAAGAAAAAGAAAATCCCGGATTTCCGGGATTTATTTGAGATAAGATTTCAGGTTTTTGTGTCTGGATGATTGTTTCAGCCGCCGGATGCAGGATTCTTTAAGCTGCCGTACCCGCTCTCTGGTCAGACCATAAATCTCACCAATTTCCTCAAGAGAGTGGGCATAATATCCATTCAAGCCATAATACATTTTGATGATTTCGGCTTCTCTTTTGTTGAGTATGCTAAGCGTGCGGTTGATCTCTTTATTGAGCGATTCCTGCATTAGTTCATCATCCGGGGGAACATTGTCTTCAGACTCCATGAGATCTTCCATGGTACCATCATCGCCCTCATCTCCAATGGGCTTATTCATTGACAGTTTGCGATTGACATTTCTCATATGCTCTTTCACATCACCCAGCCCTATTTGCATAAGATGTGCTATTTCCTCATCAGTAGGCTCACGCTGAAATTCCTGTTCAAGTTCGATTTTTGCTGAATTGATTTTCTGAATGGTACCGATTTTGTTCAATGGCAAGCGAATCAGGCGTCCCTGCACAGCCAAAGCATGGAGTATTGATTGTCTGATCCACCATACAGCATAAGAAATAAACTTGAAGCCACGGGTTTCATCAAACCGTTGTGCCGCCTTGATGAGACCAAGATTTCCCTCATTAACAAGGTCTTGCAGACTCAAACCCTGGTTCTGATATTGCTTAGCAACAGATACAACAAAGCGCAAATTGGCATGCACCAACTTGTCCAGAGCCTTTTTATCACCCTGCTTGATTCTCTTGGCCAGTTCGATTTCTTCATCGGGGGAGATCATATCCATTTTTCCAATCTCCTGAAGATATCTCTCAAAGGCCGGAGTATCGCGGTTTGTTATTTGCTTTGTTATTTTTAATTGCCTCATTTTTTTATTCCTTCCTCTTAATGATAATTTGCATTAAGTATTGTTTTCTTTCTTCTTATACGTAGACGTTTATTTTATTGTTTTGGTTGCCTAATGTTAACAACATAAGCATCAATTTTGTTGTAATGATTGAAATATTAAGGCAATAATGTTGATAACTTACTTTGCCACAACAAAAATTATTTGTATGTTTGCCGCACATTCAATAAAACAACAATTAAGGATATTCTTTTATATCCCTTAAAAACACTCTAAATTTTCTGACATTATAGTGTAAAACGCAAAAAATGCGAAATAGTTAATTTAATTTAAACAATACATGTACGACATTCTCGATTTAAATCAGAAGAAACTTCCTGAACTGAGACTAATAGCAAAACGATTAAATATAAAGCGTTTAAATTCCTACCGAAAAAAGGAACTTGTTTACGCTATCCTCGATGCCCAGGCCATCGAAGAGTCTCAAAGCAACAACAAGCAAAAAACTCAGGATAGTAAAGGTGATAAACAGGACAACCGAAATGAGAAATCCCGCAAATCACCCCGGCCCCGTAAGCGTAGTGAAAAAGTAGCTACCGCCGATCCCGAACAGAACAAGATTACTTTTGACAAACCCAGGGACAAAACCAGGGAAGAAAACAAAACCGAAGGTTCTGTTGCAGACAAAGATTCAGGTAAAAATGCATCAGGTGAACAAAACAAGCCGGAGCAAACCTCCCGCTCACACCGAAAACACCGCAGGCACGAGGCTCAACCGGCTCCAAAGCCGCAGCAAAAACCTGCAAAAGCATCTCCTGCTCAGGAATCTAAGCAAGCCGATAAACCGGTAGTAAAAGAACAAGAGAAAAAGAAAGCACCAAGGCCGCAAAGACCAGAGCCCCCAAAAAATGTTGAGAAAAAACCTCAACAGGAACAAACGGCTCAGTCTCCTGACAAAAGCAAAAACCTACAGCATGACAAACGCCATGGTGGGCAGAACAATAGTAACACTCAGCAGAAGTATCAAAAGAACAACAAAGACAAGCGAAACGACAATACACCTTTTGACTTCAGCGGCCTGATTACAAGCACAGGTGTTCTGGAAATCATGCCGGACGGCTTTGGTTTCTTACGTTCATCAGACTTTAATTATCTGAGCAGCCCCGATGATATTTATGTTTCCCAATCACAAATCAAGCTTTTTGGATTAAAAACAGGAGATACCATCGAAGGCACCATCCGTCCGCCGAAAGAAGGAGAAAAGTTTTTCCCGCTCATCAAAATCAAGAGCATAAACGGGCGCACACCTGAATTTGTCAGAGACCGTATCCCGTTCGACCACCTGACACCAATTTTCCCGGATGATAAATTCAACATACTCGGTAAAGGACAGGATAGCCTGAGTACCCGTATTGTTGACCTCTTCTCTCCCATTGGTAAAGGACAACGTGGACTGATTGTTTCACAGCCGAAAACAGGAAAAACAGTTCTTCTGCAGCAAATTGCCAATGCCATCGCAACAAATCACCCTGAAGTGTATCTGATGATACTTTTGGTTGATGAGCGCCCGGAAGAGGTAACTGACATGGCCAGAAATGTGAATGCTGAAGTTGTTTCTTCCACCTTTGATGAACCGGCAGAACGACATGTAAAAGTGTCAAACATCGTACTGGAAAAAGCCAAACGCATGGTAGAATGCGGACATGATGTTGTCATCCTGCTCGACTCAATCACACGCCTGGCCAGAGCACACAATACCGTTGCACCAGCATCAGGCCGTGTACTCTCAGGTGGTGTGGATGCAAATGCATTACACAAACCAAAACGTTTCTTTGGCGCAGCCAGAAACATCGAAAAAGGCGGATCACTTACCATACTGGCCACAGCTCTGACTGAAACAGGCTCCAAAATGGATGATGTTATCTTCGAAGAGTTTAAAGGAACAGGTAATATGGAATTGCAGCTTGACCGCAAACTTTCAAACCGCAGGATTTACCCATCACTCGATATTACAGCCTCCAGCACACGTCGCGAAGACCTGCTGCACTCCAAAGAGTTGCTGAACAGAATCTGGGTACTGCGCAAATTCCTCTCCGATATGACATCTATAGAAGCCATGAACTTCATGAGACAGCGTTTACCACAAACAAAATCAAACGAAGAGTTTCTTGCTACCATGGACAAAGGATAACAACAAATAAAAAATATCATTTATCAAAACCCGGGGCCATGTCTCCGGGTTTCGTTTTTTACCCCATAATACCTCATAGACTGCTATGCTTCAACCACTTGAAGGATCCACTTCCACACATCCAGCTACGCCTGACATCAAGTATTTTTGACATGTAGCATATTTTTTCGTATATTTTGTCAGAATTAATCCGGAAAATCATGAAAAACCTTAAAGCAAAGCCATATTATTTAGCAGTCTGTTGCCTGATTTTGATAAGCGTGCTTTTCCCGGCATGCAATAAGGACAATGAATCAAAAAGATCATCCCGAAAGCAGGATGTCACAGACGGACAAATTACTCCCCGCGACCTTGATGAAATCAAAGAAGACGGAAAACTGGTGGCCCTGACTACATTCAGCAACACAAGTTACTTCTTGTATCGCGGTCAGACCATGGGTTTTGAATATGAGTTACTTAAACGTTATGCTGATCATCTGGACGTAGAGCTTGAAATAAAAGTTTCTCACAGTATTGACAGTTTGCTGCCAAAAATTCAAAACGGGGAAGCAGACATACTTGCACACGGTATGACAATCACCTCCGACAGAAAAAACAAAGTGGATTTTACCGATTATCTGTTTCTTACACATCAGGTGCTAGTACAAAAGAAACCGGACAACTGGCGGCAAATGCACTGGAGTGAGATTGAAAAAGCGCTCATACATGACGCCATTGAACTCATCGGTGATACGGTATCGATCAGGAAAAATTCGTCCTATTTTAAACGCATACAAAACCTGTCAAAAGAAATCGGCGGTAAAATATACATCGACACACTTCCCGGAGACCTTTCTACGGATGAAATCATCCAAATGGTGGCAGAAGGGGAAATTAAATACACCATTGCAGATGACAACATCGCCGGCATCATGGCATCTTATCTGCCGGTTTTGAACATAGAAGTGCCTGTGAGTTTTTCGCAACGCATCAGTTGGGCTGTCAATCAGTCATCTGAAAACTTGCTGGCAGAAACCAATGGGTGGTTAAATCAAATAAAGGATGAGGCTGATTATTACGTGATATACAATAAATACTTTAAAAACCGCAGCAGATTCAAGAGCCGTGTTGAGAGCGAATTTTACAGCCTCAACAACAACAAAATCAGCAGATATGATGAAACAATCCAAAAATATGCACTGCAGATTGGCTGGGACTGGCGCCTGTTGGCTTCTCAGATATATCAGGAGTCTCAATTTGATCCGGTAGCACGATCATGGGCAGGCGCACAGGGACTGATGCAAATTATGCCAGCAACAGCCAGAGAACTTGGCGTGACAAATGTTTACAATCCCGAACAAAGCATCAAAGGTGGCACAAAATATCTGGATCGAATCTACCACCGCTTTGATGAAATAGAAGACAGTATCCAGCGCATCAAATTCACACTGGCATCATACAATTGCGGCTACGGGCACGTTCTGGATGCACAGGAACTGGCAAAATATCAAAACCTGAAGGATGATATCTGGGATGACAATGTCGAAAAGATGATACTGAAGCTATCCAACCCACAATACTACAATTTACCAATCATAAAATATGGTTATGTGCGTGGCCTGGAACCGTATCTTTATGTTGATCATATTTTCAAGCGCTATGTACATTACCGTCAATTTATTCAGAATTAGCAAGTAAAACAGAAGAATAAATTTTCAGTATTCCAGGATTTTCAGGCGTTTTGCATACTTATCCATGTATTGTCTGATGATTACCTGTACATCTTTGTTGTCAGGAAATGGTCTGATACAATCCAGAATCTCCTCCTGCCTTTCGGCAAGCACACGGTTGATGTAGCCGTACCCAACATATCTGCCCTGCTGAAGTTGCACAACTCCAAGCTCTTCATCGTTGCGCCCCCGTTCAACCAACAACAAATTGCTTTCCACGACACTGTATTTTCGCAGCAGTTTTTTCACTCTCTTATTGTATTCATCCGGAGTTTCTTTGCCGATACATGCTCCCTTGCACTCACCCAAACCATGACCAAAACATGCTCCTGCAGATTCGTACAAGCCACAGAGTTTCTGACACAGTGTAAAATCTTCAGCCCATCTGAAAAGGGTTGCTTTGGCAGATTTCATGGAAGTAAAACAAAGAACAGGGGTCTCCTCTGATTCTGCGGTTCTGAGCAAACGCAAGTGGAGGTAATCACGCTCATCGCTATATACATACAAACCGTACCTGCTCACTGAACGTCGCTGGGCACGGTTAAACCGGGGTTTTTGCACCTTTATCTCGTGTGATTCTTTCAGCAGGGCAATCAATTCACTGCCTGTGATTTCATAATCAATGTCTGCAATTTTAGATTTCATCTCCACTGCTCTGCCCGTATTTTCATTGTTCAGGTGGGAATGAACACGCTTATAAATATTGTTGCTCTTGCCAATGTACAGTAAACTTCCTGTATCATCGTAAAAATAATACACACCTGTTTCTTCAGGAAGTGCCTTGACGCTTTCAATACGCAAGCCGGCATGCAAGCCACGGAAACCAGTACTTTCAACATGCAGACCACGATTTTCCAGAATGTCCTTTTTCCTGAGCCATGCAAAAAGATCAACTGTTGCACGTGCATCACCTGCGGCTCTATGCCTGTCGGTTATTTCTATGTTCAGATACTCGCTGAGGATATCAAGTTTATGCGAACTCAGCTCCGGCAACAATTTCCGGGATAATCTTACGGTATCAATGGTATCGCGCTTGTAATCATATCCGAGTTGCCTGAATTCGTTTTTGATAAAATTGTAATCAAAATTTACATTATGGCCCACAACTACGGAATCTTCCGTGATTTCAATGATTTTCCTAGCAATTTCATAAAAACAGGGAGCATCCTCTACCATTTCGTTGGTAATGCCTGTGAGCCCAGTGATAAAGGGTGGAATACGGCATTCCGGGTTAACCAGGCTTTCAAATGAATCTGTGATTCTCTGCCCGTCATAAATATAAATGGCGATATCGGTGATTTTATCGCGCCGCGGACTTCCGCCTGTGGTTTCCACATCAAGGACAGCGTAACGTGTCACTTTTTCTTTGATTTTTTTGATTTTTTACCCCCGATTTGCTCTACATCAACATATGCAGGCCTGCGCATGAAAATCACCATAAGTGCACCTGCGATGCCGCCAGCAATGCCACCGCTCAACCCTGGTAAACCAGCGTATATCATAATCACATGAAGGACAAACAAGCCCACCAGAACAAAAAATGCAAGCTTAGCTATATTCTTCCATTTGTATTCCACCCTGACCCGTGCACCACAATTCACACAATACATATCAGGCAAGCCCCTTCTCTTGACAAAAGGGCGTTTCAGCAAGTTACCGCTGTGATGACAATTCGGACATTCCATGAAGCAAAGTTAACATCTAATTCATTGTTTTCAAAAAATGCAAACACAAATACTGCTTCCGCATTTCTGACACTCTACCGGCAATCATCAACTATATCGAAAGCTAAAATATACCATCATCATTCCCGGATAATGCGGGAAACACAGATATTTGCTTAAACCATTTCCTTTCAATATTGTTATGTATTGGCACAGGTTTTATTATCTTTAACGAAAGCTCAGATTATGAAAAACACGATACTCTTATTGATTTTTGCAAGCATAAGTATGGCTCTTTATGCACAGGATGAAAACCTTGTGACACTGGAAGCCACAGTTTCCGATATGAAAGACAATCCTCGCCACGGGGAACAGATTTTATTTGAAAGTGAAACAACAGACAATACGTATTCTGCAGTCACCGACAAAAGCGGCAAACTAAGTCTGCAACTGCCCGGCCCGGACACCTATCTGATTAAGGTGAAAGGCATTGGTTCTGAACTGGATTACAACAAAATTGAAATCCCGGAACTACAGCCGAACCAGAGTTATGGCACCTTCGAGCTGACCATCAAATTTGATCCTCCCCGGACATTCGTACTTGACAACGTTTATTTTGATACGGGCAAATCTACCATCAAACACTCCTCCACTGCAGAGCTGAACGAGTTGAAGGAGTATCTCGAATTAAAACCCTCTGTCAGGATTGAAATTGCAGGACATACAGATGATGTAGGTTCCGATGAGAGCAATATGACCTTATCGCAAAACCGAGCCGAAGCTGTGCGGAACTGGCTGATAAGAAGAGGCATTGATGGTGACAGAATAAAAGCCAAAGGCTATGGTGAAAACCAACCGGTCGCTCCCAATAATTCACCGGAAAACAGGCAAAAAAATCGCAGAACAGAAGTCAGAATTCTGAGCGAGTAAAAAACAACAGGCAAAAAAAGACGTTTCTGATCATTTCGGGTATTTCCCTGTGATCATCTGGCTTTACTGCTTATTGCGCAAAATCAAAATCTTCATTAATGCCGTATTCTGCCGGCACTTCCGCTGGGGAACCAAATGATCCGGGTAGTTTACACATAAAAATAACGAAAAAACCTGAACAATATGCTCGTTCGGGGTTTAGTATGATGAACCCTTAAAATCAAAAAATAATGGCTATTAAAAATTTAAGAATCGAAGAAGGATGCACTGCATGTGGTGTATGTGAAGAAGTTGCACCGGATGTTTTTAAAGTAGAAGATGAAGCAATCATCATTGAAGGCGCAGATTTGGCGGCCAATGAAGATGAAATCAGAGAGGCTGCCGAAGAATGCCCGGTTGAAGTAATACAATTTGATGAAGCCTGATCAGTGTAAAACTAAAAGATGGCCGCTCCGGGCGGAGCGGCCATCAAAAAACCAATTAAACTAAACCATTAACCATTAATCTCCGCTAAGGGGCCACGGACAAGCCATATTCTTTATTTTAGCACCAATTATTCTACATTTACAAAGATATATAAGCCGGCAATTATACCATCCGTACTAATACTTATTTTTAATATAAGCCTTTTTGCCTAATTATCACTACGTATTTACACGTATGTACTGAACAAAAAACAAAGACAGCAAAGCAATGCCTGCGCCAGCAATAAAAGGTATACGCCAGTTAAGCAGCCACAGAGCACCACCCAGCACCGGAATAACAACAGCAGAAATGTGATTGATTGCATAAGCCGTACTTACTGACGGGGCGACATCCTGCGGATCTGCAACTTTCTGAAAATAAGTATTGATGCCCATAGCAAAGCCAAAAAATATGTGATCAATTACATACAATACAAGTACAAACCATACCTGCTCAATAAAAGCATAGCCCAGAAAAACCAGGAAAAGGCTGCTGTATTCCAGGCTAAGCATTTTTCGTTCACCAAAACGCGCAATGCCCCGTGCAATATAAGGGTAAACAAAAAAGGTCAAAAGATTATTGATAATATAAAGTATGGATACCTGCTGCACCGAAAAACCATACTTTTTAACAAGCATAAAAACGGCAAATACAACAAAAATTTGTCTCCTTGCACCACTGAGAAAACTTAACAGGTAATAAAGCCGGTATTTTTTCTTAATAAACAAATGTTTGCGCTGCCTGATCACAACATCCAGATTGCGCCTGTCGGTAAGTGCATATACACCCAGGCCAATGACGATAAGCCCAAATGCCAGGTAAATGAACTTCATTGCCACATAGCCGGCAATAAACCATATCAATAACCCGACAAGAATGTTAATGATGGCACCATAGGATTTGTATCTCGCCAGCATGTGAGGAGATTCGTCTGTACTGAAATGCTGCAGGGTGAGTGATTTATTGACAGTTTCGAAATAATGAAAGCCAAGTGAAAACACAAAAGTGGTAAGCAACAGACCTGTAAGGCTCGGAAAAAAGCCTGTTACAGCAAGCCCGCCTCCCATCAGAACAATGGCCCAGGCAGCAAACCGGTGCTCACGAAATAACAGTAAAAAAAATACGACAAAAAAAGTTAATAAACCGGGCAATTCCCGGACCGACTGAATGCTTCCCACGGCCAGACCGCCAAGGCCAACCTCATCAACAGCAAAATTATTAAAAAGGGTGCGCCATGCCTGCAAACCGGCCACAGATACAAGTGCCAGCAGCATCAGGTATGAATAGGCTTTGTTCTGTTTCATCCCTTCCAGCACAATCTTTCGCTGCTCTTTTCGTGTCATGCTGCAAAGGTGTGGAGTTTAATCAGAAAAACCAATCATTTTGAACAAATGTTCACATAATTGAATTCATGCATTAGGAATCCATTCCCTGGCCGACTCTTCCGGTATTCCTGTCACCGTGGCGAAATCTGTATTTTATCGACAAACTGAAAACGGGCGTGTATCTTGTTGAATAAAGCACCTCACGGGTGGATTCCACACCGGCATAATTGTTATAATTTCCCTGTGGTGTAAGGTTTGTGAGCAGGTTCCTGGCTGACAGAGAAATCATGAGTTTCCGCTCGAAAAAATGTTGTGAAAAGGAAGCCATAGCGCTGAAGGAAGGAAAATCGTAGCCGTCAAAACGGATGTCGCGGCTTTCATAATTCAGATACAGTTTTCCGGACGTACTTTTGGCAATTTTCATACTGCCATTCAGTTTGGCAGAAAAGCCGTAATTTCGTTTGACAATTTCTTCAACAGGCACTCCCTGGGCTTCCAGGCTTTCTGACAGGCTGGCTGCATCAATATAACTGTGGTAAATACTGGATGAAAAACTCAGGCTGTATTTTCCATTAAAAGACACATAAGCAGACAAATCCGCACCCAGTCTGGACTGAAATGCGATATTGTCCGGCATCCGGATACTTAGTATCTCATTTACCGGATAAGACATGTATGAAACTTCATTGTTGGTCTGGCTGTAAAACAACTCAGCCGACATATTCCACAGGGCCTGGTTATAATTGTATCCCAGATAAACATTGTTGTAAGCAGAAGGTTCCAGATCGGGATTGCCGGTGCTCCAGGAGGTGGGGCTGCGTTTCACAACAAAATCACTGAGATATCCAGCCCAGGGTACACGCACGGAGCGGGAATAACTCAGCTTAATATCCTGCAGACTGTCAATCGCAAATTGAATTGTGGCAGATGGCAACAGGTTATAATATTGCTTTCGTACCCGGATGGTGGTATCCTCCAGGCTTTCCGTATAATGATCATAATTATGGTGGTATGCTTTATGTTCCTGCTCAAGGCCAGCATCCAGTTTCCACTTATTCAGTTTTGTCCCGAAACGGAAAGACAGGCTCTGATTCACTGTATATCCTTCCTGATTTTCATATTGAGATTTCACCGGTTCACCATCCATATAGTGTTTACTTTCATTGGAAAAAACCGGACTGTAACGGCCCCGGTATCTCATATTCCATCGTGATTTTTCAGAAACAGGGTGATTATAATACATCCCTGTCATGAAACCGGCATCTTTATCTGTGCTTACAGTGCGGTAAGTACTGCTGTCATCTACTGGACTCCCTTCCAAAACCTGGTAATCGTAAGCGTTTTTGGATGCTGATTTACTGCGCAGGTCCGGCATGGAATAGTGCAGATAGGCAGTAAATTCCCGTAGCGTGGTGTCAAAACTGTGCCGCAGAAAAGCATAGGCATTGGTACTCAGCCGTTCATTATTGTTATTTGAAGTTTTCAGATAATGCTGATGAATGTTATCATCAAGATACAAGAGATTTTCAGATTCTGACTCTGAGTCCCACGTATATCGATTCATCCCTGCAGCCATTAGCAACTTGGTTTTATCTGTAATTTCCCATTGTGTTCCAAAGGAATTATACATATACAGGTAGGCATTATGATTAAAAGTCTCAGATTCGGTATCATAAAGAACATCTCCTGCACGTCTCTCTCCCTCTGATAAAGCTTCTTCCATGTTATTGTTTCCGTACAGCCAGAAATTATTAAAAATCAAAAAATCACCTTTTTTATAATTCAGGTTAATGTAACCGTTGGAGTAGCTGAGGTTTTCGAAATCCGGAGTGCCTGTTCTGCCGCTCAGCACACCACTGAAACCATCGGTTGTGGCCTGTTTTAGTTTGATGTTTATGATGCCGCCTTTACCATCTCCTCCGCTCCGCATGGATGCATCGATAAGCTCAATTTTCTCAACCTTATCAACCGGAATCATTGCTATATCCGGATAAACATATTCTGCAGGCATATCATCCACCAATATTTCAGGGGTGCTGCCTTTATACCGGATATTGTCTTCCTGATCTACTACAACTCCTGGCAGAGCGCGCAACAGATCATAAATATCCCGGGATGCAGCTTTCTGTTCCTCATCTACACTGTAAACTTTCCGGTCGAATTTCTGCACAACCTTATTCTGTGCAGCAACATTCACTTCCGAAAGCACCGTGGTATCCGGGCTCAGGTACAATTTTCCCATGTCCACTTTTCGCCCGCCAGACATGTCCACAGGCCAGCGCTTGTTCCGATATCCAAGGCTACTTGCCTCAAGGGTAAGTTCGCTCATTTTATCACAGGAAAGCGTAAACAGGCCATTTTCATCTGTCATGCTACCTGCCACAGCTGAATCCCGGGCATTGAGCAAAACGATGTTTGAATACGGCAAAGCAGCTTTATTTTTGGCATCGTATAAACTTCCTGAAATTTTTATGGATTGTCCGGAAACAGGTAAAACCACAACAATAGCAAGACCAAGCAAAAAAGCAAAATTACGTACCATGATATTATACTTTGTTTATTATTTACAAACGTTCAATAAATGCAAACAAAATGCCTACTAAGTTACATGATTTAACTGATTCACAAACAAACATATTGTATAAATTGTAAAAAACCTTCATTTTTTGTAATTTTGCTATATGCGTGATGTTTTGTTTTTATGTATAATAATTTTTAATGGCACATTGCTTTTTTCCCGGGAGTTACCGGATTCATGCCTGTACGAAAAGGATAATTGGCCTGAGGTTGCTGACAGCCTGAGCGACAGCATCACCCGAGACGTAAGCATTGACACCAGCTACTCTCCGGCATTCTACACAGCTTTAGCCCATTATCCGGATCTGTATGATACGGAAATACATTTTAAAGAAAAAGCCATCAAAACAACTGCAGCCACGCGGCCAAAATTCTTTTCTGTATTTAAAAAGCCGGAAAACCGGTCATATCAAATATTTGTTAATGACAAAAACAAACCGGAAAAGTCCGTTTATTACAAGGACTTACCATACAATGCACGCATAGGACTGCTTGGCCATGAATTATCTCATATTCTGGATTTCAGCAAGATGAGTTCTATGGAGATTTTCGGGATGGGGATAAAATATGTTTTCAGTCCAAAATACAGAAAAGAGCTGGAATACCAGGTTGACCAACAGGCCATTGAACACGGACTGGGTTGGCAGGTGTACACATTCACCGACTATATTAACAACAAAAGTCAGGCCTGTCCTGAGTACATCAGTTATAAAAGGAAATATTACATGTTACCTGAAGAAATTATCGAATATATCAATCTTACTGACAGCATCAGCGAGGTGGCTGATTATTGAGTTCATGAATTTGCTGCTTTCCTTTCCGGCGATGCATTTTTTTTATGTTTTTTTCATCGTCACGGGATGTTTCAATAAAAGGAGCGTGGATATAAAACATAGTGTTCATTTGTTTCCTTTCAGAATCTTTCACATCAGAAACTGCTGCTTTTTTCCGCACAGGCGGATAATAAAGGAAATAATTTTCATCGTAAAACACCAGACGATAGAGGTTATGCAGCATCAGATAATCCATACCGGCAAAATCATAATCGGCTTTGGCCTTGCGTGTAGGTTCTGTGGTGGGCCAGACAATACGTGAAGATGTACACCAATGCACTGAGTATCCTTTTTTGGTGGTATCGGAAAAAGGACCGTTTTCAGGAGCTTCAAGCAACAAATCGGCAAACCAGGTAGAATCTGCAACCCATGCCTCACTCCCTTTGTAGTAATCCTTGAGCCCCTCTTTGTTGAGCAGGTAATTGGTCAGTACATAGTAGCGGTATTCTTCAGGATTTCCAAGATTGCGCAGGGCTTCAATCACAGGCTCGCGCTGCCCGTGGACATTGCCAAAAGCTGCCAGTGAACGGGTTTTATTGTCATCCCAGTTGCGCGGTAATGCAATGGCTGCTCCGAAAGGCAATTTCAACTCTTTATAAAACACCGTCTCAAAAAGCCATTTTGTAAATCCCCGTCCGGAACCTTCAAAATGCAAATCATTTCTGCCGGTAATTTCCTGCACAGTTTCAGCAAATCCGTATGCATTCACCAGAATCCCAAAATCTTCGCCAGAGCCTTCCCGCACGGGATGCTCCGTTACGGGATTCATAATATACCAGCGGGTAGCCATCAGTTTTAAAAACTCTACTGGCCGGATTTTGCCCATGCCATACCAGGGTTTAAAAACCATGGATGCCTGTTTTTTATCCTGATGCAGATTGCTGTACAAGCGAAGGCTCATGTCTTTTGCCCAGCTCCTGAAATCAATTGTATCCCCTGTCATAATGCCTTTCGACCTCAGGTAATCCGGTATCATATCATTCACAAACCGCACCGGGATATCCTTAACGGACTCTCTGGACAGAAAGTGCTCCATGATAGCCATGGCCTCCAGGTGATGTACTATCACATCCTGACTCAAACCCTGCATTGGAATGGTTCCTTTCTGAAAAATGGATTTATAACGGTTGGTTCCGGTATATTGCTCATCCGCTTTACCCAATTCAAATCCGAAATGTTTATGATTAGCCTGCCAAAATCCAAAACTCACATCATCACGAATCATAAAACCATTGATATCTGCGGGATAACGGATATAGTTACTGATAGAGTCACCTTCATGCAGAATTTTTTTGTTGTGATAAGTGCGCAAATTATATTCCGAATACAAATCCAGCCGTTCCAGCGCCAGCATGGCATAATACAATTGGGCGAGGCTGTGCTCATAATCTTCTTTGTTTCGTTTTAACAATTCGATTTCTGTCACAAGGAAAGAGATGTAATTATTAACGTTACTGTTCCCATCACTCCAGCCCAGGATATCGCGGCCCCATTTGTTGGTACGCCTGTCTACGGCAGGAATATTTACGCCATAATATTCAACGTCTTCACTGACAATCAAAAACTCATTTTCCAGCCTTTCCCTGTAATCGTTGTATTTTGCCATCATCCCGATATGGGGATAATCCTGAGCATGAGTAAGCAAAGGCCAGGCCGTTACCAAAAAAACCAGTATGAGCCTGCAATTATTTTGCATCCACCTGAATGGTTGGTTCAACATCAAGTTTTTCTCTGATAGCCACACGTACTTTTTGTTGAATTTCATTTACCTGATACAGGGACATATCACCAGGCAATGAGATATGAAAAGTCAGTTCATCGTGGTCGCCGTATGAATGCACATGGAAATGGTGAGAAAGAACATCAAAGCCGGCGACATTGTTGGCAATTTCCCTTACCTGTTTTACAAGATTTCCATCGGGTTTTCTTCCCAAAATCACATCAATTGCTTTGACGATGATGCGCCAGGCTGTGTAAAATATTATCAGGGCAACAAGAATCCCAAGCACACCATCAATCCACCAGGCATACTTTTGAAACATGATTCCAATCAAAATCACCACTGAAGATATGGCGTCACTTCGATGATGCCATGCATCAGCTTTCAGTGTCAAAGAATTGAGTTTTTTGCCCACGTACAGTGAATACTGTGCCATGCCTTCTTTCACCAGCAGGGAAATGATGGTAACGACAATGGCCAGAGTTCCGAAATATGTGGATTCTTTTGAAATCAGTTTCTTGATGGCCTCAATACCAAAATTTGCACCTATTCCGATGAGAATCACACCGATAATAATTGAAGCTACCAGTCTAAAACGGCCATGTCCGTATGGATGCATCATATCGGGAGGCTTATTGGCTGCTTTGTAAAACACGAGCAGAACAATGGACGAAGCAGAATCGCTAAGTGTGTGCCAGGCATCTGCCATGAGTGCAACACTACCACTGACAACACCAGCCCAAAGCTTTAGGACAAAAAGCAAGACATTGCCTGCAACAGCAATCCATCCGGCCAACATAGCCTTTCCATATGATACCTTGCTGGACATTCTTTGCTAAATTAGCACAAAAACATCAAAGTCAAAAACAACAGATACTATTCTTTTTTCGAGAGTTGTTTACTGACAGCCGCCTGAAGTGTTTCTTTTTGCTGCAGTCCGATTTCTTTCCATATTTCTTGTCCGTTCTGAAAGATAATGATGGTGGGAATGCTTCTTACCTGATATTTGGCAGCGATTCTGGGAAAGGCATCTACATCCAGTTTCAGGACACGAATCTCATCTTTCATTTCTGTACTTAGCTCGCTCACAATGGGTCCCTGAATTTTACAAGGACGGCACCAGTCTGCATAAAAATCCACCACAACCGGTTTGTCAGCCTTTATGTGTTCATAGAATTCTTCAG
Organism: Bacteroidales bacterium; assembly: GCA_046546095.1. GTDB lineage: Bacteria > Bacteroidota > Bacteroidia > Bacteroidales > ML635J-15 > JAQIBY01. The sequence continues at coordinate 46,547 of JBKGYK010000001.1, forward strand.
CATTCTCAACAACAATCACATCTCCGTCAGGTTCACCTGCACCACATGACATTACAGATGCAAACAATAAGGCCACAAACAAAACTGTCAACGATAATTTACCCGGATTTTTCATTTTCATTTCTCTTTTTAGTTATCCATGTATCAATACTGTCTCCAATAACCCAACCCAGCAAGCCGCCAAGCGCCATATCGTAATACCACAATTTTTTTAGCGGACAGGCTCCACTGGCACAGCCCACGTAGTAGTAATACAAAAAACCTGCCAATAAGCCGACCATGGTCAACCAAAAGGCAATGGGATGCTTTTTGTAAAAATATTTTATTTTATTCATAAATTTCTAAAAGTGCTAAACAGGCAGGCTGCTTTTTTGTTCATAAAATAAAGACAAAGATTTCAGATTAAAACATTATCTTTAAAAAAATCATCATATGGCACTTATAAAAAAAGTACGCAACATCAGTCCGCAAATTGGCAGAGACTGTTTTCTGGCAGAAACAGCGGTTATAATCGGAGACGTTAAGATTGGCAACAACTGCAGCATTTGGTACAACACTGTGCTTCGGGGTGATGTGAATTCCATAAATATCGGAAACAATGTAAACATTCAGGATGGTGCTGTGCTTCATACTTTATTCAAAAAATCAACCATACAGATTGGAAATAAAGTAAGTATCGCTCACAACGTCACTCTACACGGTGCTGAAATTCATGATTTTGCACTCATAGGCATAGGTGCCATCATTCTGGATCATGCTGTAATCGGGAAACATGCCATCATCGCGGCCAACTCCCTTGTAAAAGCCGGCACTGAAGTAGAGCCCTACTCTGTTTATGCAGGCATTCCGGCAAAAAAAATCAAAGATGTTGATCCGGAACAGACGCATGAGATGAATGAAAGAATCGCAAATAATTATGTAAAATACGCTGGGTGGTACAAAGAAGCTGATAGTTGGTAAATAGCACATCTGACAAAATTTGGTTTGTAGGGCATATGAAAGTCAGGGAATCAAAAAAAGAACATCAGTTAGCGTATTTTTTCTTATTTTAGCAAGGTAGATACAGTGGTATCTATCCAGATAAACAATAACTAATTATGTGTGGAATAACAGGTGTATTTTCGTTCAACCGGGCAGGTACAGATTTTGACAGGTACACGCAAAAAGCAGTGGAAACGCTAAAGATGCGTGGTCCGGACATTCAAATAACCCACAGTGACGGTCCGGTAAGCATTGGCCATTCCAGGCTGTCAATCATTGACCCGGGAGAACAAAGCAATCAACCTTTCCTGAGCAGGGACGGCAGAATAGCCGTTGCTTTCAACGGGGAGTTTTACAATCACAAATCATTCAGAAAAGAGCTCCGGCACGAGGGCTATGAATTCACCACCGAATCCGATGCAGAAGTGGTACTTCAATTGTACCGGAAGTGCGGCTCTGACTTTGTCAGATATATCAATGGTTGCTTTGCTCTGGCCATATGGGACAGTAACAAATCGCAGCTTTTCATTGCCCGTGACAGAATGGGTATAAAGCCTCTCTACTATTACCATGGAGATGATTTTTTGGCCTTTGGCTCTGAAATGAAGGCACTTTTGTCCTATCCTGTACCCAGAAACCTTGATACTGCCAGCCTGTATGCATATTTCCAGCTCAATTACATTCCGGACAACCGGAGTATGTTACAGGATGTTTACATGCTCAGACCTGGCAGCAGTATGATTATTACACGTGAAGGCATTACAGAAAACACATGGTACCGTCTCCCCCGGAAGGAGATTGGTCAAACGCCGGAGTTTTCCTACGAAGAAGCCATCACTGAACTCAGAAAGCAGCTTGACAATTCTGTCAGCCGCAGGCTGATGTCGGATGTTCCTCTGGGTACTTTTCTCAGTGGCGGCATAGACTCTTCCGTAGTGACTGCCCTGGCAACACAGCACAGCAAGAACCTTCATACCTACTCTCTGGGGTTCAAAGATGAAGCCTGGTTTGATGAAACTGAAAAGGCAGAAATGCTGGCAAAAAAGTTCAACACAAATCACCACAGTTTCAAAATCAGCAATCAGGATATGCTGAATGACCTTCCTGAGGTACTGAATTATCTCGATGAACCATTTGCAGATTCTTCAGCACTCGCAGTATACAGTTTGAGCAAACTTACAGCCAAAGATGTCAGGGTTGCCCTCAGTGGTGATGGTGCTGATGAGCTCTTTGCCGGATACAACAAGCATCTGGCTCACAAAAGAGCCGCCGGCAAAAGTCCCGGCAACCGCATGCTTAAAGCCGGCGGTTTTCTTTGGAAATCACTCCCGCAATCAAGGCAGGGAAAGATCAGCAATCGATTCAGGCAAATGAACCGATATTCTGCCGGACTACAGCTCGAGGCCGAAGAAAGGTACTGGCTGTGGTCTAGCCTCAGCAATGAAAAAAACGTATCCGCACTGCTCAGGCTGCAGCCTGACATGGAAAGCTATCATGCCAGAAAAAACAGCCTGCTGAGCAACATCAAAGCCCGTCCGGATGATTTGCAGGAGATTTTGCATACGGATATGCGAATGGTATTGCCATACGACATGCTTTACAAGGTGGATATGATGTCAATGGCAAACAGCCTGGAGGTCAGAACCCCTTTCCTTGACCATCACGTGGTGGACTTTGCATTCAGCTTGCCATTTGAGTATAAGCTGTATCAATCCAGCAAAAAACGCATATTAAAGGACAGTTTTGCCGGAGAGATTCCTGCAGAACTGCTTAAAAAACCAAAACAGGGTTTTGAAGTACCCTTGCTGAAATGGTTCCGCAATGACCTGGCAGGCAAGCTTGAAAAAGAAGTATTTAACCGGGAATTTCTGGAAGAACAGGGGATTTTCCAGCCTGAAGCTGTCATGCAGATGAAAAGACAACTGCACAGCAAAAATCCCGGAGACATACATGCCCGCATTTGGGCATTGCTGGTATTTCAAAACTGGTACAGAAAAACCATTATCTAATGCCAAAAATACTAAGAATAATCAACCGGTTTAACCTCGGCGGCCCTACCTATAATGTGGCCTACCTGAGCAAATATATGGCACCGGAATTTGAGACCCTGCTGATCGGAGGTAAGAACGGCAAGACAGAGGGCTCTTCAAATTACATTGTACAAAACCTTGGTCTGCATCCCATCATCATTCCTGAAATGCAAAGAGAAATCAGCTACCGCAATGACTATCTTGCTTATCAGAAAATCAAAAACATCATTAAAAGGTATCAGCCTGATATTGTACATACCCACGCTTCAAAAGCCGGTGTACTTGGCCGCTTGGCTGCCAGCCGGCAAAATGTTCCTGTCATTGTACATACCTTTCATGGTCACGTTTTTCATTCCTATTTCAGCAAATCAAAATCAAGATTTTACAAGGGTATAGAGCGAAATCTGGCAAAAAAAACAAGCAAAATCATTGCCATCAGCGACATTCAAAAACAAGAGCTTTCCATTGACCATGGTATAGCCGCAGAGAAAAATATCAGTGTGATTCCCCTGGGTTTTGATCTGGAAAGATTTCAAACAGATTATTGTTCAAAACGACACAGTTTCAGGGAGCATTACGGCATTGCTGATGATGTTGTTTCCATTGGCATTGTTGGACGCCTTGTTAGCGTAAAAAATCACGAGCTTTTCATCAATGCTCTGGCCAGGGTTAGGCAAGTTACCAATAAAAAATTTGAAGCCTATATCATAGGTGATGGGGAGCTTAAAGAAAAACTGATTGCTCAGGCAAGAAACAGCGGTTTGACTGTCAGTGAAAATCCTGCCAAAGGCTTAACCGCTGAGATCAACTTCACTTCATGGATAAAAAATATCGACTGGGCGTTTGCGGGGCTGGATATTGCCTGTCTCACTTCACATAATGAAGGAACACCGGTAAGCCTGATTGAAGCCCAGGCAGCCAACACACCGATTGTATCCACCAATGTAGGAGGAATTGAGAACGCAGTAATACCTGGCAGAACGGCTTTACTTTCTGAAACCAACCAATTGGAAGGCTTTTTCAAAAATCTTGTTGAAATGATTAACAATGAAACACTCAGAAAACATATGGCAACACAGGGGTGGCCTTTTGTGAAAGACAAATTTCACTATACAAGGCTTGTAGGTGATATGACAAAGCTTTACAATCAATTAATGCCTTAGCTGGCTTTTGTTTCATCATTTTTATTACTTTTGAAAAGATAAAATAACCGGCATATGCTCAGGTACAAAAAGAAAATCATCATACTTTTTAGCTTCGTGCTGATAATCATGGGATTTGAGTCTTGTCAAGTACTCAGGCCATCTGAGATGTTTCAGATCGGGGATGATTATCCACTGGCCGAATTTGAAAGCAGTCAGAAAGAATATAAAATCAAACCCTTTGACAAACTTGCTTTGAGAATAACCACCAACGAAGGTTTTGCTCTGGTCGGTCTGGCAAATGACCAAAGATCCGGAGGCAGCGGCAATTCAAATGAAAGACAGCGTGGACTGGAATATCTTGTAGAATACGATGGTCTGATCAAACTTCCAACACTTGGGCGGGTGAAAATTTCCGGCATGACAATCCGTGAAGCAGAAACCTTTCTTGAAGAAGAATACTCGGAATATTATCAGGAGCCCTTTGTTCTGATGGAAGTAACCAACCGGAAAGTAATTATTTTCAAAGACGGGGGTACCAGTGGAACAGTATTGACCATTCCATCAGAGAACCTCACACTGATTGAAGCCCTGGCCCAGTCAGGAGGCATCACAGATATCAGCAAAGCATACCGCATAAAACTTATCCGGGGTGATTTGACCGGTGATCCCAAGGTATATTATTATGATATATCAGCTCTGAAAGAATTGCAGGACACTAATATTTTACTGCAGGCCAATGATGTGATTTATGTGGAAAGCAAACCAAAATATGTAAACCGTGTTCTTACAGAAATCAGCCCGTATTTAACGCTTTTAACTACAGGACTGACAGTATATGGACTTTTCATTGCAAATTAGGCATTTATGAACCAGCGAAAGATACCCGTCATCAACCAGAAATTTGACTTTTTCACTTTTATGAAGGTGTTAAGAAAAAGCCTCTGGATCATTGGCGTCTGCCTGGTAACAGGTATTATTACTGGTTTTTTATACATCAGATACACTCCCCCGGTATATCAATCCAGCTCCGTATTGCAAGTCAGCACAAAAAACAAAACCAATGAGATCCTGGACATTGATGACATGTACGAAACAGGCCTTGACCCTGTCATTGAACTTATCCGTTCCAAAGAATTTCTGAAACGCTGTTTTCATTTACTGCCTCTGGAAGTATCCTATTACAAACAAGGAACTTTTCTTTCCAATGAATTGTACCGGAGTTCTCCCTTTGAAGTAAATTATCAAATCACCGATCAGGCTCTTTTTGACAATGAAATCAGGCTGGAATTCAGTCAGGGTAATATTCTGATCAAATATGAAATTTCAGGCAGAAAATACGAATTCAAACTAAAACCAAACAAGTGGCATGATATCGAAGGCGGCCAAATAAAAATCGAGGTATCCGATTATGATCAAATCAATTTTTACCAGAATCAGCTCAATAAAAGCGGATATTATTTTGTCATCAATTCTGCCAAGAAAATTCTCAGTAAATACTCCAACAACCTGAACATAAATGTTCTAAACAAGTCAGCAGGTACCATAGAAATAAGTTTCATTGATAAAAACGCACGAAAAACCGCCGATGTTGTTAACACCATCAGTTCGGAATTTATCAAATATGATATTGAAAAGAAAAAAGAAGGAGCCAACAATATCATTACCTATATTGACAAGCAACTGGACATTGTTTTTACACAACTGGATTCTACGGAAAAACAATTGCATGATTTTAAGAAAAACAATAAAATTACCGGCAGCAGCTTTATCAATCAAAATAAACAGCAGGAAAATTACAATACACGAGACCTTTCGACAGCTGTTTCCCGCATAACAGATCTTGAAAATGAATCCATCAATCTGGAATTTGAAATCCGCACATTACGGCATATAGCCAATGAAATCAAATCAGAAGAAGACGTCAATGTATATGAACTGATGGCCTTACTTAGCGGCACACACAGTGAATCATTTATGAAAAGCATGCTCAATTCCATGCTGGACCTGTACAATCAACGCAGCATTTTGCTCAATGATGTGACAGAGGAGAACCACAAAATCAAAACCATTGACATACAGATTGCCACCAAAAAAACGCAGATTATTGATTTCCTGAAATCCAATATAGATCAACTGGAACAAAGCCGGGAGGACTATCAGGAAAAAATCCGGGAGATTGAAGCCAAAGCATACAGTGATTCATCATATCAGGAAATTGAATATTCCAGACTTCAGCGCTTATTTGATATCAATGAGAACTTCTATCATCAGCTAATCCAAAAAAAGGCTGAATACATGATAAGTCAGGCAGGTTATGTTTCTGACAACACGATACTGGAAAACGCCACTGTACCACGCTACAGGCTGAAACCCTCCAGAAAAAATGTTGCCCTCATGGTCATCCTGCTGGTAATATTTATCAGTTTCCTGATCATACTTATCCGCTATCTTTTTTACAACAAAATCAGCACAATACAGGAAATTGCAAATTTCACGGACATTCCGGTGATAGGCGCCATCCCACTGCACTCGTACAAGTCAGAACACTCCAGGCTGCTGGTGCATAAGAATCCAAAGTCCATGCTGACAGAATCCTTCAGGAACATCCGCTCCAATATGGAGTTTCTGGCAGAACAGGAAAAATCATCTGTCATCACGATATCTTCCACCATTTCAGGTGAAGGCAAAACATTTGTAGCCATCAACCTGAGCGGAATACTTGCAATGACAAACAAAAAAGTGGTTTTGCTTGATCTTGACCTGAGAAAGCCCAGATTACACAAGTCATTTGACTGTGAAAACAACAAAGGCATCAGTACCATACTCATCAACAAGCACTCCATTGAGGATTGTGTACATACAACGGAAATCAGCACACTCGACCTGCTCACTTCCGGTCCGATTCCGCCCAATCCTTCGGAACTCATTCTTACAAAGAGATTTAACCAGATGCTGGAGGATCTGAAACAAAGTTATGATTTCATTGTCATTGATACTCCGCCGGTTGGTATTGTGACTGATGCCATCAGATCTTTCCAGGATTCTGACTATGCACTGTACATTACCCGAGCAAGCCACTCACCAAGGACATTCATATCATACATCAACAATCTGGCCGAAAGCAAATCCCTGACTAACCTGAGCCTTATTCTCAACGGCATGGACGAATCATCAGGAAAATACGGCTACGGTTATGGCTATCATTATGGATATTCCTACGGGTATGGTCCATCCTACGGATATAAAGATTATATTAAAAGTAACGATTACTATGATGAGCCAGGCAGAAAAAGACGAAGATTTAGCCTCAAACGCATTTTTAACAAAAAACGCAAAAATCAATGAACCTGAATTCTTCTCTGCTGCTTATTGTTACATTTTTACTTGCATTAATTACGGGTTATGCTCTGAATAAATTTTTCCTGAACCGGCCAATAAGATTTCTGGTTAAGAAAGCCAACAAATCTGCTATACGCTGGAGCAGCCAGTCAAAACCGGTTTTCGGTGGCATCACATTTTTTGTTTTGTTTATCCTCGCCTTTCTGGCATACATTTTACTGATTGACAGAAACATGGCCTTTGAAGAAAGATATATAGCATTGTTTCTGATTGTTATCATTTCGTTTCTGATGGGGCTCTCTGATGATCTGATCAGCACACCACCCTATTTCAAATTTTTTGTACAAATACTTAATGCCATTATCCTGATTTCCTTTGGCATTTTTATTAAAATATCCCCCATCCCGGCAGTAAACTATGGCATTACTGTTCTATGGGTTGTTGGCATCATGAATTCCATCAACATGCTGGACAATATGGACTCCATCACCAACCTTGTTTCCCTTTCCATTTTTGGTGGCGTATTTGCACTGATTCTTTTGAACGGCCAGACAGGCTTTATGCCTTTTTTGATGCTGTTTATAATAGCCGGAAGCCTCAGTTTTCTATACTTCAACTGGCACCCTTCAAAAATGTATATGGGAGACAACGGGAGTCAGTTCCTGGGAGCAGTTCTGGCCTTCCTGGGAATCATTTATTTCTGGAATGCAATACCGATGGAAGCAAGCAGTTTCGGATACAACAGCAAACAGGCAATGATTGTACTTCTCGCCTTCATTGTTCCGATTTCCGATACCACTACCGTTACCATCAACCGCCTGATGCGCGGACAGTCTCCTTTTGTGGGCGGCAGGGATCACACAACACATTACCTCTCATATGCCGGCCTGAGTGACAGACAAGTAGCCGGACTACTGTTTGCCATCAATGCTGTTTCAACAGCACTGGCTTGCTATATCATCCTTAACACGCCAAACTGGAATTCATTATGGTTTTGGTCGTGTTTTACATGGGCTTTTATTATCTTTGTCAGCTTGTTTAGTTTGACAAAAATTGTAAAACCCAAATAATAAGAATGACAAAAAAAAGACGATTTTTTATTAATTTTCCGGTCTACCTGGTAATAGTGATGCTGGGAGGTTTTGTTGTGATGCAGTTGTTCCTTGGCTCAAGTGAGCAACTACCGCCACCGGACAGCAAAACCGTTGTGGAAAACAACTTTTATGCGGCAAAACAACCGTTGATTCCGGAAAAATTGGAATTTGCCGGTGAATCCGTACCTCTGCATCTGTATGATGTCAGAGAAAGTCTTGACAGAGAAATGATTACAAACTCCTATTACCATTCTTCTACCATACAGATACTTAAACGTGCAGAACGCTATTTCCCATACATTGATTCCGTACTGAAAGCCAACAACATACCTGAGGATTTCAAGTACCTGTGTGTGATAGAAAGCAGTTTAAAAAATACCACATCCCCGGCCGGAGCCAAAGGGTTTTGGCAGTTCATGAAATCAACCGGCAGAGAACATGGCCTGGAGATCAATTCCTATGTTGACGAACGTTACAGCCTTGAGAAGTCCACACAGGCAGCCTGCGAATACCTGCAGGAAGCATATGATATTTTTGGGAGCTGGACACTTGCAGCGGCAGCCTATAATATGGGAAAATCCGGTTTAAAACGTCATGTTAACGAACAGCGCGTAGACAATTATTACGATCTTTATCTGAATGCCGAAACAGCAAGATATGTGTACAGAATTCTGGCAATGAAAACCATCATGCCAGATCATGAAAGTTATGGCTTTATGCTAAAGACCGTAGATAAATATGCTGAGCACAAACACAGAACACTGATTGTTGATACAACCATCACAGATCTCGTGAATTTTGCTTTTCAACAAGGGGTGAATTATAAAATTCTCAAAGAATTCAATCCCTGGCTCACCAATACTTTTCTTACAAACAGAACAGGTAGAGAATATAAAATACTCTTACCTGATCCGGACGTAAGACCCTGCAAACCTGCTGTACCCCAACGCGAAAAAGAATAAACATAAGATATCTCTTGTGCTTAGTAATCACAGATCACAGGAAGGCTGATGAAGCAGATGGAAACATACATTGACATTGAGGGTGCCAGAGCCCATAATTTAAAAGATATCTCCTGCAGTATTCCGCGATACAAACTTACGGTTGTAACCGGACTCAGTGGAAGCGGGAAGTCATCACTGGCTTTTGACACTATATATGCTGAAGGGCAGCGCCGTTACCTGGAAACTTTTTCGGCATATGCCAGACAGTTTCTCAGTAAGATGGAACGCCCCGAAGTGGACAAAATAACAGGTCTTAGCCCTGTTATTGCCATAGAACAGAAAACGACAAGCAAAAATCCCCGCTCTACGGTAGGAACAATCACTGAAATATATGATTACCTGAGGTTGCTGTATGCCAGAGCCGGTATAGCATACTCCTACAAAACAGGAGCAGAAATGGTACGATACAGTACAGATCAAATCCGGGAGATCATACGAAACGACTACAATAACAAAAAGATCATACTCCTCAGTCCCGTTGTTCGCGGCAGAAAAGGACATTATCAGGAATTGTTTGAGCGCATTCGTCAAAAAGGTTTTTTGCAGGTACGCGTAGATGGTAAGATAACAGACATCAGCCCGGGCATGATGCTTGACCGCTACAAAATTCATCATGTGGAGGTGGTGGTTGACAAGCTGAAAATCAATGAAAAAAGCCTGGGCAGACTAAAAAAAAGTCTGGAACTGACACTTGATATGGGTGAAGGCATTGCCATGCTGTATGAGATTGAAAATGAGCAAACCCGGTTTTTCAGCAAACATCTAATGTGTCCAGACACGGGAATCTCATACAATGAACCCGCACCTCATAGTTTTTCATTCAATTCTCCCGAAGGAGCATGTCCAAAATGCAGCGGACTGGGTGTGGTAAAGGATTTTGATCCAAAAAAAATAATCCCGAATCCGGAGCTAAGTATCAGACAGGGTGGAATTACACCTCTTGGCAAATACAAAAACATGTTGCTGTTCTGGCAACTTGAAGCTTTGGTGAAACGGTACAAGGCCAATCTTGACACCCCATTGTCAAAACTGCCCGAAAAAGCCATAAATGAAATTTTCTATGGCACGGAAAAACCGCTGCTATTGCAAAACACTCCACTGGGTGGAGAATCCAAATATGAGCTTCGTTTCGACGGGATCCTCAGTCTGCTGGAAAAAAAATCCGGCGAGGAACAAAACCTCAAAAGCAAAAACAAGTGGAGTGAACAATTTGTACACAACAAAACATGTCCGGTCTGCAAGGGACAGCGCCTGAAAAAGGAATCCCTGCATTTCCGCATACATAATAAAAACATCGCAGAACTGGCACATATGGAGCTCTCTGAGCTTTCCGTCTGGTTTGAGACAGTAGAAAAGCACCTCAGTAAGAAACAAAAGACAATCGCCACCGAAGTGTTAAAAGAAATCCGCAGCAGGCTGGGTTTCCTGCTGGATGTCGGGTTGGAATATCTGGCCCTTGATCGTCCTGCAAAAAGCTTATCAGGCGGAGAGGCACAGCGCATCCGGCTGGCAACTCAGGTAGGATCACAGCTTGTAAATGTTTTGTATATCCTTGATGAACCCAGTATCGGACTACATCAGAGGGACAATCACAGGCTTATCAATTCACTAAAAAACCTGCGTGACAAAGGCAATTCAATTATGGTGGTGGAGCATGATCAGGCTATGATAGAAGCCGCTGACCACGTACTGGACCTGGGACCGGGAGCCGGCAACTACGGAGGCAAAATTATGGCTCAGGGAACTCCCGAGGAAGTCAGGCAGAGTGAAGGTCTGACCGCAGATTATCTATCAGGCAGGAAGCGGATTCATGTGCCTGATAAACGCAGAAAAGGCAATGGAAAAAAACTTACCATCAAAGGATGCCGGGGAAACAATCTGAAGAATATTGATGTAAGTTTTCCTCTTGGCAAGCTTCTCTGTATTACCGGTGTCTCGGGTTCAGGAAAATCCAGTTTAATAGACGACACACTATACCCTGCCCTCAGCAAACATTTTTACAGATCCCATCAGATGCCACTGGATTATGACAAAATACACGGCCTTGAAAACATTGACAAGGTCATTGAAGTCAATCAGGCCCCATTGGGACGCACCCCACGATCAAACCCCATTACCTATACCGGCATTTTCACTGATATCAGAAAACTCTTTGCTCAACTGCCCGAAAGCAAAATCCGTGGCTATCAGCTTAGCAGGTTTTCTTTCAATGTCAAAGGCGGCAGATGCGAAACATGCAAAGGTGCCGGAAGCATACCAATTGAAATGAATTTTCTGCCCGATGTCTATGTTGAATGCAGCGAATGTCATGGCAAAAGATACAATAAGGAAACGCTGCAGGTGCGCTACAGGGGAAAATCCATCAACGATGTACTCAATCTTACGGTTAACCGTTCTGTCGAATTTTTTGAAAACATCCCCAAATTGCAAAAGAAACTGAAGGTTTTGCAGGATGTTGGACTGGGCTACATCACACTTGGACAGTCCTCAACCAGTCTGTCGGGAGGTGAATCACAACGTGTAAAACTGGCATCGGAACTGATGAAAAAAGATACCGGCAAAACATTCTATATCCTTGACGAGCCTACCACGGGGCTGCATTTTGAAGATGTGCAGGTACTGATGAATGTACTGGGACAATTGGCTGATAAAGGCAATACCATTCTTGTTATTGAACACAATCCTGATGTAATCAAACTGGCCGACCACATCATTGATTTGGGGCCGGAAGGTGGCAAAAATGGCGGAGAACTGATGGCCACAGGAACGCCTGAAGAAATTGTCAAAAAAGCAAACACATTCACGGCAGACTTTCTCAAAGATGAACTGTCAAACACAGCCGGTTGATGACAAATAAACGCATTGCATATTATGCTCTTGGATGCAAACTTAATTTTGCTGAAGCCTCTGCCATGGCTACAGGATTCGAACCATACGGATATCATCTGGTACCTTTCAGGCAGGAAGCTGACATATACATTATCAACACGTGTTCTGTAACTGAAACTGCCAACAAAAAAAGCAGGAAGGCAATTCAAAAAGCGATACGCACAAATCCGCATGCTATTATTGTGGTAACGGGTTGCTATGCTCAGCTCAAGCCGGATGATATTTCTTCTATAGATGGGGTGGATTACATCATGGGTGCCGGTGAAAAAAACCTTGTCGCAGAGATGGGCGATAAGCTTGAAAAACAAAGGAAAACAAAAATTCTGCATTCTGATATCCGAAAATCCACCGGCTTCTTATCAGCCTGGTCTGCAGGAGAACGCACGCGCAGTTTTCTTAAAGTACAGGATGGCTGCGACAATCATTGCAGCTATTGTACAATCCCGCTGGCACGTGGTAGAAGCCGTAACCTGCCGGTCAATGAACTGGTAGAACAAGCCCGCAGAATTGCTGAACAGGGCTTCCGGGAAATCATACTGACTGGCATCAACATTGCTGATTTTGGAAAAAGTACAGGAGAAACCTTCCTGCAGCTTCTCAGGGCACTTGGCGGGATTGATGATATAGACAGATACAGACTTTCCAGTACAGAACCGGATTTACTCGATGATGAAATCATTGAATTCGTACTTTCTCACCCGAAATTCATGCCTCACTTTCACATTCCTCTGCAAAGCGGATCAGACAATATGCTCAGGCTCATGCGTCGCAGATACGATACCCGTCTTTTTGCCGGCAGAATCAGCAAAATAAAAAAAACAAAGCCTGATGCCTTCATTGGTATAGACCTCATTGTCGGGGTTCCCGGAGAAACCGAAATCCTGTTTCAGGAATCCCTGGAGTTTGTCAGAAGTCTGGACGTTTCCTTTGTTCATGTATTCACCTATTCAGAACGGGAAAACACCCCTGCCCTTACAATTAAGCCGGCAGTGCCGCACCGCATCCGCAAAGAACGAAGCCTTGCTTTTCATCAGCTTTGCCGGGAAAAAGAAGCCTGTTTTTACAAATCCCAGCAAAATCAGACACGGCCGGTACTTTTCGAATCGTCGGTTCAAAACGGATACATCCACGGCTTTACTGATAACTACCTGCGCGTAGCCGTTCCGGAAGATAAAAAGCTGATCAATCGTATAAAGCATGTTTATTTGGAAAGCATCAATGAAAATGGTATTTTTATCTCCAAAGAAGTAAATCAATGAATTTAAAATTTTTATGCACCCAGGTCACCCAAATTGTTGTACAGACCGGGAAATTTATCCAACAACAGCAAAAGAAAATCACCCTTGATAAGATTGAACAAAAAGGCATCAATGATTTTGTCACCAGCATTGATAAAGAAGCTGAACAACGGCTGATTGGTTTTTTAACTCCGCTGATTCAGAATGCCGGTTTCATAGCAGAAGAAAACACCGTTGCGGATTCAAACGCCGAATACAAATGGATTATTGATCCCATTGACGGCACAACCAACTACATTCACGGAGTATCACCCTTTGCTATATCCATAGCACTACAACATAAAGGGAAAACAATTCTGGGTATCATCTATGAAATCAGCCTCAACGAAGTTTTTTATGCTCATGAAGATGCCAAAGGCGCATACCTCAATGACAGACCAATCAAAGTATCAGACCAGTCGGAACACAATCAGTCACTGATTGCAACCGGCTTTCCATACAATGATTTCACCCGTCTGGAAAAATATATGGAAAGCCTGAACTTTTTCATGCATCAATCTCAGGGCCTAAGACGTTTAGGTAGTGCAGCCACAGATTTGGCGTATGTAGCATGTGGCAGATTTGAAGCTTTTTACGAATACAGCCTCAAACCCTGGGATGTAGCAGCCGGAGCATATTTGGTGCAGAAGGCAGGCGGAAAAACAAGTGATTTTACAGGTGGAGACAAATTCGTTTTCGGCGGCGAAATTGTGGCAGCCAACAGCAATTATTATGACACTTTCCTGAAAGAAGTTCAAAGACATCTGCTGTAAAACAAAATATCATTATTTTCGTTTAACCTTAAAATGATATATTATGAAACCGCTGGTAATCTTTTTCATCGCTGCACTGACAACATTTTCTGCCAGTGCCCAAAGCCTGGAGGCATATTTCCATCATGCCGGATTCGATTCGCCTGAAGGACCCTATATTGAAACTTATCTCAGTACAATCGGTCGTACAGCTACCTTTGTAAAAACCGACAAAGGCTATCAGGCCAATATTGAAATCACCATGCTGTTTAAACAGAATGACAGCATTCGATCATTCAAAAAACACATCATCAACAGTCCGGTGATTGAAGATTCTCTTAAAAAACGCCCAAACTTTGTTGATGTTCAACGCATACCACTTGAACCAGGCAGGTATGATCTGGAAGTCATCATCAGGGATGCCAATAAAACAACAAGTTCTTACCTGATAGAAGATGAGTTCAATCTCAACTTCCCTGATGGAAAGCTGGCTTTTTCAGGTTTTCAGCCTGTGGAATCTTTCACAAAAAGTGATGAGGCATCAGTTTTAACAAAAAGCGGGTTAAAAATGGTTCCTTATGTATCGAATTTCTATCCCGGCAATATTGATAAACTGAATTTTTACATTGAATTGTATAATGCTGATAAAGCCATTGGAGAACCTTACCTTTTGAAATATTACATTAGTGAATACGAAAACAAAGAAACTGTAGAAAGCATTGGACGCCATAAACGCATGGAAGCCAAAGCAATCACTCCGGTTACAGGACAACTTGACATCAGTGATCTTAGATCCGGCAATTACGAAGTGATGGTTGAAGCCATAAGCAAAGAAAATGAAATCCTTGCTCAGACTGCTTACTTTATTCAACGCAGCAAACCCGTTGATCTGGCAGAACTTGAGGATATGGACAATTTTGAAATGAACAAAATGTTTGCCGGCAAAATGGACAACAAAGACTCCCTGATTTATTACATCAGTAGCTTGCGCCCCATCGCCAATGAAAGAGAAAAGCGTTTTATTGACAGGGAAATGCAGGGCACTGATCTAAACTTTATGAAGCGATTTTTCTACACTTTCTGGTATGACAAAAATCCTCAGGATCCCGGCGGAGAATGGAAGGTATACCGAAAACAGATTGGCATCACAGAAAAGCTCTTCGCTACTCGCAACAAACACGGATTTGAAACCGACAGAGGCAGAGTATATCTGGAGTACGGGCCGCCCAATGATGCCTATTCCAATGATCACGAACCCAGTGCATATCCATATGAGATATGGTCGTATTACAGAGCCGGAGATCAGCGCAACAAGAAATTTGTATTTTACAATCCCAATCTTGCCGGAAAAGATTATGAATTATTGCATTCCAATGTACGCGGGGAATTGCAAACCCCAAACTGGGAACGTTATTTGAGTAAACGAAATAATGACCTCTACAATCAGGACATCATGCAAAGTGATGATCAGTGGGGCAGCCGCGCCAGGGAATATTATGACAGTCATTGATTTCTATGAAACCGGAAATACTCAAAGGAATTAACAGCGAATATCTTTTCTTCCCGGACAAAGAAGAAACCATTCTGTCGGCCGGGAAATTCTCCACCACATATCTGGGTGCAGACAGCAGTGCAAAAAGGGTCATTATCAAACAGTTGAACCCAAGATTGGCAGAAGATGATCAGGCCCGCTACCGTTTTCTTGTCGAAGCCGGTATCAGGATTAAGCATCCGGCCATTGTCAGAGCGATTGATTTGATAAAAACCAGGGATACATATTTCATTATCCAGGAATATATCCACGGCACAGACCTCAAAACCCTGATAAAGCGGGGTGATTTCAAACACAATTCCCTTCTGGCCTGCCGCCTGTTAATTCCACTGTTGGATGCCATTGCCGCTATTCACCGGAAAAACATCATTCACCGTGATATAAAGCCATCAAATATTCTGGTAGCATATAAACCCGGCACCGGCGATATCGACTGGCATCATCCCGATGTTAAGCTGATTGATTTTGGTTTATCAAAAACAAACGACGGCATACCACTTTTTCCCGGAAGCAAAAAACGACACCCCTTCCCCATTCTGTATGCAGCTCCGGAAGTCGTTCTGAACCGGGAAGACCTCACAGATGAACGCTCTGATTTATACAGCCTTGCCCTGGTAATGATGGAAATGTTCACCAGCCAGCCTGTTTTTTATGCTGACAACCCGGCAGCCATTATCACAAGACAGATATCTGACATGCCACGACGACCTGCCAAAATGTACCCCAGGTTTTATGAGATTTTCCGGAAGGCAGCAGCAAAACAGAAGTTTCACATCTCCCCTTCCAAATTACCGCCTGAGAGGATAACGGAAATCCTCAAAGATGGGTTGAATGAGCGCTACGATTCTGCCGAAGCAATGCATCAAGACCTGATGCAATTTATGCGCAAGCCGGGCGAAATGCCCAAAGGTTTTTTTCAACGTATTTTTAAGTGATAAGAAATTCGCTCTCTTGATGTAAATAGCACCGGATTGAAGTTCACCGCCTCAGCCAGGTTTGCGTTGTAGCAAGCCCAGGATACCACCCTGCAGGTCGTACCGCACAATACACACCTGAACCATGAACATGAAAAATTCATGAATAATGCCTGCCATATCAATATGCATTGGATATATGGCTCCGATGTAAAAACCTGCTGGGATATAGAAAAAAAACTTTATATTTGATTTCAAGATAAGATCAGTTATGTCGGTTTTTAAAAGGATTTTTCAGTTTTATTATCAGGGATTCCGCAACATGCCCCGCTGGGGTAAACAATTATGGGCCATCATTTTATTTAAAGGTATTGTAATTTTCATCCTCATACGTTTTATCTTTTTCCCAAATTATCTAAACAAAAACTTTGATTCGGATCAGGAACGTGGTGAGCATGTATTGGAACAACTAACGAATAAAAAAACAAACAATGACACTACTAAGCATTGACTGGGCGCTGGTAAACTGGTCACGGGCACAGTTTGCACTCACTGCCATGTATCACTGGATTTTTGTGCCGATTACCCTCGGTATCCTGTTCATCATTGCCTTTATGGAAACCCGGTATGTTCAAACGGGCGATCCCGAATGGAAACGCATCACAAAATTCTGGATGAAGCTCTTTGGAATCAACTTTGCTCTTGGGGTAGCCACCGGACTGATTCTTGAATTTGAGTTTGGTACAAACTGGTCAAATTATTCTTGGTTTGTCGGAGATATTTTTGGTGCACCACTTGCCATTGAGGGCATCATGGCATTCTTTATAGAATCCACTTTCATTGCAGTGATGTTTTTTGGATGGAATAAAGTGAGCAAAAAGTTTCACCTGACAGCCACCTGGCTAACCGCTTTGGGAGCCAATCTTTCAGCCCTTTGGATACTTGTAGCCAACGGCTGGATGCAATTCCCTGTCGGGATGGAGTTTAATCCGGACACGGCCCGCAACGAAATGGTGAATTTCTGGGAAGTATTCCTCAGCCCGGTAGCAATCAACAAATTCACGCATACCATCACCAGCGGCTATGTGCTGGGATCCATTTTTGTCATTGGGGTTTCCAGCTGGTTTCTGCTCAAAAAACGCGAACAATTGCTGGCAAAACGAAGCATCATCATTGCCTCTGTATTTGGTTTTATTTCCCTGCTGGCAGTAATTTACACGGGCCATGGCTCTGCCCAGGAAGTGGCAGACAAGCAGCCCATGAAACTGGCAGCCATGGAAGGTTTGTACCAGGGTAGCGAAGGTGCCGATCTGATTGGCATCGGTATACTCAATCACAAAAAAGAAATCAACGATGGACAGGAAGCCCTCAATTTTCAGATTGCCTTTCCCAAAATGCTGTCATGGCTCAGCTTTGGCGATACCGATGCATATGTACCTGGCATTGAGGATCTGCTCAATGGAAGTGAAAAATACGGCATAATGCCGGCAGAAGAGCGCATGGCACGCGGTGATACTGCTGTCAATGCATTGAAAAAGTACAAAGAAGCCCGGAAATCAGGCGATACGGAAACGGCCAAAAACTCACTGGCGCTGTTTGAAAAACATTACGACCACTTTGGATATGGCTATATTCAAACCAAAGAAGAACTGGTGCCTCATGTTCCACTGGTTTTTTACTGTTTTCACTATATGGTAGCCACAGGCTTCCTGTACATTCTGCTTTTCCTTGTTTTCCTCTGGCTTGCCATCACCAACAAAATAGAAAAAATCAAATGGGGCAAACCATTGTTTATCTTTGGTATCATATCAATTCCAATGGTTTTCATTACCAGCGAAGCCGGCTGGGTCGTTGTTGAAGTGGGCAGACAACCCTGGATTGTCCAGGATCTTATGCCTGTTTCTGCCGCTGTCACCAACATATCATCCAATTCAGTGCAACTAACATTCTGGATATTTGCTGTGATTTTTACCGGATTGCTGATTGCCGAGCTGAACATCATGACCCGCGCCATCAAAAAAGGCCCGGCTAAAAAAGAAGTTGAACAAAAAACCAGGGAGGAATAACGTATGATAACCACAGCCATTTCACATCTTGCATTGCAACAATACTGGTGGGTGCTGATAGCCCTGCTGGCCGGATTGCTTGTCTTCCTGCTCTTTGTTCAGGGCGGACAGTCGCTGATTTTCAGCATGACCCGTGATGACAATGAACGCACCATGATGCTCAATGCCATGGGCAGAAAATGGGAAACAACATTCACAACCCTGGTAACATTTGGTGGTGCATTTTTTGCATCTTTCCCTCTGTTTTACGCCACAAGTTTTGGCGGCGCATACTGGATGTGGCTTGCTATTTTACTTTCGTTCACAATTCAGGCTTTCAGCTATGAATACCGAACCAAGTCAGGAAATATTTACGGGAAAAAATTCTTCAATTCCCTGCTGTGGATCAATGGCATGTTCGGTCCTTTCCTGCTGGGCATTGCCGTGGGAACTTTTTTCACCGGCAATGATTTCCTGATGGTTGACAGCGATATTCGCGAAAGCTTCTGGCAAAATGACTGGCGGGGTTTGGAATCCCTGGCCGACTGGCGCAACCTCGCACTTGGCTTTACCCTGGTTTTCCTTTCCCGAATTTCGGGTATTTTGTACTTCATCCATGTCATTGATGATGAGAGCCTGATCAAAAAAGCAAAAAAACATCTGGGATACAACACTCCTTTCTTTCTCCTGTTTTTCCTGACATTTGTTACCGCATTGTTGCTTAAAGACGGTTTTGCAGTAAACCCGGAAACAGGAGACGTAAGCAGGGAAGCGTACAAATATCTGCACAACTATCTGGAAATGCCGGTGGCGCTCATTTTGTTTATTCTGGGTGTAGCTGCCGTACTGTTTGGTGTTTTCAGAACCCTTCTGAAGAAGGATGCCGGCGACAAGGCGTTCTGGATTACAGGACCGGGAATTGTGCTGGTGGTGATGTCATTTTTCTTCGTGGCCGGATTCAACAATACAGCATTTTACCCCTCCACTTATGATCTGAACTCATCCCTGACCATACAGAATGCTTCCTCCAGCCTCTTTACCCTGAAAGTAATGAGCATAGTTTCTTTACTGATTCCTTTTGTGGTAGCATACATTGCCCTGGCATGGCGCTCCATCAACAAGAACAAAATCAATAAGGAAGAACTTGAGGACAAAGACAATTCACATGTTTACTAATCAAAATCCGAACAGACATGAAATACACATATGAAATATTACAACTGATCGCCTGGCCCGTCCTGATTTATGTCAGCTACTTCATTTCCATGAGAATGATTGACAGATTTGAAAAAAAAATCAAAACAGATAAACCGACCAGATCAGAAAATCAGAAATGATGAAAAGCAAACAAGGATTATTTCTTCTCCTGGCGGCTATTGTGATGGTTTCCGCGGGATGTAACCGCAAACTTCCATGCGAAAAGATATCTTCGGATAACAGCTTTTACCGTGCCAGCGGTGTGGCTTTCAGTCAAAGACGCGATATGGCCCAGGAGAAAGCGCTCAATGTAGCCAAGCGCAATCTGGTAAAGGAAATAGCCACGGACATGCATAAAAAAACCGGCGTTAATGAAAAGTTGCTGATGGATACACTCAAGAAAGGCATTACAATACAGGAAATGGAAGTTGTCTGTAAACATACTGACCGCCACAAGGGCTCATTTCGCTGCAGCCTGGCCATAGAAATGCCTGTAAAACGATTTGAAGATATTGGTTAGCTGAAGTGTAAAAACAAGATATTGCAGGGCGGGAAAATACATCGGGAAATAACATCAGTCAGCTGCTCATACCTGACCTTATCAGGCAGAAAAAAACCTCTCATAAGAAAGTGCAATCTATTCATGCAATATGTCCCTTGATTAAAATCCTGGCCAGCTATGAATTTTTACATATTTCAGTTTTCCTAAACAAAGGAAATCACTATTAAAGATTTCGCAAATATCTGAAAATCAATTAACGCATTCAACTACAATTGTTTATTATAGGGATACTCTTCTTACTGTTCGGCAACCGTTTGCCGTAAGAAACACAGGGCATTTCGAAGCCCCAAACCATCAAAATGCCAGTGGTTTTTTCAATCTTATATAGCTCAAACCTGCCTGCCAGCCAGGTTTGCTACTTTCTTTATTATGTTTTTTATTGGGTGTTGCCAGATGAGCTATCATTGATATAATTAACTATTTCAATTACAGGTGCTGTCCAAATGGTATCTCTGTTTTCCTTTAAATATTCAAGTAATTTTCGATGTTCATTTTTATCAAGCACTGATGAATGCCCCTCGTCTATACCATGAAAAACAAACACAATTAACATTTCTTTCTTCCTGGCTTTATTGATAAACCCAACGAGTTCATCATAAGAGTAACCATCAACAGGAATAGCTCTGATATTAAATAAATCTATATTGTTTAAAGAATTCATGCCAGGAGTAACTCCACGGGCAGCAATAAAATCTGAATGTAAATCAGACATATATAAAGAGTCTCCGGCAAATTTATTGCCACATGGATAGGCATAAGTTCTTTCTGTCTCACCATCAACAAGTTGAAACAATGTATTGGCTAGTCTGATTTCATCCAGAATTCGGTTAATCGAATAATTATCCATATCATAATCTGATTTCACCCATTCATTTCCTTTTGTTTTACTGTTACACGGATGAAATAACGAGTGATTACCCAGTTCATGCCCATTATTTGCCAGACTCCGCCATTCTTCAATTCTATTATGAAAAGAAACGGCATTTCCATAGACATAAAATGTTGCATTCAATCCTAATGAGTCAAGTAAGGGTGCAACAATATCAAGATGACAACCCAAAGCATCATCATAAGTAAGAGCAACTGCACATTTTCTATCGTTCCATTTTACTGTATCTTTTTTTTGTCCATTGGCTTGGATTAAAAATATAAAGAACATAATAACGAAAACCAGGATTTTTTTTATTTGCATATTCTTTTTATTTAGCTAATCATTAGTGAATGTGTTATTATATTCAATTGTCCGGTAAAACCTCCAGCTCTCAGGCCTGCTTGCAATTGCGTGCATATAGCGTTTGGCATTTCGATGCACTTTCCTATCAGGTTGCCGTTTCATTTATAACGTTTTATGTTGTTTAAAATCCATCAATTTCATCCTTTGTTTCTCATTACTTCTTGAACTAAATCCGCCAGCCAGCGGATAGCCTGTTCACCCAAAGATAGTCATATTCTTTGGTTCTACATCAAATTCACATGCCTAAGGCAGACAGGAGTGGGTAATGATTGAATTATTAATTTTGAGTGAAAATAACGAATTAGAATATCAGGGCTAAAGCCCATTCCATCTTTCATGTGCTTATCACCCTGACCTGAAGGCCAGGGTTAATTACTCGAAGGCATATTCATCAAAAAAAACCCGTCCTTTAGGGCGGGGTTTTTAAGGCGAAAAACACAATGGGCTTTAGCCCTGATATTATATTTGATAAAATATTCCACGGAAATTGCAGTAGAACCTAATTTTTTTATGATGATTGCATATCTGATGATTAAAAAACCAATTCATATCTGCGAAAAAGAACAACACCAACGATCCTGGAGCAGGCAGAAATTGCGGTCATGAATTTGAAACCCTCATCGACAAGTTATCAAGCCAGATAAGAATGAGCAGACAAAACAAAAGGAGGTTGCCCACAGAGCGAAAAATTATCACAAAACCCGAAGCAGCAATGTCTATACCGGAATTCAGTGCTTGCAATCAGTTGCAAATAATATTTCCTGGCTGGTGAGCCAGGGTTTATCCTTTTAATAGCAGGTATTTTCATGACAACAATCCAACACTCCTTCTGAAAATATTCAAAACTGGCAATACTGAGCATGTTTAGTTTCTTTCCATAAAATCCAGAACATCTCTCCAGATGAGGGCTTTTCCCTCTTCGTTCAGAACCTCATGGCGCAGGTGGGGATAAATCATCATATCTGGTGCTACGCCAAATTTCTCAAAACGGCGCTTAACTTTTTTGACACCGATGCCGTAATTCCCAACGGGGTCATCGGCACCGGAAATCAGTAGTACCGGCAAGCCTTTTAGCAGTTTACGGAGTTCTCTTTTTCTGTGAATCACATTGATGCCATACAACAAATCGCGATAAAAAGCTCCGCTGGCCACAAAGCCACACCAGGGATCCCTTGTATAGGCTTGCACTACGGATTTATCGGAACAAATCCAGGCATATTCGCTGTTTTCATCTTTAAACTTTTTGTTATACGCACCAAAACTGAGTTTGTGCAGGAAGCCGGCATTTTGTTCGGGATCTTTAAAAAAGAGGCTCAGATTAGCCAGGGCAAAGCCTCCCAGTCTTTCAGGCAGGGTGAGATTTCCGGTTCCCGACAGCACCCAGGCCTTTGCCATGCGCGGATGGCGTATCATGAGACAACGAACAAAGAAACTTCCCATACTGTGTCCCAGAAGATAAACCGGCAATTTGTAGGTTTCCTGCAACTGATCATTAAAACGTTTCAGATCCTGGCATACCTTATTCCAGCCGTTTTTCTCATCAAAATAGCCGGTTTTTCCTGCCTCGCTACCGGTCACACCATGCCCGGGATGATCATTGGCAGCCACAATAAAACCATTTTTGCACATATACCCGGCAAATTCCGCATAACGGGCTGAATGTTCTGCCATGCCATGCACAATCTGAAGCACGCCTCTGGCCTCTGTTTCCGGCATCCATATGCGGTAAAACACATGTTGCCCTGTGGCTGACGGAAAACGTCCCTGATGTTCTGTCATGATTTGAAATATTTATCAAAATCCTTTAGTCCAAATTCTTTCCATAGCCCTTTCATTTCTTCAAACAGGGCAGGCGGTACAGGAACTCCATATACAGCACGCTCCAGATAACTAAGATGCTCTTTTTCACCAGCCGTATAAATGTGTTTCTGATCCGGCATTTTCTTTGATTTCCGCAAACTGCGCAAGATATCGCCGGTAATGCGTTTGAAAGATTTTATGTCGTTGAATGCTTCAATGTTTATGGCGATGAAGAAATGGCCAAGCCTGTAGGGAACTTTTTTACCGTCGCTCATACCGGAGAGAGCGTGCATAAAACCACCGCCTTGCAGAGCAGCAGAGAGTATTTCCACCACGGTAGCATAACCATATCCTTTGTATCCACCGCCATCTTCGCCTATGCCCCCAAGCGGTGTGAGTGCAGCTTCCTTATCAACCAGGGCTTTGAGAACAGCTTTGGGATCTGTCATGGTTTTTCCTTCCCGGTTTATCACCCAGCCTTCCGGCAGCTCTTTGCCGTGTTTTTCGTAATATTCAAATTTTCCGCGCTGTGACACAGATGTGGCACAATCCAGAAAAAAGGGGAAATCTTCATCGCTGGGCATCACAAAAGTCAGTGGGTTGGTACCAAGCATGTTCTCAACACCAAAAGTAGGCGCAATGGATGGGCGCGCATTGGTTCCGGTGATGCCGATCATATTTTCTTTTTCTGCCATCATACCATAATAACCGGCAATTCCGTAATGGGAAGAATTCCGTACGGCCACCATACCGATACCCTGTTCCCTTGCTTTATCAATGGCCATCTGCATTGCTTTTTTGCTGATGACATGTCCCATGCCGTTATTGCCGTCCAGAACAGCTGTAGCACCAAACTCTTTTATCACATCCACCGTGGTTTCAGGCTTCAGTATACCATCATCAATACGATCCAGATAAATGGGTTTGAGACGGTTAATGCCGTGGGAATCTATACCAAGTTTATCGGCGCTTATCAACACATCTGCAACAATCGCTGCATCAGCCTCAGGTACGCCTTTTTTCATCAGACATTGTTGCATAAAATTCTCAAGTACATCAAAAGGGATATTTCTCATCGTTTTTATCGTTTTGGACGAAGTTACAAAAATTTCAGAAGCTTATCCTATTGAAACAACAGATTTGAAAATCATCATAACAAACCAAAAAAACAAAATTTATCATTATATTAGTGCGATTTTACAAAACCTTTATAAACCAATCACTATGAAAAAAATTATCAATCCAATGATTTTTGCTGTAGCAGCAACGATTCTGATCACATCCTGCAGCAAACAACCCGAGCACATCAACACCATTCCCGGCGATGCATTTGCAGTAATTACCTTTAATCCGGACGAAGAAAACCGTGATGAGGTAGTGGAAGACATTCAAAACAATGAAGATTTTCGTGAATTTATGAAAGAAGTCCGTGAGGACAGTAAAGTCATGGCGAATATTCTGGAAGATTTCATTGAAGATCCAACCACTAGCGGGATAGATATGTACGAAGAGATATTTGCATTTGCTGCGCCGCTTGATGATTACATGATTTTTGGCACCAGTATGCTGCTCAAAAAAGCTTCCACTTTTGAAGAAGTTCTCAAAAAAGTAGCAAAGGAAATGGAATTTGAGCTAAAGATCGAGGACGAAGACGGTTACAAAAAAGTAAGATTCCCCATGGGCATCGCTATTTGGGACAAGACCAAAGTTATGGTTCTGGGTAGCAACGGCATAGCCGATCTGGAGGAAAAAGCCAAAGAGTTCATGCAGCAGAAAGTCAGTAAGAGCATTATGAAAAATAAGGATTTTTCAGAATTTTACGAAAATGCCATGGATTTCAACCTTTGGTTTTCCAGCAATATTGAAAATCTTGAAACCGAAATTACCATGATGGAAAAAATGCTGGAAGTTCAGTTGGATGACAATTTTGCTCATATGCATTTTGACTGGGATAAGAAGGCCGGCCAGTTTACCATGATTACCAAAATGCGTGTCAACGAAGATATCCGGGACATGAGCATCACCGACATGTCGGAACTCCTTGAAGAAACCGGAGCAATGAACCGCTTGCCAATGCTTGGAGGGTCACGGGAATACTCAGAAGAGTGGGCAGAAGAACAACTCAGAGAGGAAGACTGGGAGGAAGCAGAAAAAATCATGGACACCATCAAAGAAGAAGATGTAGAAGCCATGCTGAAAGAACTGGAAAAAGAAATGGATGCACAGTAGTATCTATGGCAATTGAGTTACACAACATTATCCCTTCTCCACTTGAAGAACTTCCCATGGAAGATTCTCAGGTATGGAGAAGGGATATTTCATTTCTGCCGGGGCATGATTATCTGATATATGCTGAATCCGGCAAAGGAAAAACTACCCTGATCAATCTGATTTACGGTCTGCGAAGCGATTATCAGGGAAACCTGCTAATTGATGGCCGTAACAGCAGAGACTTCACACACAGGCAGCGTATTGCCCTGCGCAGGGAACATTTTGCTTTGGTACCGCAGGGATTGTGGCTATTTGAACATCTCAGTGGCATAGAAAACATACGCATAAAAAACAATCTCACCAGCTATATGGACGAATCCGGAATTCAGGAGTATCTGAAAGCCTGCGGTATTGCTGATCATCAGCACAAACCTGCAGGATTGCTTTCCTTCGGGCAAAAACAGCGTTTTGCTATCATTCGTTCCTTATGTCAACCATTTCGTTTTTTATTGCTGGATGAAGCCTTTTCTCATCTGGACAAAAGCAATAAGGACATCATCACTGATATTCTGAAAAAAGAAGTCAGACACAGAAATGCCGGCATGATATTAACCAGTCTGACTGATCATGAACCAGGTTTTGATAAAATTATCAGATTATGATTTGGAAAGTATTGCGGCAGGAATTTAAGGTTTCACAAATGTTGTTGATCATCACTGTGATGTTTGCCGGGTTTAGCATTATCATGCTTACTGCACGTTTTTATGCAGATATCCGTCCGGTTTTTTCAGGTGAGGATCTCTGGCAGACCGAACATCTGATCATAAGCAAGGAGGTATCCCCTCTTACAACAACAGGACAGCTACTCAGGAAGCGGGATAAGCCTTCATTTTCCGAAAAGGAAATGGCAGAGATTAAGGACCAGCCTTTTGTAAAAGACCTTGCTGCATTCACAGCCAGCAGCTTCAAAGCTACTGCCTATACCAGAAACAAGGAACTCGGGGGGTTTTATACAGAGTTGTTTTTTGAATCTGTACCTTCCCGCTATATTGATTTGGACAGCGATTCATGGAAGTGGACAGAAACGAGTGAATTCATCCCTGTAATTTTACCAAAATCCTATCTCAACCTGTACAATTTTGGCTTTGCTACTGCTCAGAATCTGCCGCAGATATCCGAAGAAGCTGCGGGTCTGATTCCCTTCAACGTCAGAGTTCAGGGCAGGGACAAGCAGGCACAGTTTGATGCAAGAATTGTAGGTTTTTCCGACCGTCTCAATACAATTCTTGTTCCCGAGCCATTTCTGCAATATGCCAATTCTGAATTCGGCAACAAAAAGCCACCTGTTTCACGTCTGATTCTTATCACACCGGATCCGTCAAATCCAGACTTACTGGAATATATCAGAGAAAACAAGTATGATTACAACCAGGAACAACTCAACAGCGGTAAGGCAAGGATGCTCCTGAATACCGTTACAGTCATTGTGCTGGCTACCGGACTATTCATCAGTTTACTGGCTT
Source organism: Bacteroidales bacterium (assembly GCA_046546095.1). Classification (GTDB taxonomy): domain Bacteria; phylum Bacteroidota; class Bacteroidia; order Bacteroidales; family ML635J-15; genus JAQIBY01. The sequence continues at coordinate 74,096 of JBKGYK010000001.1, forward strand.
TATGGATGTTTATTCTCTCCTCCCATCTGCTGCTGCAAAAAAATAAAACGAATATTCATCATCTTATTGCACTCGGCTACAGTCATTCCCAGATACTGGCACCATTCAGAAATCTCAACATTATCATCAGCTTGCTTGTGTTTGCTTTAAGTCTGCTTCCGTTTTTCATACTCCGCGAAATATGGCTGGAAAATCTGCAATCAATCCTGCCGGCTGAAAGTTCCGGCAACATTCTGATACTGGCAGGTGGTTTTGTTTTGCTGATGATCCTATCCGGCCTGAATATTCTGAGTACTGCCAGAGAAATCAAAAAAATTTAAGATATACAGCCGGATTTAAAACAATCCCAGGAAAGTATTTCCGTTTTCATCGGTACGCAGGTAAATTTCATCACCCGGTTTCACACGATCATTTTTGCCCAGACCATTACGCCGGCGCAATTTTTTCTCTTTCACTCCGTAGCGTTGACTGACTTCCCAAAGGGATTCATCTTCTTCAACAACATGCTTTTCAAATCCTCTGTCAGCACGATTACGTTTTGGCTCAAGATAAACAAACTGTCCTGCCGAAATATCATCCGACTTATTCATATCATTGTACTGATACAATTGCCAGGCCGCCATGTCAAACTCCTGTGCCAGGGCTGTAATGTTGTCACCCCGGCGGGCAACAATCAGTTGACGACCATTGTTCTCAATAATTTCGCGATCATATGGATCAATCACCCAATTATCGGAAAATCCAGGCTGTACCCTGTTCCTGACGGTACCATCAGCCAGCACATGCAACTTGTCTGTTTGCGGTTTAACACCTTTATCGTATTCCTGCAGGTTATGTCGTTCTATCAGGCCGATCAGAATGTCAGCATATTTAGGGTTGGTAGCATAGCCGGCTTTCTTCAGTCCTCTGGCCCATCCGACATAATCAGTGGGCTCAAGATCAAACAGAAATGCATAGCGAGAGTATTTCATCAGAAACTCTGAATGGTCTTTAAATGATTCATAAGCATTTTTGTATTTTCTGAAACATTCCTGATCCGCATCATCATCATGGTAAATCTTCTCCCCAATCCAGTCGGAGTGGCATTTTATCCCGAAATGATTTTTTGCTTCGACGGCCAGCTGGCTGTTGCCGGAGCCGGATTCCAGAATTCCCTGCGCCAGGGTAATGGAAGCAGGAATACCGGTGCGTTTCATCTCATCAACCGCCCAATCTGCATATTCATCTATATACATTTCAGTAGTGAGGGTTTCCTGTGCTTTAAGCGAAAAAACGCAGGATATCAGAAGGAAAAACACAAGTAACTTTTTCATAAATAATGCTTTTATCCAAAAGTACAGACTTCTGTTTTTGATAATGCAATCCCCTGCTTTAAGTTATCAACATCACAGAGTTAAAAGCAGCACAATCAGGCTGCGACAGGCTTTTTCCCTCTTTTATTTTCTTCGATCATCACCAGAGAACCGCGATAGAAAATAAAGGCAGCCACTGCCATCAGGGTGTGGGAAATATCAAGATAATTGAACCAGATATCCAGACTCCACCTGTTAAGATATATAATGGAGGAAATAACAGCGAGAATCACAGCAAAGATGAAAATTTTACTGGCCCTGCTTCTTGTTTTATAAAAGACATAAACAGAATATGATCCCACCACAAACATAACACCGTAGGCGGAGTGTATTTCAACAAAGCGGAAATTCATGAAAGCAAAGGTAAGTGCCATGAAAGTAAGCAACTCAACAACATTCATCCATTTAAAAAAAACAATGGCCTTTGGGGGAGCTACGCCTTCTGCATGCTCTATGGCTGCCCTTTCAAGCAACATTACAGCCAGCATAGAGGTAATCCAGCCAGGCAGTTTCCAGCCAAAACTCAGTGCATACAAAAATCCGTGACCAATCACTCCGCCAATGAAAGTGGCTATACCCATGCCCAAAAAATAAAACATCAGATATTTGCGTATTTTCAAATCACTTTTCACCTGCATTAGTTTGTAAAAAGCATAAAAACAAACAAGTGCTACCAACACATCGGTAATCATAGTAACTGGTTCATCTATCCGGATACCCAGAGGGTAAACTGAAGGTTGGTTTTGTAATATCAGCATCGCATCAATCAAATTTTATTTCGGTATTCATTAATGGCTAACAAATAAACAAAAAATAGGATCAATCCCGTCAGATTTTTTTTACAATGGATTTTGGAGGTTGAAAAGTCACGGTCCACAAAAATAATCACCACCTGTGTTGTCATGGGTATTGTCTGATTCCTCCAGATTGAGGTTGGGGTTACATGCTTCGGGAGCAGCGTAAAACACACAATTCTCCAGATGATTGAAATGAACATGATGTACATTGAGGTTCGGTGAATCCCACATTCTGATTGCTCCCATATTTTCGGAATCAGCAGCGTATTCTATTTCAGCGTGACCGATTTCGTTGTTCGGATTTTGAGTTTGATCAAAAACAAAACCTCCCCAGGCACCTGCTGTTTTTGTTTTTCCGGTAAAAATCAGGGGTTTTTCCGGAGCTCCAACGGCATACAGGCCTGCCTGATCTGATTCTCCGACAGTAAGCGTAGCTGCATCTTCAAAGGCCATTGTTATGCCGGGACTTAGTGTAAGCACGCCGGAAGCAACATATACAGGCTTGTCTATATGATATGGCACAGCGTGATCCTCCCACAACACATCATTAGTAATAATCGCAGGATTGCTAAAACCATCCGTACCAACCACAATGGCATCCTGAGCATTGCCGGTAAAAGAACCGCCCTCAATGGCACCTACCATATTGGCAGGAATAAACACTGGCACCATATTGCCACTTAGCCTGTTGTTGACAAAAGAGCCCAGGCTCGCAGACTGGTTGCTGATACGCAAGCCATAGCGTCCGCTGTTGCGTATGCTGCTGTTATTGATGGCGGCTGATGCATCTGCATCGACAAAAACAGAAGCGATATCACCATGTGGACTAAATTCAAACCCGCCACCATATTCTACCACACAATAATTGAGCAAGTTATTTTCGTTTTCAGAGAGAAAAGCAATAAAACCCCACGCTCCGGCCACTTTTTCTTCACCGGTAAATACAATGGAATCATCAGGGGTTCCGTCGGCTTTCAGTGAACCACGGACATCCAGTGCTGCATCCTCAGCAAAAGCAATTTCCACACCCGGTTCAATCTGCAAATCGCCCCTGACCACAGACCTTCGCGTAATCAGATAATCAAGGCCTTCTCTGTGGTTTTCCAAAACCAGAAGAGAGTCTTCAGGTACCAGTATATTGTTGTCATGGGCACCCTGCGGAAGCTGTACCGGTATCAAATCCGGCATTCTGTCATCATCTGCAGGCTCACAAGCAGGAATGAGGATAAAAAGCATGGCAAGTCCGGACAAAACAATCAACAACTTTTGCAAATTCTGCATAATATTTGGATTTATGTGTTACCATCACAAAACGAGAAGCTCTACAGAAATGTTTAATTTTTTTTCGGAAAGCCAAACTACAATCTTTTTACCCGGCTTGTCTTTTGAAGCCATGGCCACTTCTTTCCCGCGTTGAAAAGAATACAGTACTGGATGATTGCCATTATCAGAATCATCACAAAGGAAAGCAGGAAATGTCTGACTTTTTGTCCTGCCACCTGAACAAAGGCTGCTTTTGGTGATAACAGATTACCGGTTCGGTAATAAGGATATGTATATAAAACAAGCTCCCCATCCTTCAGATCAACAACATTGTTACTGGCAAATTGCACTGGATACCAAAGCGCCGGAAAAGATTTCGGTATTGGTTTTTCAACATCCTGCAAGTTGAGGCTGAACACTTTGCTCACATACCGGTCAAGTAATTCAGGCCGGTTTGTCTGTTGAGAATCAATTTGTGCGGCAATTTCAACCGGCAAAGCATCAAGCAGCAGTTTTCCGCAGTTTTGATTTGTCGTATCGTTCTCACAAAATTCCCGCCATGCCGGCAACACATCCTGCAGGTAAAACAGGCTCAGGTAATATACTTTTTCTTTCCGGTATTCCGATTCGGGATGCTGATAAAGGCATTCGGTAATCAATCCTTCATAAGCCCATGATGCGGCAAATATCCGGCTCACCGGCAATGCTGTATTTTCCTTATTTCTCCCGGGGAACTGCTCCCATGGTATCATTGCTCCGCTGAAAAGTATCTGAGGAATCAATAAGACCGGAACAAGAAGATAAACCCACAGCCTGCCGCGGGACAAAAGTGATAAAAGCAAACCAGTTGCAGCAGAAAACACATACAAAGCAAAGTACATCAGCGTGAGCGGAAAAAAGAAAAACTGCAGTTGCAAAATCCAGACAGAAATAAACCCAAACAAAACAGCCTGAAGCAGGCCTCCCGGGATAAAGACAGCCAGTTGAGCGGACAAAAAGGAGGCATTGTTTCTTTCCGTCACCCATTCCCTTTTGCGTTCAGGAGCAGCACTGCTCAATTCGCCGAGCGTGAACACCAGGCCTGAGAAAAGTGCCACAACAATACTCATGACAAAAAAGACCGGCAAATGGGGATTGTATTCGGGTATATATTCCTGCGATTCTGAATACCGGCATACGGATGCGACCAAAACTGCCATTACAGGAGCATAGGCAAGAAACATACTGACAAAGGCGGGTCTTTTTCTCAAAACAGCCATTAAAAACCGCAGGTGTTTCGGCCAGGAGATTTTCTTCTTTCCCGGTTCCTTACCGGCTTTCGTGGGACAAGCAATTTCCCTGACGGGATAATTTCTGTGCCAGAATTCCGGCGGATATTTTCTGTGCCTGCCGGGTCTGCCGTACTCATCGGATCTGGTTTGTCTGATAAAGCTTTCCGCTTTTGCCAGACTGATATTCTGCATTTTCCCCGGAGAGCTGTGCTTTCTTTCAGGGGTATTGAAAACGTGTTTGACAAAGCCGTCAGGTTTGCCAAAATAAACAGGTTGTCCGCCTTTATCCAGGTAAAGCATATTGTCAAAATATGACATCAGCGCTGCATCCGGCTGATGCAGGGTACATATCACCATGCAGCCTTTATTGGCGGCATCCCTCAAAAAATGAATAACCGATTCCGTATCTTCAAAAGACAAGCCACTGCTCGGCTCATCGCATAGCAGTATATCAGGCTGACAAGCCAGGCCACCGGCAATATTCAGGCGTTTTCTTTCTCCCCCTGACAAAGCAGAATCCCGTGGTGGCCCCGGGACTGTATTTCTTTTCTCGTACAGGCCGGTTTCTACCAGCAGTGTGTTTGCTCTTTCCTGTGGCGTGGACACACCAAATTTCAGCGCTATTTGTTCCAGTTGCATCTTTGCAGGCATATCCGCATTCAGACTGTCTTCCTGAGGAACAAACGAAATCAGGGGATTTTCAGGATAAAATAAGGGGCTGCCTTTATCAGGATGCAGGATCCCTGCAAGTATTCTCAACAGGCTGCTTTTGCCGGCACCACTTTGTCCCATTATAGCGCTAAGCGATGGTGCCTGTATTTCCAGGTTGAGGCCATGAAAAAGACGTGTACCATAGCCCCGAAAATCAAGACCGGAAATACACAGATTCTGGTTTGAATCCACAGAGGATTTTGCAGCTCTGAGAATATCGGAATAAATCAGAAATCTCCCTTTGCTCAGATTGATTTTCCGCTTATATTCCATCCGCACAAACAATTCAGGATTTGCATCTTTTGTTGCATGCCCAATATTTTTGAAATATATTTCTTCCGGAGAAACAAAAATAACGGACAGATCATCTGGCAACAGTTCTGGTCTAAGTTGTCTGCTATGCACAAGGTCACCGGTAACCACCTCATGCATTACCTGATACACACCTGGACTGATAAGAAACACATCTGCAAGAAGCCGGACAAAATCAAAATTCTCCTGCTTGTTGCTTGCATATTCTGCAACAAATTCCATCGTTCTCAGGCACAGGAGGTGTCTTTCTTCAATGTTCAGGGTTTCCCTTATGCTTTCTACGGATTTTAAAAACTTCACCGAACTTACACTCAGACCTTTTTTTCCGGTTTTTGCGGAAAATTTTTTCCTGTACTGATGATAAAGCGTCCATGCCTGCTTCATTTGCTCATCTGAAAGGACATCCGACAAAAATATTTCGAGAAAGTGTTCTGCTTCCTGCGACACTTTTTTATCACTTTGTGAAGCAAGTATGGCAAATATTTGTAATATGGAATGATGAACCGGGCTGAGCATATCAGGAAAATCCAGATTATTTCACAGTAAATGTATGACAAATATCAGAAAACACAAAACCACTTTTACATCAATCTGTCATGCAGTTGTATCTTAGGAATTTTTAGTAAGAAACAATCCTTTTTTGATCAGAAACATATTTCAAATCACAGGGATAATGAAACAGGCACATAAGAGACTAAAACCAACGATTTTAGTTAAAATATATGTTCAAAAATCAGAATAAGCCAAAAAAACAGAATAATTCTATCAAAATGAATTATATTTGCGTAAATACTTGTGTTATGGAAACCAAAAAAGTTGTAATCATTACAGGAGCATCATCCGGCATTGGATTAGCTTTGTCGCGACATTATGCCGATCATCATTACAATGTGGTTATGGTAGCACGGAATAAAGAGAAGTTAGAGCAATTATCAGAAGAGCTATCTGAAAAGACCGAGGTGCTGGCTGTACCGACAGATGTTTCAAAGGAAGAGGAATGTAAGCGCATGGTTGAAACGGCCATAGACAGATTCGGAAGGATAGATATCCTGATCAACAATGCAGGCATTAGCATGCGTGCTAAGTTTGCGGAGCTGGATCTTTCTGTCATGCACCGGCTGATGGATGTCAACTATTGGGGAACAGTAAACTGTACAAAATATGCACTTCCTCATATTCTTGAAAATCAAGGCTCCGTTGTTGGTGTATCGTCAGTTGCGGGCATTCACGGCTTACCCGGACGCTCCGGCTACAGTGCTTCAAAATTTGCCATGCACGGATTTTTGGAAACCCTGCGCATTGAACACATGCACAATAATCTGCATGTACTGATCATTGCCCCGGGCTTTACCTCAAGCAATGTACGGAAGTCTGCCCTCACTGCTGACGGCACACCGCAGGGCGAAACTCCACGGCAGGAAGACAAGATGACTTCTCCGGAACATGTTGCATACCGTATCTATCGTGCCGTCAAACAAGGCCGCCGTTTTATCGCAATTTCCAGTGCAGGCAAACTTACCAATCTGATAAAAAAATTCTGGCCTGCCTTTCTGGACCGCATGTTTTTCAGAGCCATGAAGAAAGAACCTGATTCTCCCTTAAAATAAACCATTGTCATCCTGGTTTGTTATTGTGCATACAGTACGAACCAACAAAGGTATCTTATGAAAAATCTGCTGACTCTTACATTGTTACTCATTGGCAGCATGCTAATGGCACAAAGCTATACTGTTGAAGCAAATGTCAGGAATGTCCGGTCCGGCGATGGTGTTATAAGCGCCGGTTTATACAATAGTCCAGACGATTTCCCGGAGAAAGGCAAAGAGTTTATGGGTGTAAAAACCGAGGCTAAAGAAGGCATCACCACCATACGCTTCGAGGATGTACCAGCGGGGAAATATGCCATTGCAATTTTACACGATGAGAACAAGAATGACGAGATGGACCGAAATTTCCTTGGGTTCACGCAGGAAGGTTATTGTTTCTCTAACAAAGCCCGGAGTAAGCTTGGTGCTCCAAAATTTGAAAAAGCAGCATTCCGGGTTCAGGGTGATGTGTATACAACGGTTTTCATGAATTATTAAAGACAATCTGAAGAAACGGATTATATCATGCCATGTTTTCGGTGCCGAAAACATTGGCCTTCCCGGCTTCCCCATGACATCTTTGTGAATTCGGGCAAATACTACTTTTTCTGATGATGAAGGAGGTTTCGGCCTATAGCATACAAGCTATTGATCTTCAGACTCTCTGAATTGTATTTCAGGCTTTCTGCACCGGGTCCTGACAAGACCTTTCCTCCGGAGGCGCGCAGAACAGCATCACCTGCGGCAGTATCCCATTCGTACAGGCTCCCTGCCCTGAGGTGGATATCAGCAGAACCTTCTGCCACCCGGCAAAATTTCACGGAGCTTCCTTCCTGTGTAACATGTGCTTTGGGGTACACCTTTTTGACTTCCTCGATATAGGATTGTGTAGCAGCATTCATGTGTGACTTTGTCACAAGGATGACAGGATTATTCGTTTTATCGCAAGGCAGTGCCGTGCTTTTTTTCATGATGTCTGCAGCCGGAATTTTTCCATCAGTAACCTTCAGTTTCCATGCGCCCATATTTTTGACGCCGTACCACAGATCTGCCATCCCGGGTGCAAAAACAACACCCAACACCGGTTCGTTGCGCCGGACAAGGGCAATGTTAATGGTATATTCATCCGTTCCGTTCAAATAGGCCAGGGTGCCATCTATGGGATCAATCAGCCAGAAGAGGCTGAGTTTTTTTCTCTCATCAAATCCGGGTAAATCGGACTCTTCGGATATTACAGGCAGATCATGCTCAGACAACTGCCGGATGATTTCTTCGTTCACCGCATAATCTGACTCAGAAACCGGGGTATTGTCGGCTTTTTTCTGAATATCTATCGTTTCGAACTGTCTTTCCAGAGCAATTTCTCCGGCATCTATGGCAGCCCGGAGAGCGGTTTCGAGATAATTCAGCATCTACCAGTTATCCTCCTTATCTTTATTAAAATGGGCTGCAGCAGCCTGAGCAGTCGGCATCACAAGAATATCATTGATATTGACATGATCAGGACGTGAAACCACAAACAATATAGTTTCCGCGACATCTTTTGCCATCAATGGCTGATAACCTTTGTAAACTTCCTCTGCCCTTGCTTCATCACCGTGAAACCGCACCACTGAAAATTCAGTTTCAACAGCACCCGGCGCAACCTGAGACACTTTTATTCCATCCTCCAGCATGTCTCTCCGCATGCCTTTGGTAAGCGCATCCACAGCATGTTTGGTGGCACAATATACATTGCCGTTGGGATACACTTCCTTACCGGCAATGGAACCTATATTGACAATCTGTCCTCTTTTTCGTTCAATCATTCCGGGAACAACGGCACGGGTAACATAAAGCAGACCTTTGATATTTGTATCAATCATTTTTTCCCAGTCGTCTGTATCTCCGGACTGCAGAGGAGACATACCCGATGCCAGTCCGGCATTATTGATAAGGATATCAATATTTGCCCAGGCTTCCGGCAAACTATTGATGGCCTCATCCACCTGTGCTTTGTCTCTGACATCAAAATGAAGAGTATATACGCTGCCGTTGTCACGAAGCTTCAGCTTGTCACCGATTTCGCCCAGTCTTTCTTTACGGCGGCCTGTGATGATTACTCTGTATCCGTTGTTGACAAGAAGTTCAGCAGTAGCTTCGCCGATACCGGCGGTAGCACCTGTTATTAAAGCAATTTTATTCATAAATAATTCGGTTTGTAAATATCAATTGTCACGTAAAGATAGTAAAATCACCTGATTTTTTCCATAAAAACAATATTTTCGACGTGATGCGTATGAGGGAACATATCCACGGGTTGCACTTCCTTCACCTTGTAATTTTCTTTCAAAAGGCTGATATCTCTGGCCTGTGTTCCGGGATTACAACTCACATATACAATTCTGTCAGGAGCTGTTTGTTCAATTACTGCAATTACATCCTTATGGACACCGGCACGAGGGGGATCAAGCACGATAACATCAGGTTTTCCGTGAGTTTTCACGAAACCGGTTTTCATCACATCTTTCATATCCCCGGCAACAAAAACCGCATTTGAAATATGATTCATTTCGGCATTGAGTCTGGCATCCACGACCGCTTCGGGGACAATTTCCACCCCCACAACTTTTTTGGCATAGCGGGCAAGGTAAAGAGAAATAGAGCCGGTACCCGAGTACAAATCATACACCACATCCTCACTTTTCAGGTCAGCCATTTCTCTTACCTTATCGTACAGCACTTCAGTTTGCCAGGTATTTGTCTGAAAAAAGCTTTTGGGTCCGATTTTAAACTGCATACCGTCCAGTGTTTCGAGTATATAATTTCTTCCGGAAAAGGCATGCACATCCAGATCAAAAATACTGTCATTCCATTTTGGATTGATCACAAACATCAGGGATGTAATTTCAGGAAACTCATCATCGATAAAAGCCAGCAATTTACGCAATTCAGCATTATCTTCAGAGGCAATCAGCACAAGCATAACTTCACCCTGTCTGCTGATTCTAACGATCAGGTTTCTGAGCAATCCCTCGTGGCTTTTTGCATTATAATAGGAAAGGTCATTTTTCAAAGCATACCTGTGAATTGTGTTTCGTATGGCATTGGTAGGTTCATCCTGCAAATAGCAGTTATCTACCTGCAATACCTTATCGAAACGTCCCGGTGCATGAAATCCCAGTGCTCTGGTATCATTGAAAACCTTTTCCGATTCAATATCTGATTTTTCAAGCCAGCGTTTGTCTGAAAAACTGTATTCCAGCTTATTTCTGTAAAACTTTGTTTTTTCAGAGGCTTTTATCGGATTAACATCCGGGATGTCAATATCCCCGAGCCGGGTAAGCTGTTCCTTCACCTGTTTTTCTTTAAAATACAGTTGACTTTCGTAAGCCATGTTTTGCCACTTACATCCACCGCAAATGCCAAAATGTTCACAAAAAGGCTCGGTTCTGTATTCGGAGAAAGTATGGATTTTCTCAACAACCCCTTCAAAAAAACGTTTTTTCTTTTTTATCAATTGTACATCCGCCACGTCTCCAGGTACAAGTTTAGGAACAAAAATCACACGATTTTCATGTTTGCCAACTGCCTTACCATCAGAAGATATATCTATGATTTCAAGCTTTTCGATTTTGGGTAATTTACGTTTTGCCACAATATTTTGTATTTTGCGCAAAGTTAACAATTTCGCAGAATTCAGGCTTATGGCAAGAATAGGACGTCAAATACCACATTTTCAGGAGATAGATACCACTACAATCAGGGCGGATTTTTCAAAAGACATGCTGTATCGTTACAGTCTGGACATGAATTATAAACCTTCCCTGCTGCGGCAGGATCAGAATGAGCATATCAGTGTTATTCTTAAAAACCCAAGTTCGGCAGATGAATTTATGGCAGACGCCACCATCCGCAAAGTTGAAACCTATGTTTACAGGCATTTTCCTAAGGTTTCCCGGCTCAGCATATTGAACATGTTTGCATTGCGTGCCACTGATGCAAAAGAAGTAAACATGTTACTTAAAGAAAAAGGCAAGCCGTATATCACCGGGCCCGGTAATGATTCTGCTATAAAGCGCATTTTCGGGTCATGCGATCATATCATCTGTGCCTGGGGCAACAACAATGGAATTCATGCCAAAACATATTATGACCGCATCAAGGAAATAAAAGTCATTCTGCAATCTACAAACAAGACAGCACGTTGTGTAATGAGCCCAAAACAGACAAAACAACCATTACACGGATTGATGTGGGGATTTAACTATCCACATTCTGCTTTCAACTATAACAACTGATATAATTTTCTATGAGGATGAGTGGCGTTTTAGGGTTTTTGATATATTTTACTAACAATCAAGCATCAAAGGACATATAAAATCGTTAATTAAGCGCAAGTCAGGCACAATAAATGTTGAAATGTTTTTGATATCCATCTGGTTTGCTTTGTTTTATCATAGAAAAAAAACATGTTTAAAAAAACGGGCATAAAGATTATATCCAACTCAAAATAATGCCTTATATTTGGGTGATAATATTTTAAGGGAAAATATCATGAAAAAAAGAATTGGAATTATATTGATTATTGCTGCAATTGCAGTATTTTTGGTGTCGTGTGGAAGCACGCAGGATTGTCCTGCTTATGATTCACACAATACCGATCAGGATCAGACAGAGCAAGCTGCATAGTTTTCCTGATTATTATCCGCCCGGAAAGGAACAGGCATAAACAGTTGGGGATCAGACAATGAAAAGCGTTCTGAAAATATTGTTAATGATATGTTTACCGATGACCGGATTTGCACAGGGTGAGATTCTGGAACAAAAAGAATTAAACTACTACAACAGAAATTCCTTTGGTGGAAAATTGGTTTCCACAGGCTGGGGCATAGACTATCGGTTTGACTGGCGCTATACGAGTAAGACACGTGGACTTGCGGAAAGCAGCATCAATCTGGTAAAAGATCCCAAGGAAATAAAAGTGTACAATCCGTATTTTGACAACCAGAAAAAATTTGTTTACGGCAAGCAAAACAGTTTTTTCACGCTACATGTGGGTACCGGTATTCAGAAAGAAATATTCAGCAAAGCCGACAAGAATTCAATTTCCATTACATATCAACTGGTTGGAGGCGGGATATTAGGATTTGAGAAGCCCATATATTATAATGTGGTTGACAGCTCTGAAATTGTCGGCAACTACATCAAGTATTACACAAGTCCTCAAAAGTTCAATTTGAATTATCACAACCCCATTGATATCGTCTCACGTGAACCTTTCACCAAGGGATTAAATGAGACAAATATTACACCAGGGATATATGGCCGCGTGGCCTTAAATTTTGAATTCAGCAATGACAAATTTAAAACCAAAGCCGTTGAAATAGGATCGTATGTGGAGTTTTATCCCGAAAATATTGTCATTCTGGCTGAACATGAAAAACAAATATTCTGGAATATTTATTGTTCATACCGCTTTGGTATTAAATACAGTACAAGCATATCCAGGGATGCCAGAAAATTTATGAGAAAACAGGAAAAAGAAAAAAATTAAAGAATCTTGCATCATAGATGAAAAAACTTTTGAATTTAATCAAAATAGCTTATATTAGTAGCTTGTAAAAATGGGTTAAGTATTGCGTTCAGACTAAAGTTTAATATTATGAAAATGAAGAGTTTACTTATTGGTTTCTTAACAATTGTTTTGGCAGGTACCCTGACAGTTTTGTTTTTATCAGAAGAAGAATCTGCAAAAAGGTATATGCCACAAGAAGAAAAACCTGATGCCAAAAAAGGTTTTCAGGATGCAGCTGACTGGATTCATGCCCGTAGGGCAAATCAGGAAACCGGCCGTGTAGATATCAAGGATATCAAAAAAGCACACGAACAGATTAACACATTGCAAGGCAAAAAAGGCCTTGATTTGCAATGGACAGACGCAGGTCCCACCAACATAGGTGGAAGAACACGCGCCATTGTGATTGACAAAGACAATTCCGATATTATATATACCGGTGGTGTCAGTGGAGGTTTGTGGAAATCAACCACAGGCGGTGGTTCCTGGAAACAAATTGTCTATGAGGGAGATGAATCAACCGACGGCATTCCCAACCTTGCCATTGCAAGTATGTGTCAGACAGCCAACGGTGACATCTACTTTGGAACAGGAGAAGGCCATTATAAACCTTTCCCTGCAGGCACAGCTACACGTGGCATCCGGGGTGCCGGAATGTGGAAATCCACAGACGGAGAGAATTTCACAAGACTTTCTTCCACCTGGGGAAGCCCCGAAGCAGAAGACACCTGGGCTTACGTTAATAAGCTTGCTGCAGATCCCAATGATGCCAATCGTCTTTTTGCGGCTACAGCCAAAGGAATCAGACTAAGTGAAGATGGTGGTCAAACCTGGGAAAATCCCATTAAAAACCTTGCCGGCTCACCCTACGAATTCTTTGCCGGTGATGTGAAAATCAGCGAGGACGGCAGCTATGTTATTGGCAGTGTAAAAGATGAAGCATGGGTCTCTCATGAAGGTGGCGCCATGGACACCTGGCAAAAAGTATCTGGCTATGACGATGGTCAGATTTCACTTTCAGCAGCACGCCTTGAATTTGGCATTGCTCCATCTGACAAAAACTATATGTATTGCCAGGCTTCCAAATCAAACGGCTCCCTACTGGCTATTTACAGATCCACAGACGGTGGTCTTACATGGGAAGTTATCGGCCCCGGAGGCAGCGACACATTTAACCCGCTGGGAGATCAGGGAACCTTTGACAATGTCATTGCCGTATTCCCGGACAATAAAAATGAAATTATTGTCGGTGGTCAGCTCAATGTTTGGAAATGGCAGGAAGACGGTAACTGGGAAATAAAATCATTCCATGCACTCGAAAAGAGCAGCCCAATGTATGTACATGCAGACCAGCACGAAATTAAATTCCATCCCGACAATCCTGACATTGTATATATCGGTTGTGATGGTGGTATCCATCGCTCACTCGACCGGGGCAATAACTGGCAAATGATGAATAAAAATTATAATATCACACAGTTTTATGCAATCGGTCACGGACCTGACGGCTCATTGATCGGTGGCACACAGGATAACGGCTCACTGCTCCATGATCCCAACCAGATAATTAGCGGCGGTACGGAACATCCATTTTATGAAGTTAGCGGCGGTGACGGTGGTTATGCTGCCATCTCCCAGATGGATCCCAACATCATATTCTCTACTGTATATTTTGGTGCGCTTTATCGCTCGGAAGAAAAGGGTATTGAGGAAACCATGTTCCCATTTTACGACAGCTATATCGAAAATACAGTATATCCCGGAGATGAAGAGGAAGGACATAACTTTGTCACTCCGATTGCCTTGTGGGAAAGCTTCAATGATGTCAACTCAAAAGACACCATTCGTTATCCTATCATGAATGATGTAGCTCAGGATTCCTTACTCCAGATTGAAAGCGAAACAGTAAAAGAACATTACATTCGCTGGGTTGCAGATCAAAACTACACTGAGGGAGATACCATAGATATCGTAGACCCATATCAGGCTGCACTTGCAGTAGGTTTCAACGGCTCAGTATGGATGACCCGTGAACCACTGAATTTTTCAGCCGATCCTGCCGTAGACAAGTTCTGGTACCCAATTGCCGATACAATCGGTCTGGTTGAAGTACTGGAATGGTCCGCTGATGGTGAACATCTCTATTTTGCCAACACAAACGGCAGTTTATACAGAATCAGTGGATTTGAAAATGCATATGCTGATTCACTCATGAGTTGTGTACACCCGGCCTGCGAACTGACAACAACCCGCATTGCCCGTTTCCCCAACAGATACATTACAGGTATTGGCGTAGATCCTTCAAATGCTGACAATGTAGCTGTAACGCTTGGCCAGTTTGGAAATTCAAACCACATATACTATTCAAACGAAGCCACCACAGCTACAGAAACAAGTGATGCCGGCACATTTGAATCCAAACAGGGAGACCTGCCGGCCATGCCACTCTACGATGCAGTCATTGTCTGGAACGATTCCGATAAAGTTATTGTTGGTAGTGAATTCGGATTATTTGCCACTGCAAACTTCTCATCCGCTTCACCAAGCTGGACTGATGAAAACAGTGGCGCTGATTATGTTCCTGTATATGACATGAGACAACAAATCATGCCAAACGGCTGGAATCACGAAATTGACCAACCCACACCGGTAAGAAATCACGGTTATATCTGGGCTGGAACCCATGGACGCGGTATTTTCGAATGTTCCGAATATCAGGGCCCTGTCGGAATTGAACCACAGGAAGAAATGACTACTGAAAGCCAGGGCTTTGACCTGTATCCCAACCCTGCAAGGAACAATGCAACCATCAGCTTTAATTTGAATTCGACAGAAGATGTAAGCATCAGAATACTCGATATTCAGGGAAGAATTGTGAAACAGGAAAGTTTTGATAATCTAAGAAAAGGAAATCACAACAAGCAACTGAACATTGCCGGACTAAAAACAGGTACATATATTGTACGCATGACAGCTGACGGTAACAGCAAGGTTGAGCGCCTGATCGTGAAATAATATGTTAATCAATATATAAAAAGGCTTTGCGACATGCAAAGCCTTTTTTATTTTTGTACTAACCAAAAATAAAATATTATGTCAAAAATAAATGTAGCAATTAATGGTTTCGGTCGAATAGGCCGTAGCGTATTTAAAATCGCTTTTGAAAAAGAAAATATCAATATCGTTGGGGTCAACGATCTGACAGACACAGCAACACTTGCTCACCTGCTCAAATACGATTCAACACAGGGGATATATGACAAGGAAATCGAACATAAGGATGCCGCCCTGTCAGTGGATGGTCACAATATTCCTGTGCATTCAGAAAAATCACCCGGCAACATTCCCTGGGAAGAAACCCCGGATGTTGTTATCGAATCTACCGGCATTTTCAGAAAACGTGAAGACAGCAAGGGTGGCTATGGTGACCATCTGACAAACGGCGCCAAAAAAGTCATACTGACTGTACCTGCCAAAGATGAAATAGATGCCATGATAGTTCTTGGTGTCAACAACGATGCCCTGAAACCTGAGCACACCTGTGTCTCCAATGCCTCCTGTACAACCAACTGTCTGGCACCTCTTGTTAAAGTGCTGCATGATAATTTTGAAATTGAAAAAGGACTGATGACCACCATCCACTCCTACACAAACGACCAGAACATTCTTGACGCACCACACAAAGATCTTCGCAGGGCAAGATCAGCTGCCATGTCACAAATCCCGACAACCACAGGAGCTGCCGTCGCAGTAGGTAAAGTTATCCCCGAACTCGAAGGACAACTTGACGGCATGGCTGTCAGGGTACCAACCCCAACAGGTTCGCTGGTAGACTTCACAGCCTATCTGAAAAAAGAAGTAAGTAAAGAAGAAGTAAATGCTGCTTTTAAAGAGGCTGCTGAAAGCCAGATGCAAGGCATACTGCAATACAATGAAGACCCTATTGTTTCTGTTGACATCATCCATAATCCCTATTCCTCCATTTTTGATGCTGACCTTACCATGGTAAATGGAAATATGGTAAAAGTTATCAGTTGGTACGATAATGAATGGGGATATTCCTACCGTGTAGTAGATCTGATCTCAAAATTAATGTAAGACGAATTGGGATTGTAAATATTATATTGAAGCGCTCCGCAAGGGGGCGCTTTTTTTTATTCATATCGCAGGGATTCGATGGCATCAAGTTTTGAAGCTTTAACCGCCGGGAAATATCCCGAAATCACACCAACCAGGAAACACAAGGCCACACCTCCCAGCACCCATCCCCAGGGTATCACAAAGCCACCGCCAGTAATCAGACTTACAGCATTGCCTGCCAGGATTCCAAGCAATATGCCCAAAATGCCCCCAAGCTGGCCGATAAATACGGATTCAAAAAGGAATTGCTGCTTAATGGTAGACGATTTAGCGCCTATGGCTTTTCTTATCCCAATTTCACGGGTTCGCTCCGAGACAGAAACAAGCATAATATTCATCAGGCCTATGCTTGCACCCACAAGAGTAATAAAACCGATGAGTGTGGCTCCGATTGTGACATCACTGATGTTTTCAATCATCATACCGGACATTTTATCAGCACCACTGATCTCAAAATTGTTTTCATCGTATAAAGTGAGCCTGCGAATTCGTCTGAAAATTCCTTCGGCTTCGTTCATGGCAAATTGCACATCATTGGGATCAAGAGGCATTATACTGATTCTGTAGGAATAATCATAAAAACCACCAAAGGTTTCTCTCATATTGGACAAGGGTATCAGACAAAACTTATCACCCTGACCGCCAAAGCTTGTTCCCTTTGATTGCAAGACAGCCAGTACGTTATACCGTGCATTGCCAACCTGTATATTTTTTCCCACAGGATTTTCATTCTTACTAAACAATTCATCTGCTATAGCCGATCCGATGATCACATAAGCTGTATTGCTCTCCGATTCAGACTCAGTAAAATTTCTGCCTTGCCTCAATTTATAGTTGGAAACATCCAGATAGTTTTCATCTACCCCGTATACAGAAATATTGGGATTGGTTTTTTCAGATTTATATTTGCAGGTGGCAACGCTTGTAGCCAGACAATTGACAGACACCATGGCCGGGAAATTAAAATCTTCCCTGAATTCTCTGGCATCACGGTAATCAATTTTTTTGATATCCTGCTTTCGTCTGTTGCCGGAGTTACCACTCACCCTACGACTCATTTTTTGTATAGTAAAGGAGTTGGCGCCCATGTTTGAAAACTCACTGCTGATGGAGGTTTTGATAGATTCCACTGCTGTCAGAATCCCTACCAACGCCATAATACCAATGGCAATGATCAAAACAGTCAGGCTTGTCCTCAGCATATTGGAGCGAATCGCAACAAGCGCTATTTTTACATTCTCAGAAAACAGACGACCAAATTTCATAACACTAAAGGGTGTTAATTACATCTTAACAGCTGAACAAATCTAATGAATAATTGTAAGAGTGGTAATATAATCAGATTTTACTTACTAATGAAAAAAATTGGTGCAATTATTGGTTTTTTAACACTCGCCACCGGGATTTCAGCTCAGACAGGAACCATTGAAGGCAGGGTGTTTAACAAGGTAAACAATGAGCCGATACCCTTTTCCAATGTTTACATTGATGGTACTGAAATAGGCGCCACTACGGATTATGATGGCAACTTCATTATCACAGCCGTTAAGCCGGGCTTTTATGAGTTAACAGCCTCCTCTCTGGGCTTTGAAACAAAAGTCACGGAAGAGTTCCGGGTATTTTCAGGACAAACAACGAACATAGAAATAGAATTGTCTGAGACATCTGTGCAATTGGATGAAGTTGAAGTAAGTGCCACTGTTTTCAGTAAAAAAGAAGAAGCCCCTGTTAGCCTGAGAAGAATAGGCGTTTCGGAAATTGAAAACAGTCCGGGAGCCAATCGTGATATTGCCAAAGTAATACAGAATCTTCCCGGTGTTGCAGCTGTTCCTTCAGCCAACCGTAATGATCTCATCATCAGGGGTGGTGCAAGCAATGAGTCAAAGTTCTATCTTGATGGCATAGAGATTCCCAACATCAACCATTTTGCCACACAAGGAGCAACTGGTGGTACCAATGGCATTCTCAATGCAGATTTGTTGCAGGAAGTGAATTATTATTCCAGTACAATGCCGGTTTCAAAAGCCAATGCCTTGAGCGCTGTTTTTGATTTCAGGCAAATTGAGGGCAACAAAGAGGCGCTAAAATTCAGAGGCACACTGGGCGCAAGTGAAGTAGCGATAAGTGCTGACGGGCCAATTGGTGAAAATACAACTTTCATTGTGAGTGCCCGGCGCTCATATCTGCAATTTCTGTTTAAAGTTTTGGGATTGCCGTTTTTGCCAACCTTCAATGACTATCAGATGAAGGTTAAATCCAGAATTGATGATAAAAACCAACTTACTCTGATTAGTCTGGGTGCACTGGATCAAAACAGGCTTGATCTGGACATTGATAATCCGGATGAGTTTCAAAGGTATCTTCTTGCAAATCTTCCGGAACAGGACCAATGGAGTTATGCCATTGGCGGGGTATGGAAACATTTCAAGGACAATGGATACCAGACCTGGGTTTTGAGCCGCAACATGCTGTCCAATCGTTCATACAAATATGAAAACAATGATGAAGAATCCGGAGTATTGCTTCAGGATTACAATTCAACAGAAGCGGAAAATAAGTTTCGTTTTGAAAACTATACAAAAACTGATTTTGGTCTGGAGTTAACATATGGCGTGGGAGGTCAGTACGTTAAATATTTCAACAATACCTACCAGCAGGTTTTCATTCAGGATGCTCTAACTGAAATTGATTACAACAGCGAACTGGAATTCTTTAAATACGCTGCCTTTATTCAGGCTTCCCGCAATTTTTTTGGAAACAGGCTCACCCTCAGTGCCGGTTACCGGATGCAGGGCAGCAGCTATTCCGACATAATGAAAAATCCTTTTGAACAGAGCTCTCCGCAAATATCGGCATCCTATTTGCTCAGTGATAAGTTTTCTTTGAATGCTCATACCGGCCGCTATTATCAACTGCCCCCATACACTGCTCTGGGCTTCAGGAATAACAGCGGCACACTTGTAAACAGAGAAAACGACATTGATTACATTGCTGCTGACCATTATGTGGCCGGTATTGAGTACAGGCCAAGCAAAACCAATCTCATTACACTGGAAGGCTTTTTCAAAGACTACTCCAATTATCCGTTTTCTGTCAAGGATAGTATTTCACTGGCACACCGCGAAATTGATTTTGGCAACATTGGTTCTGAGGAGCTGGTACCTACATCAGAAGGACGTGCATATGGGGTGGAATTTCTCAGTCAGAATCGTTTTCCCGGAGATATTACCTTTGTATTGTCCTATACCTATGCCATCAGTGAGTTTAAAGATAAGGACGGAGATTACGCCTCCACCACCTGGGATAACAGGCATATTTTGGTAGCCACCGCCTCGAAAAAATTCAAAAAAGACTGGTATGCAGGGATCAAGTGGCGTTTTGCCGGTGGCCTGCCCTACACTCCCTACGATCTTTATACCAGTAGTTTCAGATCTGCCTGGGATGTCAGAAACCAGCCTTACCTGGATTATGATTTGCTGACAGAAAACCGGTTTGCACCTTTTCATCAGCTGGACATCAGGGTAGATAAATCCTTCTATTTTGAAAAATCAAGCCTGAAAATATATCTTGACATTCAAAATATTTACAATTTTACATCAGAAGCCCGGGACATATATACAAATCTTGATGAAAACGGAAACCCTGTTATCAGTTCCAGCAACCCGGCAAGGTATGATTTGCGCAGGCTGGAAAACGATGGCAATGGGACAATTTTACCCACAATCGGGATAATATTTGATTTTTAACCATGTGGATTATGAAAAAACACATTATTTTACTGATTCTCATTTTGCCGCTCTTGGGAAATGGTGAAACCGGACAAGGCAAAGACAATGATCATGACCCCAGCAGGGTAGAAACAAACATCAACGGCAAAGGATATCAGATAACAATCCGATTTCATGCCGGAGAAGCACACAATTATCCCAGCATGGCCATCTGGACAGAAACCATGTATGGGGAATTCATCCAGCCACTATTTGTCACATCATCCTTTGGCAAAGGCGTGTACCGTTACGGAGAACAATCAGAGAATAAATGGAAAAGCGGTACCAGGCGCTACAAAGCAGCCCTGCCCTATTTTATTCATAAATGGACAAAATCAGACTCAAACGGTGGTTTTATCATTCCCTCACCGGAACAACCCGTGCCGGATGCTTACACAGCTGCCACGCCTTCCAGTGATTTTATTCTGAAAACCAAAACAAGCAATAAACAGGAAAGTAAGTTCAGAATCGTACTGGAAATAAATCAGGCCTGGGACTTTAATGAATACTGGCACAATGCACGTTTTCCGGGCAACAGTCAGTACAAGGCATCATGTCAGCCGTCCCTGATATATGCTGTTACCATTGACACCAGGAATCCAATGGAATCTTATGTCATGAACCCCGTTGGTCACGGACATTACGCAGGCGCTAACGGCAAAATGTACACCGATCTCAGTACCATTACAACAGCAAAAAACATTGCAGAACGGATTGAGGTTGATATTCAGAAGTCTTCAGACTGAAAGTCAACATGTTAATCAATCCGACCTTTCTGAGATTCATAAGGACACTTTGTGGATATCAATGGTCAAAATAACAGCATTTTTAAATACCTTTACAGCGAAAAATAGCGTTAGTTAACAAACCAATGCGGGCATTTTGCAATTAAGGTCATTCATAAAACGGGATATTAATCTGCTGGAGCTTTTTAAAGGAGGTGCCATAGCACTGGTATTCAAATTCCTTTCCATCATTATCGGATATCTGTTTTTCATCTTTCTCGCAAGACTTGTTGATGCCGAGGGGTTGGGTATTTTTTCAACATGCTGGACAATTCTAATGATCGGAGCCGTCATCGGCAAGCTGGGATTTGACACTTCCATCATAAAGTTTATTGCGGAAAACACAGGCAGGAAATCATATCACCATATCAAACCTCTGTACACCCATTGCATGGTAATTGTCCTGATAAGCAGCAGCCTGGTAGCTACCCTGATACTCCTGACCGCCAGGCCATTGAGTCTGCTGTTTTTCGATGTGGCCGATAAGGCCTTTATTATTCGGGTAGTTGGTTTGGCAGTGATTCCGCTGGCACTGATGGGTTATAATGCGGAATCCATGAAGGGTCTGAAAAAGATCACGGCCTTTTCAGCTTTTCAAAACGGAAGCATTTATCTTTTGACAACAATCATCATTCTGATTTTCAGTACACATGATGTCAATAACAGCACAAGTATCATTGCATTGTTCATCGCATTGCTTATCTTACTGGCGGTCAGCTATCGGGTTACAGCATATTATATGCGCAGGGTTCCAAAGGCTTCCAAAAATATGCCGGATTACAAGCCTGATATCAAATCACGGCTTAACACCTCTCTCCCGATGCTGCTTACCAATTCACTGTTTTTGATCATGAGCTATATTGACATCCTCATGCTTTCGGCCTTTAAGGCGGAAGCCAGTGTGGGGATATACAATGCATCCCTGAAAATTGCTGCTGTCATCAGCATAAGTCTTGTTGCAATCAACAGCATTGCTGCACCTAAATATGCGGAATTATTCGGAAAAAATGACAAAGCCGGCTTTCGAAAAGTTGTTAAGCAAACCAGCTTTCTGAATTTCAGTATTTCGCTGCCGGTGTTTTTGCTTGTAATCATTTTCCCGGGATTTCTGCTTGGTGTATTTGGAGAAGAGTTTCCTGCAGGCACAGGCACGCTGGTAATTCTGGCCATTGGGCAGATATTTTCAGCATTTTCCGGCTCCACAATACATATTCTGAATATGACAGGACGTGAAAAAATCGCACGCAATATCATCATGACAACCGCAGTGGTTAATGTTATTCTCAACTATCTTTTGGTACCACCAATGGGGATTACAGGGGCTGCCATCGCCACTACATTTTCCACCATTCTGTGGAATCTCATGTCTGAAATTGTAATTTACCGGCAATTTGGTTTTCTTACCTATCCTTTGGTTTCACTTAATCTGGCCAAAAACATCAAAAACAACATTATGAAAAAATAATTGCATGAAGGCCAATTTATTTATCATAGGAGCAGCAAAAAGTGGCAGCACATCTCTGGCACACTATCTGGGTCAACATCCTGATATTTATCTTAGTCCAATCAAGGAGCCCAACCATTTCTCCAGAGAAATAGATCTCAAAAAACTATCACCACATTACAAGAAACACAATTTCCTGGATACTGACAGTTACTTTTCAAAAGAGAAACTTGAAGATATTCAACTGAGCATTGTTCAGAATCCGGATCAATATGCCCGCCTTTTTGAAGCAGGTAAAAATGCCAAATACAGGACTGAAGCATCTGTAAGCTATATGTATTCACCTGTGGCAAGCAGGGAAATATACAATTACAATCCGGATGCAAGGATTATCGCAATATTGCGTCATCCTGCAGAGCGGGCTTTCTCACATTACCTGATGGCACTTAGGTACGGATACACGTCTCTTTCTTTTCGCGAGGCTTTTGAAAAAGATAAGCAGACAGAGCCCAAAGGCTGGGGAATCACTGAACTGTTTTATGAGCTGGGATTGTATCATCAACAGTTACAAAGATATTATGACCTGTTTCCTCCAGAAAACATCTGTGTGCTTTTGTTTGAAGATATGGCCAGGCATCCTGATGCTGTCATTCGCAAATGTTTTGATTTTCTTGATATCCCTTACCATCCGGTTGATAGCTCCGGCATTCAGAATGCAGGGGAAGTACCAAAAAACCCGGGTCTCAATAAAATACTATACCGCAGCGGTCTGACAAAAGCGGCATCTGCACTCCTGCCAGGAAAACTTGTCAGCAGAGCCAAATCCGGACTTCTCAAAAAAGAAAAACCGGTTCTCAGTGATGCAGACAAAGATTATCTGAAGCATTTGTATGCAGGAGAGATCAAACGCACTGCTGAATTAACAGGCTTAGACCTGAATCACTGGGTATGAACGATTTCCGGCAAATCACACACATTTATACTGATTGTTACATTTTTCCTAAAAAGGAAAGGGCAGACAACGAATTTAATCAAGGTTAGGAATATAGTCATTGGCGGTAACACGGAATTCAGTACGCCGGTTCATCTGGTTGGCAATTTCCTGCTGTTCTTCACTAAGATTTTCAACAAATCCGGGAGTGAGTACATCGCCCTCCTCCAGCCAGTCGTATTGCCGCGCAAGTTCCTCATCAGCCTCAATGGGCCGGGATTCTCCAAAACCTTCTGTAGATAATCGTCCGGCAGGGATTCCCTGGGACTGCAGGTAAGCGGAAACGGCCTCAGCACGTTTTTCGCTGAGCTTCATATTATCTTCATCACTACCGATCATATCAGTATGGGCAGCCAACTCTACCACCAGATTGGGATTATCATTAAGCAACTCAACCACACTATCCAGGGAATGTTTGGCGGCATCAGTGAGATCAAAGCTGCCAAATTCAAATTCAATATTGGGAATTTCAAAGGTTTTATTGTATGTTTCCAGTTCTACCTCATGCTCAAAAGTGTGGTTATAGTAAAGAGTATCGGTGGTAAATCTGGCTTTTCCATTAAAGTATCCGTCTTTATGCACCACATACACATAATCGGTATTGGATTTCAGGTTAAAAGAGAAGAATCCGTCATAGGCATCGGTTGTATCGGTAAACATGGTTCCATCTGAGCCAATCAGGTGTACAACCGCGCTGTCAATGGGTTCTTCGGTATCTTTATCAATCACAAACCCTTCTATATCAAATTTCAGGGAAGGTTTCTCAAAATAATAAATATCGGCACCTTTGGATCCGGGCCTGTCGCTGGTGAAATACCCTTTATCTTCCTCCTTGTAATAATAAATACCATAATCATTTCCCGGAGAAGAAAAGGGAGGTTTCATATTATTGACCCGCCATTTGTAAGCGCTCGTCTTTACAGCTTTGAAAAGATCAAGGCCGCCCATGTTTGGCAATTGGTTGCTGGCGAAATAAAGTGTTGAGTCGTTTCGCATATATGGGAAGAGTTCATCATTTGGCGTATTGACATCCGGGCCCAGGTTTTTGGGTTTTCCCCAGCCTCCGTCTTCTTTTTCCACATACCAGATATCAGCACCTCCGTAGCCTCCGTCTTTCCGGGCAGAAAAATAAAGGCGTTCGCCATCCGGTGACAAAGCAGGATGACCAATTGAGACAGTATCTGAAATTATGGGTACTCTTTCGGGATTCATCCAGTCTGACCCTGATTTTGATATTTCATATATCTGACATCCAAGCTTTTGACCTTTTTCAACCTGACAGGAAGTAAAATACATACTGGATCCATTGGCAAACAATTCCGGTGTTCCTTCGTCCCACTCAGAATTGAGAGAGTCAAGATTTTTCGGATCACTCCAATCGCCCTGCCGGCTTTTCTTACTGACAAAAATATCAGAAAAGCGTTCTCCGGTAATATCGGATTTCTTTTTTCCGGTGACACCTTTGCGCGTAGAAGCAAAAAACACATGATCAAAACCATCCTTCTCCACAACACCTGGGGTAAAGTCATCATCCCGTGAATTAAAATCACGTACATCGCTTACTTCAAAGCGGGTTTTGGCAGTCTTCCATTCCATTGCAAGTTTTGTACTTTCCCGCATAATATCAACAACACTGTCTGCGCCGTTTATCTCTGTGTATTCATCATACACTTCAATGGCATCTTCATATTTGTCCATCAGGCGGTACACTTCAGCCAGTTTAATCCAGGCCTCTTTGTTGGATTCATCGTATTTTGCTGCTCTGAAAAGATATGTGCGGGCACGCCGAATATTTCCGGAAAGATAATAAGCATTTCCGATTTTAAAATATACCGGAGCCCTTTCATCACGGGTATTGAGTTTTTTTAATACTCGTTGATATCTGTCAATGCAACGATAATACTCACCTGCTTCATAAATGGCATCAGCTTTTTGCATACGTTTTTCCTGAGCCTTCAAAGGCAGACTGAAGCTCAATGTAAAGATCAAAATAATATATGTCAGGTAGCGCAGATGCATTCTTTGCAAAATCAGATGTATAAACGATGCGAACAAGGCTTTATTATTTAAAAAACATCAAATATAAAAAAGATAAACGAGAAAAAATCACTGTCATGATGTAGATGCAGAATAAGTATAAAAAAGCCTGTCGGTTTTATGAACAGGCTTTTCAGTTGTTTTAAGAATTACTGGAATTATTTTATATTTTACTTTCGGTAATGCGAATGATTTCATCTTCCATGGCTTTGGCCTTTTTCTCAATATCTTCCGCCTCTTTGAGCACCTTGTCAACAAAATCTTTATCATCAAAATCGGCTGTATTGATGCGTACATTCAGGCGTGCACCACGCACACCGGCCATTGCGGCCAGAGCACCGACTGCAGCATCGGAAACAGAGTTGGGATTGCCTTCTGCGGCCATTGCTTTCATCACCTCCATACTTTCGTAACACACTCTCATTGTTTTCAGTGGTACTTCAATGGCATAGCGTGTTGCATCTTTTATTGCCCTGGCACGGGCGGCCTTTTCTTCTTCCGTTTTTTTGGACAAACCGAAGGCATCCATGATTTTGTTAAAAGCCTTTGTGTCTTCGTCTACAAGATGCAGGAGTTCATCATGATATTTTTTCCCTTTTTCTGCCCATTGGCTGAATTCTTCCCATCTTTCATCCCATCCGCGTTTATGTGATGAGAGATTGGCAACCATGGTGCCGAGTGCTGCACCCATAGAGCCCATGTAAGCAGAGATGGAACCGCCACCGGGCGCTGGAGATTCGGAAGCTGTTTCCCAGACAAAGTCGGTCAGTTTCATATCAACCAGCTTTTTCTCCTTGTCTTGTCTGGCCATGACATATTCAATAATCTTCTCTTCCGGTTTAAATTCATAGAGATCATCAAGCCCCATAGATTTCACGGCAATCTTGATAAGCTCCTTATCGCTGATGCCAAGGGATCGGTTTTGTTTCTTCAGGAAGTACCGGCCAGCTTCAAGCATGGCTTCCAGCGGCACAAGTCCCACCAATTCTGATCCGGTAACCCTTAACCCACGGGCATTGGCGCGCTCATACACAGTATCATAAGCTTTATGAACTGATGTTACACTAATGTTGGTCAGGTTCATGGAAATCTGAGCAATACCAAACTCATCAATAAACCAGCCTATAGCTTTTACTGATTTGAGCAGCCCGGGTTCCCACACCGGATTACCGTTTTCATCTTTGATGAGTTTTCCGGTAAGTTTTCCTCCTTCACGCTTTTTACGGCCCTTTTCTCTTACATCAAAGGCCACAGCATTGGCACGACGGGTAGATGTTGTATTCAGATTGACATTAAAGGCCACCAGGAAATCACGTGCACCGACGGCAGTAAGACCTGTACGTGCAACTCTGTCGTTAAACTCCGCAGGGCCAAAGTCTGGCTTCCACTCCTCAGTTACAATGCGGTCCGGGAGGGCTTCATATTCTCCTGCACGGCAATTTGCAAGATTTCTACGCTGGGGTGTAAATGCTGCGTGTTCATAACAATACACAGGAATTTCAAGCTCATCACCAATGCGTTTGGCCAGGTCTCTGGCGTATTCTACAGTTTCTTCCATGCTGATGCCTGAAACAGGAACCAGAGGACATACATCTGTAGCACCGAAGCGCGGGTGAGCTCCACTGTGGGTAGACATATCAATGAGTTCAGAAGCTTTCTTTATACCCCGGACAGCTGCCTCCATAACCGGCTCCGGTTCACCAACAAAGGTAACCACTGTACGGTTGGTCGCCGCACCGGGATCTACATCCAACAATGATATGCCATCAACGGATTCAATGGCATCAGTAATTTCTTTTATTACGGACATGTCGCGTCCTTCACTGAAATTGGGAACACATTCGATCAATTTTGTCATAAGTCTGTATTTTTTTTACAAAATTAACAATCTTTAACATTCATCGGACAGAACCGAAGACCTTTTTCAGAAGTTCTGTAACACGTTTGTGGGGATTTTCCCGTATTTGCTTTTCCTCCTCTGCAATCAAAATGAACAATCCGTCAATGGTTTTTTCTGTAACATAAGCATTCAGATCCGGGTTAATTTCCGGGTCACCACTGATAATTCTTGCTTTATTGTAAACTTTTATCATGGGCTCCCAGTATTTGGTCAACTGTACCTGATTGGTCGCCTTTTCAATCTCAGGGTAACAAATGGCTTGCAATTCTGATTTGGTTTTGCTCTTAAAATATTGTGTGGCAGCATTCTCTTCACCATGCAAAATGCGTCTGGCCTCCTGTATACTCATCTCCCTGAGTGCCGCCATAAAAATCGGCTTCACATTGGCAGCAGCATTTTCAGCAGCCCGGTTCAGGGTTTTCTCAAAGGTTTCAACTTGCTCATCAAGGCCAAAGTCAAGTGCAGTTTCCTTTACTTTCTGAGCAGCGGGAGGGAAAGGCACATATATCCTGCTGTTTTCATAAAAACCATCCTTGACGGATGCATCACTCACCGCCCTGTCTATCCCTATTTCCAGGGCTTCAGTCAATCCTGCCCGGATCTCTTCCCTGCTGAGTTCTGTGCTCCCCTGATCAAGCTCTCCCGAAATCTCCTGTAACACATCACATGCCGATGAAACAAGCATTATCAGAACTAAAAATAAAATTAACTTGGGATTCTTCATGTTTTGCTTATTTTTGGAATACTGTTTGAACATAAAAATACAAAGATTTTTTTAATCAGCCTGAAATAAATCATGAAAAGAATATTTTTCATACTTATCATTGCACTCACTTCTCTGCATTCTTTTGGCCAAAGCGATTGGGAGTTACAAAAAAGTGAGGACAATATTGATGTCTTTTTCAGGCAATCATCAGAACATAAATATGACATCAAGGTTGTGACCGGTTTCAATATTCCCCACCAGGATCTTATGTCGGTTTTATATGATATTGAACGCTATCCTGCCTGGGTGTATAGATGCGAAACAGCAAAATGGCTAAACAAGAACAATGGTGAGCGCGTTATGTATTCCATTACTGATATTCCCTGGCCTTTCAATGACAGGGATATCATAACCAAAATGCAAAAACCGGAGTATAAAAATCAAAAAGTAATATTGCGATCAGTAGCCCTGCCGGAATACATTCCTCCCAAAGAAGGCCTGACACGTCAGAATTTTTCACAAGTCACCTGGATTATATCCACAAATGATGATAAATCAACAAGAGTTACTTATTTGTTGAGCCTGGAAATCACAGAAAACATCCCTGAATTTATTTTGAAATTGATCACAACCAAAGGCCCCTATGAGAGTTTTAATAATTTGCACAAGCTGATTGCCGATCAGGAAAACTAGCAATATCCCTTGCCTGTTTTGCCTATTTTAATTTAGACTTATTTCATTTTAACACAAATAACACAACCCCTTTATCATCAGGCTGAAATACAATAACTTGAATCAGCCATCCTGAGCTATCCTTAACATTAATTTCAAGAACAACAAATCTTTTTGTAAAAATTATTATCAATAAGGCAATTTATATTATACTTACCGCATGACCTTAGCAAATTAAGTGTTTTCACTTACGGTTAAAATGCAACTTTTGGCATTTTATTACCGTATATTTGATAAATGCCCTAAAGAACTAGCTTATGAAGGCCAATATATTTACACTTCGACAAAAATATGACTTACCGTCAGTCCAAAGAATACGTAAAGTTTTCTTTGCGATTGTTTTGCAGCTAAGTGTACTTGCAGTGTTTTCTTTTGTTCCTTCAAATACTTTATATGCGCAATCCGGATTATGCGATGCAAACGTACCATTTTATGAAGTAGATTTATCAGCCGATCCCAGTACAACATGGGAATCCCCTCTTGTTACCCGGGAAGGATATTGTTGTGGAAATGCTGGGGCTGACAGATGCATTGAATTTAGAATCACCCTTCATTCGGATGCAGTGGCCATCATTTTTGATGTTGAATCCGGTGCTATTCCTCCAGGATCAATGTACTATCAAATAGATTGCGGAACCACTGTCCAGGTAGGAGAACCGGTTTGCCTGACAGGTGTAGGTCCCCATACCGTTACATTTTGCAAACCAGGAAATAATGACAATACCTATTCCATCACATCTGTTCCTGAGCCTTCATTTACAGGCCTGGATGTTGCCACGGAAAACTGTTTTTCCCAGATTACAGTTGAAGGAGCGGTGGACGGAACAATAACATATGAAGATTTAACCGGCGGTGGATTATACTTATCTTACCTTTCCTGTACAGATTGCCCCGATCCTATAATTGTACCTGATGACACTGCCCCGGAATATGTGGATTACAAAATTTGCGGTGACGCAGAAGCTGAAATATGCATGGACTCGCTGACATACTGCGATACAGTAAGAGTCTATTTTCACGATACCATTGCTGCTGCATTATCTCCCAACCCTGCTGAGTATTGTGAATATGAAGGTGGATTATTATTACAGGTAGATTTATTGAACGGTGTTCCTCCATATACCTTCGAGTGGTATGACGGTCATGATTCTACCGGAAATTTGGTGGGTACTAATCAGAATTATTTTGCCACTGCTCCGGGACCTTATTCTGTCGTAGTTTATGACTCACTTTACCCGCAGTGTGACCCTGTAGTCCTGAATACACATGTCATTGAACATGCACAACCCAGCATCTCTGTTGATCCTGTCAATCCATACATCTGTTTGGGAGATTCAGTAAGTTTAACTACCTCCGGGGCCGACACCTATTCATGGTCTCCTGCTCAGGGCTTGTCTCAAACAAGTGGAGATTCTGTTGTAGCACTTCCGAATGCAACTACAACTTATAGCCTAACTGGCACAGATAGTAATGGTTGTTCCGACACAGCAAATGTCACAGTAGAAGTCTGCCCCAAACCGGATGTTCAAATTACAACCAGCGATGCCGACATTTGCCTTGGAGATTCAGTTCAACTGGATGCTGATGGTGCATTGATGTATGAATGGACACCTGCTGAGGGATTAGATGATCCAACCCTACAAAACCCAATTGCATCACCTACAGCAACTACAACCTACTATTTATCAGGCTGGGATGTTAGTTGCAACTTAATCCATAACTGGAATTTTAATGATGGAAATCAAGACTTCTTCTCTGAATATAACTATAATTCTGATTTGCAACCCGAAGGCAATTTCATGATTGGATCAAATCCAAATGACTATCATGGAAACTTTTCAGATTGCGGTGATCATACCACAGGCGATGAAAACATGATGATTATCAATGGAACGGAATTTGCCAACACAAAAGTCTGGTGCCAAACCATTTCAGTGATTCCTCACACAGATTACGTGTTTTCTGCATGGCTAACAAGTGTCCATCCTGACAATCCGGCAATTTTACAGTTTTCTATTAATGGTAACCTGCTGGGAGAACCCTTCCCCGCCTCCTCCAATACTTGTGAATGGAATCAATTCTATGAACCTTGGTATTCAGGAGACAATACTGAAATTGATATTTGTATTGTTAATCAAAATACCGTTGCCAGTGGAAATGATTTTGCCATTGATGATATTTTCTTTGCTCCCATGTGTGAAGCTACAGATGCAGATTCCGTAACTGTAACAGTTCACGATCCATCCGTTGATTTAGGTCCGGATCAGACACATTGCGATTATGACGTGCCG
>JBKGYK010000002.1:0-78019 GCA_046546095.1 Bacteroidales bacterium
TTGGCTTGTTTTGCAAGTCAATATTTTTCTGCCACTGCCGGGGGAACCCTCAGGCAGTGGCTTTCCGTCAAAAGCCAGCCTGTCCGACCGCTGGCGGAGACAAGTTTTGGTATGTTTTCATGTAATGGTTGAAATGCATAACATTGGTTTTTTGATTATCCGGCTTCCTGATTATCCATCCAGTCATAAATATAATGCATGTAATTCATATTACCAAGAGGGAATTACATATATTTTTCCTTTACATGGTATGAAATGGCTAAAACAGAAAACCCAGGATGGCTACATTAATAAGATTCCGGGAAGGATGGGTTCGTTTTTCAAAGAAGTTTCCTTATAGAATTGTCTCCCACTTCTGCGGAGATCTTAGTTCTGTTATCAGGCAGCTTGATTCTGACAGCTTGAGTTCACCACCAGGCTGTATTTTTGAATGAGTTGGTTAAGTAGATGTTTATTGTAGTTTTATCTGTCTGAATTCAAAGAAGTCAGAGCCCAGCATATCAGCAAAATCTTCGCCCGCTTCAAGTAAATCTTCATCATCAGGCTCGTATTCCCAGACAAACCGTATTGCGGGAATGTCTTCTGATAAAGCCTGCATTAAGTTGTACAGATACTTGGCCGACAGGGTATTGAAATAGTCCATCCGGAAAATGAAGCAATCCACTCCATCGCTTTTTGCCTGAAGCTCCTGACATCTCTTGTGAACTTCTGCATAGAAGGGCCTGGGATCTTCGGGAATGGATATGCCACTCAACTTCAGATGACGCTGCTTGCTATCATACAGCAGGCCCGGTGTACTTTGGGTTTCTTTAATAACTTGTTGAGACATATATAATCAGTTTTGATAAAACATACCATTCGTCTGCCCGCAGTGCAAATCTGAATACCGGGTTTTTCGAGGATTTAAGAAACATATGATACAGACCGGTACCCGCATTGCTGACTGACATATTTCTTCGTTTGATTTCCTCCCGCATTGCCGAAGCCGGCAACTCCTTCAGTTCGGCAGTGATTTGCTGAATTCTTGACTTATCAGCTTTGCTGAGGTCATTGATGCTGTATAGCTTGATGGCGGTATCCGAAAAGCTGATACCACTCCATACCATACCTTTACTGCTATGCTTTGTTGCATTCTGGTATAGCTCGGTGAACAAAAAGCGTGCACGTTTCCAAGTTTTATTGTCAATGCCGGGATATCTTTGATGCATCTCAGATTCCAGCAATTCCAACTGTTTGTGAAAATCGAAATGACCTGAAAAAGAGAGTTCAGTGTTTTTGAATTCAGGAAAAATCCTGCTGATATCTTGCTGATTGACAGACATGTCAGCGTTTTAAATATTTGTCATAAATATCTGCATGGGCATAGTTTTCTATAGCTGAAAGTGCCGCAGCCGGATTGTTGTGCATGGAATACAGAGACCTGTACTCCGGTACGGCAAATTTGTGTATGTACATTTGCTCAAAAAGCTTTAGCAAAGCATCATAATATCCATCTGTATTAAGAATCACAACAGGCAATTTGTGATACTGTAGTTGCTTGAGGGTTATTACCTCCAGCAACTCCTCCAGTGTGCCGAATCCGCCGGGTAGCGCCAGAAATGCATCGGCTTCCTGCCGCATTAGTGCTTTCCTGTCTTTCATGTCTTTGGTTATGATGAGCTTGTCGTCTTCATCAGATACAACACCACGAATCTTTAAACGCTCGGGTATTACTCCGGTTGTTTCACCACCTTTCTCCCTGACAGCCGAAGCCACAACTCCCATAATACCTATTTTCCCTGCACCATATATTATTGAATGCCCGTTTTTGCCAATGGCATGCCCCATTTCCCTGGCGTGCTCATAATATATGGGCTCTAAATCAACACTGGAACCACAAAATACACATATTTTCATTACTTTCGTTTTCTGTAGGTTTGTAAAATTCAATTAAACATAAGCAAAATAATGAAACGAAAAAAAATATCCGGCATAATTGTTTTTCTCCTGGTAAGCTTTTCATTGGTTCTGATCGGTACCGGGATGCTGCTAAAAAAGGAGGAAATTGTTTTCCGGAACAATACAGAACGCGAATTGCTCCTCAGAGTAAAGCTGAAATCTTATGCCGAGGACAGCGTTTATCTCGTGCAGCCGGGTCAGGAAGTTAATATTGCAGAAAATAAGCATCTGAAGAAAAGAACTGCAAATGCTATCAAAAACGAATTTATAAATAAACTAAATAAATTTAACCTTTGTTGTGATCAGGATAAAGGTTTAGTCAATCTGATACAATATAATGATAAGTGGATGTTTGAGTCTGACAAAAAAGAAAGCAAACTGATTGTTGAATATTCTGATGAAATAAAAGAGTGAAATTATTCTGATTATTCTTTTTTAACTTTAAAAATATTGATACTTTTATAAGCTGATTTTATCAGGATAGCGGCTTGGCCCGAAACCAAATTGTATTACAAAATTGTAGGTAAATAAATTTAAATTTTTTTTTGGTCTCTAACAAGTTGAGGATAAAATGCATATAAAATAATTGAAATAATCAAGGGAAATTTGATTTGTTCAGGCAGTTTTTTTTTCACAAATTGCTGTTGAAAACAAATCAAATATTAGAAGCAAAATCGATCTGCTAAATGGTTAAAAATGTAGAAACAGCCTGGAGTCAATGTCTGAAAATTATCAGCGATAATGTTCCCAAAGTGAGCTTTCGGACATGGTTTGAGCCCATTGTGCCTTTAAAACTGGAAGACAATGTGCTTACCATTCAGGTTCCCAGTACATTCTTTTATGAGTTTTTGGAAGAACAATATATTGATCTTCTTAAAAAGTGTCTGACAAAAGTTGTGGGGCCTGGTGTGAAGCTTGAATATCACGTTGTTATGGGTGATAATGGTGTGGGAAAACAACCATACACAGTGAAAATCCCAACAACCAGCAAATCCAAACTTCATAATAAACCTGTACAGGTACCATTTCACAAGGAAAGTGCTTCTATTAAAAATCCTTTTGTCATCCCCGGATTGAAAAAAATGCATGTTGACCCTCAATTGAATGCTGAAAACTCATTTGAAAACTTTATTGAGGGTGATTGTAACCGGCTGGCGCGATCTGCCGGATATGCCGTAGCAGAGAAACCGGGAGGAACAGCTTTTAATCCATTGTTTATATATGGTTCTCCAGGACTCGGAAAAACGCATCTGGCGCAGGCAATCGGAATCGAAGTCAAAAACCGGTTTCCGGAGAAAACCGTTCTCTATGTGGATGCCAATAAATTTCAGACCCAGTACGCAGAGGCATCACGAAATAACAACCGAAACGATTTCGTGCATTTTTACCAGATGATTGATGTACTCATTGTTGACGATGTACACTATTTTGCGAAAAAAGAAGGAACGCAGGATGTGTTTTTCCACATCTTCAATCACTTGCATCAGCTTGGTAAACAACTCGTGCTGACATCCGACAAACCGCCCGTGGAACTTAGCGGACTGGATGAAAGACTCCTGAGTCGTTTTAAGTGGGGACTCTCAGCCGACCTGCAGGAACCGGATTTTAAAACCAGGATTTCAATCCTCAAAAATAAATCCTATCAGGACGGTATTAGTATCTCTGATGAAGTGCTCGAATACATTGCTTCCCATATTTCTGAAAGCATCAGAGAACTGGAAGGCGCTCTGATTTCACTGCTTGCCCAATCTACCCTGAATAGAAAGGAAATTACACTGGACCTGGCCAAAACCATGATTGATAAACTGGTGAAAAATACCAGAAGGGAAGTGTCCATTGATTATATCCAGAAAATAGTCTGCAATTATTTTGGCATGTCCGTAGATAAACTCAACTCTAAAACCCGAAAAAGGGAAGTTGTGCAGGCCAGGCAAATCGCTATGTACTTTGCCAAAAATATGACAAAATCATCCCTGGCATCTATCGGCTCCAGCATTGGAGGAAAAGACCATGCAACAGTCCTTCATGCATGTAAAACCGTCAACAA
This sequence comes from Bacteroidales bacterium, assembly GCA_046546095.1. GTDB lineage: Bacteria > Bacteroidota > Bacteroidia > Bacteroidales > ML635J-15 > JAQIBY01. The sequence continues at coordinate 3,986 of JBKGYK010000002.1, forward strand.
CCTGATTGATACCGATAAACGATTCAAAGTTTATATCGACGATATTGATAAAAAACTGAAAATGTAAATCTTACCATCGGAATATGCTGCAGTCATTGATTGCGGCTTTTTTTTTCTTACAAAATTACACTTTACTCTATGACCTGCATATGTGAAAAACAAGCTGTTGAATGCCGCAGTGCCTACACATTTTTTATATCTTAGCACCGTAAAATTTCTGAACTATGATCTGGGTGTTACTGACAATACTTTCTGCAACAGGAATTTTTGTTTTCTTTAAGTTGCTGGACAAATATAAACTCCCCAACCTGAATGCCATTGTTATCAATTACTTTGTTGCAGGACTTATTGGTATTGCTATAAGCCCCAACAGAGAGAGCATGCTCAATGTGTTCAATGAAGACTGGGCATTCCTGGCCATCCTGATTGGTGTATTGTTTATCCTCATGTTTTTTGTGATAGGATATTCCTCCATTCACAGTGGTATGTCTATCACTACATTGGCAAGTAAAATGTCCGTGGTTATTCCCATCCTTTTTTCCATCATATATTATCATGAGGATTTATCTGCCATAAAAGTTGTCGGGATGATTCTGGCACTCATTGGTCTGGTGATGGCTGTGTACAAAAAAAGGAAGAACGGCAGACTGAGCAAACAATTCTGGATACCACTGCTGCTCTTTGCAGGTATGGGCATTGTAGATTCACTGGTAAAATATGCCCAGGCTGCTCATGTGAATGATGAAATATCCTCCATGTTCACCGCCCTGCTTTTTAGCATCTCTTTTATTGCCGGCATGGTAATCATGTTGTTCCGCCGGGAATATTTTGTATATTTTAAAAGTGGCCGCCTGCTCTTACTGGGGACAGGACTTGGCGCCGTGAATTACGGATCAATCTATTTTCTCATCCGCGCTCTGAATTCAGATGTTTTTGATAGCTCCGTGATTTTTGGAATCAACAATATCGGCATTGTAAGCTTGTCAGCATTTATCGGATATGTGTTTTTTCGCGAGCGTCTTAGTAAACTCAACTGGACCGGCCTGGTAACATGCCTGATAGCCATTGCCATATTGTACATTACAAAATAACCATATGACAGAATTGTCAGATACATACAAAAGTATCAAGGCTCCTTCTGAAGGTTTCTTCAAAGACAGAGGCAGTAAGTTTTATGCCTTTGCTTTTCCGGTAAGCTCAGAAGAGGAAGTGAAAGAGCATCAGGACAGTTTGCGCAAATCTCATCACGATGCCCGTCACCATGTATATGCCTTTCTACTGGGTGCTGATGAGTCTGTTTTTCGGGCCAGCGATGACGGTGAACCTGCTCATTCTTCCGGTGACCCTGTGCTCGGGCAAATAAGATCTTACGGCCTTACCAATATTCTGATTGTGGTGATAAGGTATTTTGGCGGGACAAAACTTGGCATTCCCGGCCTGATCAATGCATACAAAACTGCTGCAGCAATGGCTCTGGAAAATGCCGACATTGTGGAGCATGTGAGAAGAAAATATTTCCGCATAAAATTTGATTATCCACTAATGGACCAGATAAACCGGCTGATCAGGGAAGAAAATCTGAAAGTCAGCGACCGCATATTTGAAATGGATTGTGAAATGGAACTGGGAGTGAGGCTGAGGGATGTGGACAGAATTTCCCAAAGACTAAAACAAGCTCCTGAAGTTAAAATACTCAATATTAAATGAAAAAACACCTCGCCAGGTTCATACTGAAAGTCGCAGGATGGAAAATAGCTGACAGTTTTCCCGACGCACCTAAAGCTGTTTGTGTTATGGCTCCTCATACCAGTATGTGGGATTTTGTTTGGGGTAAATTGTTTTTCATGAGTATTGGGATAAAACCAAAATTCCTGATCAAAGCCGAAGCATTTAAGGGGATAGGCGGATATTTTCTTAAAGCAATGGGTGGAATCCCGGTCAATAGAAAAAATCCCGCCGGGCTGGTGCCGGATATTCTGGACCGGTTGAAAAAGCAGGATGAGTTTATATTGGTGATAACTCCGGAAGGAACACGGAAAAAAGTTGATGTCTGGAAAACCGGAGCAATCAGAATTGCCAGGGCTGCAAAAATACCCCTGATTGCCGGTCGAATGGATTACGGGAAAAAAGAACTGGGCCTGGCTGCCGTTTATTGGCAGGTGCCTGATGATCCCGGATTTATCAACAGGTTGAAACTGGATTTTGCTAAAATTAAAGGTAAACATCCTGAAAAATTTAATCCTTATGCCAAACAATGATTTAAAACTTGGTCTTTTACAAACAGACCTGGCCTGGGAAAACCCGCAAGCCAATATTGAAAAACTTGTGGACTCTATGGATATCCTCTCAGGTGCTGATCTCATCATTTGTCCGGAAATGTTTACAACAGGTTTCAGTATGCAGCCGGAAAAGTATGCCGAACCACATCAGGGAGATAGTTACAAACAGATAGCAGATATGGCATCCAAAGTAGATGCTGCCATCGTATTTTCAATGATGGTGAAAGAGTCAGGAAAATATTTTAACCGTTTGTATTTTGTCTTTCCCGATGGCTCCTCTGCAATGTACGACAAAAAGCATTTGTTTACCATGGGGGAGGAACACCTGCATTATTCGGCAGGCAGTAAACGGCTGTATGTTGATTACAAAGGCTGGAGAATCATGCCTTTGGTTTGTTATGATCTGAGGTTTCCTGTATGGAGTAGAAATACCGGCAATTATGACTTATTGCTCTATAATGCAAACTGGCCGGGAGTACGAGCGGATGTGTGGAAAACACTCCTGAAGGCGAGGGCCATCGAAAATCAGGCATGGGTGGCCGGTGTAAACCGCATAGGTGTGGATGGACGCAATCTTCATTATACCGGAGACTCCAGAGTTCTGGATGCAAAAGGCAGGCTCCTGCTTGATATGAAAGATGGGGAAAAAGCAGAAATAGTTACCATTGCTAAACAGCCGCTGATGGAATTCAGGGAAAAATTCCCTGTACTCAATGATATGGATAAGTTCAGATTACTTTAAATTGCCGGAAAACAGGTATCTCTGTTTCAATGGCTTCCAGATTTCAATCTTTAATTTTGTGAGATAAATGCTTCCTGATTATTTTGTACAGTTCTTTGGAGCTAAGGGGTTTTGTTAGAAAATCATCAAAGCCTTTTTCAAGAAGACTGATTTTGTCGTCTGCTGTGTTAAATGCAGCATGAGCAATAACAACAAATTGTTGATCCATTTCCCGGATTGCTTGTAAAGCTGAAACCTTGTCTTCATTTTTATCTGATATACTCAGAAAAATCAGGTCCGTATTTTTGGCATGAATGTGTAATTTGTCTTTTAATTCATTCTCATTTCCGGCAATCAGAATTTCCAGGTTTTCTGTTTTTAACATGGAGGTGAAATAGGCCAGATTATTTGCATCATCTTCTGCCAGAAGGATACAGGCAGGCGCTTTGAAAAATGGTTTGCCTTTTTCTGTAGGTTTGTGATTGTTTTGCTGTTCGTCTTGCTTGCGCGGAAGACTGAATTTAAAGATACTGCCTTGTGGAGAGTTGTTTTCTATCCATATTGTTCCACCCAACAGGCTCACAAGATTTTTAGCAATGGACAAACCTATGCCGGCACCTCCGAATGATCGGGTATGTGTATACTCCACTTGCCTGAAGGCATCGAAAACAAGATTATGATACTTGTCTTCAATGCCGATGCCTGTATCTTTGACAAAAAAGACCAGTTTATCATCACAAATCTCATAACCAAAATCAATCCTACCCTCTTTGGTGTATTTAATGGCATTATCCAGCAATAATGCAATTATCTGCCGCATGCGGAAGTGATCTGTTTTGATCACAGGATCTTTATCAGTTGCTACATGTAGCCTGAGATCAAGCTTATTGGCTTCAGCCCTTGGTTTGAAGCGGGCTTCAACATTACGCAGACTGTCATTTACGCCCGTTGTCACCGGTGCCAGTTCTATCTGGCCTGTCTGGATTTTTGATACATCCAGTACGTTATTGATAATGGTGAGCAACTGTCGCGTACTCTGTATCACAATATCTGCATATTCAGCTTTTTCCTGCTTACTGGTTTTTTCCTGTAGCATCATTTCTGTAAATCCGATGATACCATTCATCGGGGTCCTGATCTCATGACTCAGGTTGGATAAAAAGGCAGTTTTGAGCATATCACTTTCCTCTGCCTTGATTTTTGATTTCGTAAGTTCCTCCTGTTCCTGCCGGAGTTTTTTGTTTTTGGCTCTGATTAAGGCCGTATTCTGTCGTTGACTGTTGATGCCCACCAATGCCAGAATGCCTGTGGCTCCCAGAAAAAAATTATTTCCCAGCCAAAAGGCAAACTCATCGCTATCCGTATTGCTGAGATTTAATTCATGGGCAAAAATGGCAATTGCGTTGTACAGTATGATAGAGGACAGGAAAAAAAAGGTGCTGGATAACATCCCAAATCTGAAAATAAAACCGGCCCACAGGATGATAAGCACCAATCCGGCATAATACCCTAAATAGGCAGGCTCATTCTGCTCTGCAATATATATCATGCCCAGTATTCCCAGCTCGGCCAAAAACAACAAAACAATCATCAAAGGCCTGGCATACAGATGAAAATGCTTTTGGTAGGTCAACAACAAAGAAAAGACAATACCCGGTGCCACCAAAACAAACCTGATGAACCAGAGCTGCCGGTAATGATCAGGCGCCATAAACGGATCAATGATGCCGAATAAACTGTATATGATGACTCCCGCAAATAAGCCAACCCTCAGTGCTTTTAAACTGATTTCACCGTTTTCTCCCAGATAAGGAATCGGATGGCGCATAGGCGGAATGTTTTTTCCTGACTTATTCCCTTTTAAAATGGCAAATCATCTTCTTCTCCGGATTTGTCATCTGAAAAAATGTCTTCAGGGATATCATCCTTGCCGGGTAGTGGTGCATTGTCTACAGGTGGAGCAGCCTGCTGACCATCTTCTTGTTTGTTTATTTTCCACATTTTGACATCGGTAAACCACCGCCCTTTAAATTCCCGGCTCTCAATATTGATGAATGCCGTTACTTTTTCCCCGGGCTTTAGATTTGAAATATCTGCCTTGTCATTCCAGTTAAGCAGACAAACTGATTTGGGAAACTGATCTTCTGTTTCAATGATAACTTCCTGTTTCTTCCATTGCCCGCGGGCTGATTCTCCGGTGATTGGTTCGTTGATTTGCAGTATCTTCCCTGTGATTTCCATAATAAATTGATGTTTTTGAAGTATTATTAAACGATAAATGTAAGATTTTTTGTTAAAATTATGAAATATTATTGCAAAATATCTTCCTTGCCAAAAGGTCTGTCCAATCTTTCTTATGTATGCATTTTGAGAATTGAATCCGTAGGCTTCTTTTTGATTCTTTGTATTGACAGATTCTAAGGTCTTTTTCGGGAAATTTCGTTGATTTTTTATTATCTTCAGGAAATATAAAGAAATTATGGATTTTGATGTATCCACGCATCAAAATCCAAACAAAAACAAATCAAATGAAAAAGACACTTCTTTTTATCGGACTTTTAACTTTTGGCTTGCTCATCAGTGGTAAAGCCCAGGAAAATATGGATTATGATAAAGCCTGGGATAATCTGAAAAAGTATGAGCAAAAAGGGTTGCCTCAATCCGCCCTGAAAGTGGCAGACAGTATTTTCAGGGCAGCTGTCACCGAAAAGGATAATGAACAGGTCATGAAATCCATGATTTACCGGATCAAGCTGAGCAATTATTATCAGGAAGATCAGATAATTCAGGCCATTGAAAGTCTGCAGTCTGATAAGGATATGTATGAACCCGAAGTCCGGGCCTTTATGCATTTGCTTTCAGCCAGGCTTTATTCAATGTATTATAAGGTAAACAGATGGTCGGTGGATCGAAGAACCAGTACCGGGGAACATCGCGAAGATGACATCAAAACCTGGACACAACAGGATTTCTTTCAGCTTATTGATGAAGAACATCAATCTGTCCTGGCCTACAAAAAGCAGCTTGGCAAAATCCCCATCACAAAATATCCGGAATTGATTAAACAAGATGAATACAGTGAAAAAATACAGCCTGCTTTGTATGATTTTTTCGCCCACGAAATAGCAGATTATTACAAGAGCCGTGCTGAAAATCAGAACCAGGGTATGTCGGTATTGAGTGATAGTAATGTTTTTTTGCCTGCACGTTTATTCCTTGCAAGTGATTATACTTTAGACAGTACTGAAGCCGCAGAGAAAGCCATGGCTGTCCTGAAAGATCTGCTGGGATACCGGGTCAGTGAAGATCATACGTACGCCAGGGTTTACACCGACCTGAAACGCCTCGAGATTGCAGCAAAGTATTATTCCGGAAAGGATGCAAAGGATCAGCATTTTCATGCCTTGTCACGTTTGCACATGCAGTTTGAAAATTCACCGGTCATCAGTGAGATTGATATTTGCCTGGCAAAATGGTATTTCAATAAAGCGGAGGAAACCAAACATGTGTACGGAGAAAACAAAAAAGCAGGATTGTATGAGAAATGCAACGAAATTTGCAGACAGATTAAAAGCAACCATCCGGAAACCAGGGCAGCAGGCCAGGCCATTCAACTTCAAAACAAAATAAAAAAATTGCACCTGAGTTTTACCGCTGAAAACAATGTGATTCCTGATCAGCCATTTCCTGTATTTGTGGAGTACAAAAATATGGATAAGCTGAATTATTCCATTATGAAAATAGATCCTGATGAATTCAGCAGTATTGTCAGAAAGCATTATGGAGAAAAACGCAGGGCTGAACTCCTGAAAAACGGTGAAATCATCCGCAATAAAAAACTTGAATTGCCTGGTAAGCCTGATTATGTGTCACATACCACCGAGTTTATCAGTGATGCATTGCCAGGGGGGTTTTATGTGCTGTTCCTGTCCACACAGGAATTGGATAGCGAAAAAGAAAATTTTGTTGTGTATAAACCTTTGCAAGTAACAAACATAGCATGGTACACCAGACAAATAAGCAGAGATGAAAGCCTTCAGCTCTTTGTTACAAACAGTAAAACAGGTATGCCAACAAAAGGCGCAAAAGTCAAAGCTTCTTATCGTACCTACAATTACAAAGCAGGCGACTATAAATATGAAAAGCTAAGCCAAACAAGAACCTCAGCAAAGGGAATGGCTGAATTTAATCTGAAAAGAAGATCGCATTCTCTGGTTTTTGAAATTGATAACGGCAAGGAAATATTGCGTACAGATCCCCAATACCATTACATGTATTCAGGGCAAAATGAAAAGTGGCGCGAAACAACCCGTTTTTTTACGGACAGGGCTGTATACAGACCCGGGCAAACCATACATGTGAAAGGAATATGCCTGCAACAAAAAGGGAAAAATTATGAAATTCTGGAAAACTATACAAGCTCGCTTTCATTTCTGGATCCCAATCATCAGAACATCACCACCAAAACCATAAAAACCAATGAGTTTGGTAGTTTTTCAGCTGAGCTTGTCATTCCGGAGGGTTTGTTGAACGGACGTCTGACCATAAAAACACCATCCGGTTCGCAATATGTGCAGCTTGAGGAGTATAAACGTCCGGCTTTCGAAGTGGAAATGGATGACCCCGACGGCAACTATCTGCTTGGCAGGCGCGTTACCCTTGAGGGAAGTGCAGTCTCATATACAGGAGCAAAACTTTCCGGTGCAGATGTTAAGTACCGTGTTTACAGAGAACCTGTATTTCACAGTATGTGGCGGTTTGGATACCTGCCACAGCAGCGGGAACTAATGACCCATGGCGAAACCCAATGCGATAAAAGCGGCAGTTTCGATCTCAGCTTTGTGCCCAGGGCAATTGCTGATTATCCTGTTGATCAGGATGTGAGCTATCGTTTTACCCTGGAAGCAGAAGTCACAGACATTACCGGTGAAACGCAATCTGTCACACGTACGCTTGTGGTGGGGTACCGTACCCTGAAACTGAGTACCAGCCTGCCTTCATCGGTTGATCTGTCTCAGCTTGACAGCCTTACTGTCTCATCAACAAATCTGAATTCCCAAAGTGTTGAGACCAGTGGAACAATTGTGATATATGAGCTGCATCAGCCAGATAAGGTTCTGATTGAAAAAGACTGGGATGTTCCGGAATTTAGTATGGTTGATGAAGAGGAGTGGAGACATACATTACCAAATCACGAATATCGCGATGAAGGCCGTATAGAAAACTTTCCTGTAAAAGAAAAGCGGGCCGGCATACCATTCAATACTGCAAATAGCGAAACATACGCCCTGCCGTCTGCAGCAAATATTACGCCTGGTGCCTACAGAATTGAACTTCGTGCAACTGATGAATTTGGTATGCCGGTGGTCGACAAGCAATACATCCGGGTTTACGATAATTCAACATCCACTCCGGGTGTAAGTAAGGCACTGAATGTACATACAGAAAAATCGCAGTATTCTGTGGGCGAGGTGATTGATATTGATATCGCATCTTCCCTGCAGAATGCCAGGGTTTTAGTCAATATAGAACATGAGGACAAAACATTGCATGATGACTGGCTTAAGCTAAAAAATTCCGGAAAAAGACTCAGTTATGATGTCACAGAAGAACTCAGGGGTGGAATTACTGTCTCAGCCATTCTTATTTATGAAGGAGAAATGTATCAGCAGAGTAAAACACTGACAGTGCCTTTTGATAATAAGAAGCTGAAGCTGGAGTACCTGCATTTCAGAAACGAATTGATGCCGGGCGAATCAGAAGAAATACGCGTGAAAATATCAGGATGGAAAAAAGACGCAGCCGCAGCTGAAATGCTGGCAACCATGTATGATGCATCCCTTGACGCATTGTATGAAAATAATTTTTCTTTCAATCTGTATCATCCCGAATATAAACAGGCAAACTATACCACCACCGCTTTTCAAACAGGCAATGCATCCTTTTTGATCAATGAATATGAACCTGAACATGCTAAGGTGGAGGGCATGGAACCGGTTATGAATATGTTTGGTTTGAATTATTACGGCAACTATGCAACAACAAATATGAGGGAAGCTCGCAGTGATGGCGTTTTAATGTCTGCTGCCTCCGGTGAAGCCGAAATGACAGATGAAATGGGGGCTGATTCCCCTCAGGAGGAAACACTAACATCGGAAGATGGAATGAAAGATGCAGAAAAAAGTGCCTCAAATGAAGAAATGCCTGCAGAACAGGGGCAGGAGAAGGCCGAATCAGGAGATGTGAAAATCAGGAAAGATTTTAATGAAACTGCCTTTTTTCTTCCTCAGTTGCGTACCAATGAAAAAGGAGAAATTAGCTTTAGTTTTACTTCTCCTGAAAGCCTTACTGCATGGAAATTTCTGGCCATGGCTCATACCAAAGATCTGAGTACCATTGTTTCTGAAAATAAAATGGTAACACGCAAAAAACTCATGATTGTACCAAACATGCCACGCTTCTTTCGCGAAAACGATGAAATGACGCTCAGCGTGAAAATCAGCAACCTGTCTGAAGAAGCCCTGAATGGAAATGTAGAGCTTGGCTTTCTTGATGCACTTTCAGGGGAGGATATTACAGACAAAGTGATTGCTTCTGAACAACAGCCCGGTTTTAAAATTGATGCCGGTGATAATGCAGCGGTTAAATTCACATTGAACATTCCACATGACGTGCAGGCTGTTGAATATAAGCTCATAGCCCGCACTGATAAATATGGAGACGGCGAGCAAAAAGTTGTACCTGTTCTGAGCAACCGAATGCTGGTTACCGAATCCATGCCAATGTATGTCAATGGGAATTCAACAAAAAAATGGACATTTGACAAACTCAAAAAGAGTAAGTCTTCCGGTACCCTCAAACATCATAAGCTCAGCCTCGAAGTAACGCCGAGGCCAGCATGGTATGCTATACAGGCTTTGCCCTATCTTATGGAGTACCCGTATGAATGCTCTGAACAGGTATTTAGCAGGTATTATGCCAACAGTCTGGCTGAACATATTGCCAATTCAGATCCTCAGATACGGAGAATATTTGATAGCTGGAAAAACCTGCCGGAATCTGATGCCCTGAGTTCAAATCTTCATAAAAATCAGGATATGAAAGCCAATATGCTGGAGCAAACCCCCTGGGTACTTGAAGCACAAAATGAGGCCGAACGTAAACGGCGAATCGGCTTACTATTTGACATGGACCGCATGGCAAGAGAACAGTTTTCGGCTCTGAAAAAACTGCAGCAAAAGCAGGTTAGCAGCGGCGGATGGCCATGGTTTGAAGGTATGCCCGAAAGCAGATTTATCACCCAGCATATTGTCGCCGGGCTCAATCACCTGAAGAAACTCAATGTGCTTGATGACAAGCAAATCCGGGAAGTAGATCCCATGATAAAAAGTGGATTAAACTATCTTGATAAGCAAATCAAAAAGGACTATGATTATCTGACATCCACTTTTGATGAGGATGAAATGAAAGATAAGCATATTTCCAACATTCATGTACACTATCTTTATACCCGCAGTTTTAACCATGGCGAAATTCCGATTTCACCTCAAACTTCCAAAGCTTATAAGTACTACTATAATCAGGCCAGGGAATATTGGGTGGAAATGAACAATTACTCAAAGGCCATGATTGCTCTGCTCATGCACAGAACCGGCAATGAGGATGTTGCAGATGATATCCTCGCATCACTGCGGGAATATGCCATCCTTGATGATGAGTTAGGCATGTACTGGAAAAATAGCGGAGGCTATTACTGGTATCAGGCTCCGGTGGAAAGCCAGGCCCTGCTGATAGAGGCTTTTGATGAAGCCGGAGATGACCGGGATGCTGTGGAGCGTATGAAGCAATGGTTGCTCAATCAAAAACGTACACAGGACTGGAAAACCACAAAGGCAACTGCTGAAGCTGTGTATGCACTTATTCTGACGGGACAGAATCTGCTTGACACTGAAGCCGGAGTTATCGTTGAGATGGGCGGCGAAACCATTGATCCGGAGGAGGAAGATGATGTGACAACAGAAGCCGGTACCGGTTATTTCCGCAAAGACTGGAGTGGTGGGGAGATTACATCTGAAATGAGTAAGGTTAAACTTACAAAATCAGGTTCAGGTATGGCCTGGGGTGCTTTACACTGGCAGTATTTTGAGGATATGGACAAAATTACATCGCATGAAACACCCCTGCAACTGGAGAAAAAACTATTCAAAAAAATTGATACCGATGAAGGTACAGAATTGAAATTGCTGGATGACAAAACTACTCTCAGTGTAGGGGATAAACTGGTGGCCAGAATCATATTGCGTAGCGACAGGGATATGGAATATGTCCACATGAAAGATATGCGCGCTGCTGCACTTGAACCGTTGTCAACTCGATCAGGTTACAGATATCAGGACGGCCTGGGCTATTATGAATCCGTTCGTGATGCCTCTGTGGATTTCTTCTTCAGCAGACTCAGGAAAGGAACATACGTGTTTGAGTATCCATTGTATGTTACCCACGCCGGCGAATTTTCCAATGGCATAACAAACATTCAGTGTATGTATGCACCTGAATACAATGCGCATTCTCAGGGCGACAGAATACATGTTGAATAATAGATTTTAATAAACAAATGTAAATACCAGAGGCTTGTGTGTAATCACAGGCCTTTGGTATATTATTTCGTGAATGTTGGTGTTTATTGACTAAATTTAGTGCCCTAAACCAACCATTATTATCATGAAAACCATTATCCTGTTTTTATTTCTGTTTTGTTTTAGCCTGTTCGCTCAGGCACAATCAAATTTCGAACTTTTTGAAAATCCTTTCCTTGAAGGTTGTGATACAGAGGCAATTGTTTATCTCGAAGCCGATGGAATAGGCTTTATGACAGATGGCAAAGATGTATATACCTCTGTCAACAGTACAATCTGGGAGCTAGCTCAGGGTGCTCCTATCCAGGGTGAATACATCAACGGCCTGACAACCGGAGACGGCCATATTTTTATATCTGCAGATGGATTTGTCTGGGAGTATAACAGTGCCGATTCTTCCTGGGTAGAACTGCCCCCCATCGCCAATGCTTATATATCCGGTATACATTTTGTCAACGGACGGTTGCTGGCTGTAGTGGATGTATATGAAGGCGGGTCAAATGATAATTACCTGTATTATTCCAATGATTACGGACAGAACTGGACACAAGGTGCGCAGTTACCGGTCAGCAACTCATGGGTCAGCGTGAAAGACTATTCAGAACAATATATCATGTTTGCTGATCCCGCCGGAGTTTATTATTCAGAAGATGGTGAGAGCTATACCACCATTGACTTTTCCGGTATCGGTGGAATTTCCGATCCTTATGAAACAATATACAATATGGAGGCAGAGGAAAATTCTGACTATTTTTATTATCAGGACGGAACAGATATTTATCGCTACGATGCTACAACAGATAGTTGGACAGACATTAGTCAAACCCTCGTGCCGGGCGCTATGCTGCAAGGGATGACTGCATGTGATTCAATGGTTTATACTTCAGCAATCTGGTTTACAACAGAACTCAACTTTGAAATGCTTTACAGCGATGATCACGGAGAAAGCTGGAATTTGACCGGTGATTCAGGAATTGGTGCTGTGCCTTATATGGAATATCTCCTGCAATACTCTTCCACAGGCTTTATTGCTACAACCGCTTTGTATGACACCTATTGGTCAAGTGCCGGAATTACTTTTTCTGGTCCCGCACAAGGCCTGTATGGAAAGCGCTACAATCTTGCAATAAACGACAATGCCATTGTTTATCAAAGTGAGCAAAGGGGCTTCTCCAGGTCTGAAGACGGATTCTCATGGGGGCAAACCAATGGAGGCCTTCCACAGTTTTATGAAGATTTGTATTTTACCAATGATGTGTATGAACATAACGGTGTTATGTTTGCTTCGGTTATGGACGACCCGATGAGTGAAACCTTCACCTTGTACTATAGTACCAATGATGGTGTCTATTGGAATGAAGTTACCCAGCATACATCCGATGTGTATTTTACTTTCATAGGTTCTGATGATGAATATGTGTATCTTTCTCTGGAGACAGGTGCCGGCACTGAAATTCTTGGCTATAATTCGGACCTGAGCTCAACGGTTGATATCAGCAGCTCTGTACAGTCTCTTAATCCGCAGAAAATTTACAATATTGCCGGAAACGGTGACTATACCTATTTGTTCATGAACACCGATACCGATCATACTAAAATCTATTATTCTGACAACCATGGTGACACATGGACAGAAATAGGCTTTGATGATAATGTGGATTTTGTTCTTTCACAGGAAAGCGGGGGGCACCTCAATCAGGTTTCCTGCTTATTTCAGGCTGATGGAATGCCGGTAGTGCTAACCTATAATCCTGCCTTGCAGGAAAATACTCTCTTCAGACTCAATAGTGAAATGACAGGCTGGGAAGATGTTCAGGCTGTGGGGCTGCCCGGGGTGCGGCATGCTGTTTCAATCAATACATCTGTCAATGGCCGTGAAAATGTCATCATCTCTTCTCAGGGTTTGTTTACCAGCGGAGATATGCAGAACTGGGAAATGTACGGTGATGGTTTTCGTTTTGGTATGGAGCCCATCTGCGCCGGTATGAATCAGTCTCAGGTAGTTATTGGCACCAATGGTTCCGGTATCTGGGCTGTTGACCTGTTGCCGGTAGGGATGAAGCAGGTTTCTGAACTGAAAATAAATGTTTACCCAAATCCGTCAGGTTCAGGATGGAATCTTGTTTTTTCTGACAACATACGGCACAATTTGCTGCTTAGGGATATGCAGGGCCGCATCATTAAAAGCTTTTCCACTTGTGAAAAAGAATTCCATCTTGATGCGCCATCTTTGACTACCGGTGTCTATATGCTTGAAATACGTTCTGATTATGGAATAAGCCTGAAAAAGCTAATTAAGCAATAAACCCTGATTGCGTCTGTAAAAATTTTACGCGTTACAAAAATAAAAGCTCCCGCAGGAGCTTTTATTTGTTATCGGCAGTGTCTGCCGGTTTGTTGAATTTGTCTTTTCCCTGAGGGCGGCGTTTACCATAAGACCCTCTGAAGATTTTCCCTTTCCGGGTTTTTTTGTCTCCTTTACCCATAATTGTTTGTTTTTTGGTTTGTTATAGCAAAAATAAAAAGCATCTTGTGGAATTCAAAATCCATGATTCATTTTATGTCTGATAATAGGCACTTATTACGATTACAGGATAAATAATGGGGGTATAAATCCTTGAATTTCTTGTAGATGTTGGTTTTGTGCTGAAAGATTGCTATCTTAGGTGGCATAAACCAAAACTGAATAATTATGGATAAAAAAAACCGTATTGAAAACGCAAAAGCAAAGTGGAATGAAATTAAAGACAATGCTGCTGATGTTAAATCAGTTATTGAGCTCGAATGCTATTTTGAATTGAATGCCGACGATGAGGCAAAAATTTCTCCTTATGTTGATGAATACCTTTTGGCATACGTAGGTGTTGAGAATTCAAAAATTCTTTTTATCTTAACACCGGACAAACTGGACGACATAGCATGGGATGATTTGTCTCAGGCTGAACAGGATGCGATTTTGCTAAAACCTTACAAAACAGATCACGATGTAGGTGGTGTTGATTTTGTAGGTGAGCAGGTTGATGGCCCGGACATAAGTGTTAGAGAGGCACTTGAGCGTCATCATCGCTGGAATTCAATGCTGAAATCCTTTCTGGAGGCTGAGGTACAACATCCGAAGGGTTTGTTTGTCAGATTTGATATACCATGGGGAAATGTTAAAACAAATCTGACAAATCCGGACCTTAACAGAATGCTTTTTACATTTGGTTTGCCCAAAGATAATGAGGGACTAAGTGTATCGGGTTATTATACCGACCTGGTAGGATGGTCTGTTATGAAAGAGAATAAGCCGGGAGGAGGTACAACGAATGTTAGCCTGCCTTGCCCGCCGAATTGCAAAAAGTAGTGAAGTATGATGTTGGAGCTTTGGGAAGTGTTTGTAGGGATTTTGTATCTTATCATTTTTGTAGCAATCATTATAAGTGTGATATTCTTCAAACACTTACCAAAGCCTTATAAAATCCTCGCTTTCTTGTTTTTTAGCAATGCTGTTTTTGAAATAGCTTCGTTATTATTTAGGAATTTCTCCGAAGAGGGAACAAATCTGTTTATTAGTCCCATATCTAATCTTGCAGTGCTGGTGATTTTAAGCTTGTTTTACCTTAAGTATGTGCTGCGCTCCGGAAAATATCGTACCGTTTTAATTGGTCTCAGTTCATTGAGTGTCGTTCTGGTAAGCAGGGATGTCATATACGCTTTGGGAGGTGATTTTCAAAACCTGCATTTTGTAAGCTTGTTTTACTGTAGCCTTATCATTGCTGTGTTTGCGATAGCATACTTTCTACAGATTGCCATATACCCTGATGTGAAAATAGTAAAGAATTACGTAATCCTCAGCATCGTATTTTTCCTTCAGGCTTTATTTGGTATGCTGTTCGCTGTTGCAATAAATTTTATGATTAATGAAAGTCTTGAAATTGTTTCGTACTTTTGGATTGCCAGATTAATTATTCTTTTGGCCACAAATGTTATATTAATGTTGATGATATGGAAGATTGGAAGGACCCGCAGACATTTGCAATTGGATTAGCTATTGTGATTTTTATTGTGCTTTTTCTTGGTGCGTTGATCGTGGTGATTCTCAGATTGTATACCCGTCGGGTGTTGAAAGAGCAAAAAGAACAGGCACGACTGAAAATTCAGCATCAGAAACTACTTGCAAAAGCATCGGTTGATATGAGAGAAAAAGAAAGGGCTCGTATTGCAGCAGACCTGCACGATGACCTTGTTGGACGGCTCAGAGCAATTCACCTGATGATGAGTATGCCCGAAAAGAGCTATGAGAAAAGACCCGAAGATCATCTAAGTGAAACCATAGAACTGACACGGCATATTTCACATGATCTCATGCCACCAATGATTGAACAATCGGATATGCGTGAACTTGTTGAGGAGGCCTGTTTTATTCTCAAAGAAAAACATGATGTGAGATTGAATTTCCTCAATCATAATGAAAAAGAGCCGGATGCTTCCCTGAAATTGCAATTGTTTCGTATCATAAAAGAAGTGGTAAACAATATCATAAAACATGCCGTTGCAGATAAAGTTGAGCTTGTTTACCGCCAGGGCAATGATTCCATCTCCATTGTAATCAGAGATAATGGAATAGGATTTCCTGAGAATAACCCCGGAAACGGTCTGGGTTTAAAGGATATAGAATTAAGAACTCAGTATCTTAATGGTTATTATAAATTTGCTAATAATTGCAATGGTGGAAGCCGGTTTATTTTGTATATTTCGGTGTGATTAAGACAGATAATTATGGATAATTCCCGAATATCACTGGCGATCGTAGATGATGAAACGTTGATAGTTTCCTTACTGAGGGAGTTTCTTGACAGGGAAGATGATTTCGATATCATTCATACAGCAGCCTCCGGTACTGAATTTCTCAGTTTCATGAAGAAAACCAAACAGGTGCCGGATATCGTTCTGATGGATTTGAGAATGAAAGGCCTGGACGGTGTAGAAACAACCATCAGACTAAAGGAGAAATGGCCAGATGTCAAAGTCATCAGTGTGTCATCCTATTACAAAAAATCATTCATGGGATATATGCTGAAATCCGGTGTTTCTGCATTTGTACCAAAAGGTCTAAGTCCCGAAAAGCTTGTCAGCATTATCAGGGAGGTATATGACAAATCATATTACTTTCTGCCTGAGCAGATGGATGTTATGCGGGAACAGTTTGCTGCCAATATACCCAAACCTGAGCTTGACCAAAGAGGAAACATACTGTCAGACAGGGAAAAAGAAATTTTGCTTTTCATCTGCAGACAAATGACAGCTCAGGAAATTGCAGAGAAATTAAATGTTTCCAAACGTACCGTGGATGGACACAGGAATAATATTTTTCTTAAAACCGGTGTGAAAAACCTGGCCGGGCTGGTATTGTTTGCTATTAAGTATGGTATTATTGACATCCACAAGGATAACCTGTATCTCAATCCGGATTGATTTTCCATTACTGACGATATTATTTACTGCCGGGGTGAAAACCGGAAAAAAAAGACCGTACATACATGTCCGGTCTTTTTCTTTTCGGAGACAAGAAATTAATCTTTCTCAATTCGAATTCTTGCATCTACGGCAACAAGCTCTTTCGGGTTGCCCAGCAGTGGGTTGAGATCCATTTCAAAAATTTCCGGGGCAGCGGTTACAAGAGCCGCTACACGTGCAATATGGGTAGCCATAATGTCCTCATTGACACCTTTTTGCCCGCGTACACCCTGGATGATGCCATAGGAATTCAGGCGTTTGATCATAGTATGGGCCTCCTCCTTGCTGATGGGAGCCAGGGAGGTCTGTATATCTTTTAGTACCTCAATAAATATTCCACCCAAACCGCAGAGTACCATATGGCCAAATTTGTCATCACGTTTGGCACCGATGAAAATTTCCTCACCAAAATACATTTCAAACATCTGTACAGCATAGGTGTCTTTAATTTGCATCAGACGTTTATATTCCTTCCTGACTGTGGCTTCGTCCCTTACATCAAGGACTACACCACCAACATCAGATTTGTGTACCGGTCCAACTACTTTCATGACCACAGGATAGCCGTATTTTTTGCAGAAATCCACGGCTTCTTCTTCAGAGTCAACAACTTTATCATTAGACCTGGTGATGCCGGCCGCATCCAGTAAGCCGGCCACAGATTCCGGGTCAAGATAACCATTATCAGCAGTATCGATGACGTTCCGGATGGTCTTGATATCGACATCCGGCATATCTGTGGTTTCAGGTTGAGGGGCATCAGTCTGATAAATCTTGCACAGGGCGTCACCAAAAGTTACTTCATCAGGGAAGATAATTCTACCCTTGCTGATAAAGGACTTAATCTCTTCTTTTACATTGATTACTGACGGCAGAATCGGATAGATGGGCTTTTTGCATGATTTCATTTTCTCATTCAGCAGTTCGTACACATCGTGTACAGGGAAAAGTCCCGGACTACCAAAAATCACTGCCATCCCGTCAATCTCATCAAAATCGTTTTCGCAGGCATCAATGATTTCAACCAGTTGTCCGGCAGTTCCGGTGGCAAGAAAATCAATGGGATTGCCTACAGCAGAGCCGGGAAAAAGTTTTTCAAGCAATGCATCAGCCTTTGGGCCTTCAAGTTGTGGTACTTCCAGACCGCCATTACTCAGGGAGTCTGTAAGCATAACCGCCGGACCGCCGGCATGTGTAATGATGGCAATGTTTTTTCCTTTGAGTTCAGGATGCATGAAGACCGAGGCAACCGTGGTAAGCTCTTCACGGCCTTTACAGCGAACAATTCCGGCTTTCCTGAACAGAGCATCCACTGCTACATCACTGGAGGCCAGGGCACCTGTGTGTGAGGAGGCAGCCCTGCTACCTGCTTCTGATCCACCGGATTTGATAGCGGCTATTTTGCAGCCTTTTCTAATCAGTGAAGATGCATGCTTCAGCAACATTGCAGGTTTGTCTATGTTTTCAATATACAACAGTTTGACAGGAGAGGAGCTCGCAGGGTCATAGGTCTCATCCATATGCTTTAGTATTTCCTCAACTCCCATCTGGGCTGAATTTCCTACTGACCATACACTGGAAAAACTCAATCCTTTTGATACTCCGCTTTCCATGATAAAAACAGCCGTGGCTCCACTGCCCGAAATGAAATCAACGCCTTTGGGATCAAGCCGTGGAATCGGGGTGGTGAAAACACCATTATAATCCGGAGTAAGAACACCGATACAATTTGGTCCGATGAGTGCGCCACCAACGGAATTTACTTTCTTCACAATGGCAGCTTCTATTTTTGCACCTTCATCGCCTTCTTCACTAAAGCCTGCTGACAAAATAATGAAAGCCCTCGTGTTTTTTTCATCTGCCAGGGTCTTTATGGTGTCATAACAAAATTTGGAAGCAATGGCCAGTATCGCCAGGTCTGTCTCGGGAAGATCTTTGATGTTGCGATAGGATTTAACCCCCTGTACCATATCAAGTTTGGGATTGGATACGTACAAGTCACCCTGAAAATCTCCGTCTATCAGGTTTTTCAATACTTTACCGCCTGGCTTCTGGATGTCATCCGAACCACCAACGACTACAATGCTTTTGGGTTTCAGTAATTGTTCATTAATCATATTATTCTTATTTTTTATTTTTCTAATATCCGGATAAGCAAGTCTAACAATCAAAAAGCCACCATCTTCAAATATTTTTACACAAAAATTTGTGTTTGTTGCCTGCGTTCCGGCGAAAACTTTATCTTTGTGCGTAAAGATGACAATTAATTTTAAAACCATGAAAAATAATAAGAAGCTTTTAAACAGTTTGGTGGGAATCAACATTATTTTAGGATTGGCTGTAATTGCCTTGTTTGTTTTGTATTTTACAGATAAAGATCCGGAATCCGGGAGTGAAACCACAGTCCTTAAAGGGGAGAAATCGGAAGTTCAGGAATTGCAGGACAGCGTTATCTCTGAGCGTATTGCTGTTGTTAAACTCGATACGCTGCTGACTGAATATAAACTGGCACAGGTGATGAACGAAAACCTGATGGAACGCCAGCAGAAAGCCGAAGCCAATCTGCAGCAAAAAATGAGTCAATTTGAAAAAGATTATGAGGGTTTTCAGGAAAAAGTCCGTCTTGGATCTTTCCTGTCCCAGGAAAGTGCCGAAGCTCAGCAACAAAAACTGATGCAACAACAACAGGAATTGCAGGAGCTCAACCAAAGCCTGAGTATGGATCTGGCGGAGGAACAGGAGCGTATGACACAAAGCCTGTATGATACTGTACTTAACTATATGCCTGTTATCAACGACGGACGTTTTGTGCTTATCCTCGGAGATGCTGTCGGTACGAACGTACTTTATTCCAACCAGGCTATGGATATTACCGAAGAGGTAGTAGGGTATCTCAATGAGCGTTATGAAAATTACCATGAAGAGTAGGCACTTATGACATTTGCCGATAATTATTTTAAACGATTTCAGGCAGAGCCTGATTCCAATCCACAGCCAGTACCGGATAAACTCGGACTGGCTGTTGTTATTCCTGCCTATAATGAGCCGGACATAGAGGATACACTTATTTCGCTGCTTCACAATTATGAGCCCGGCTGTATCATTGATGTAATCCTGGTTTTTAATGCCCCGGACGATAAACCGGAAGAGGTTATCAATCGCAACCTAACCGATTTTCAACACTACAGCGAATTTGCAGAAACACTTGATCATCCCTTCATCAATTTGTCTGTATATTGGCAGGTGTTCCCAAAGAAAGTTGCCGGACCCGGCTCGGCAAGAAAATTAGGCATGGATATCGCCCTTGACAGGTTCAATAAGATCAACAAAAATGATGGCGTCATACTGTCACTGGATGCTGATGCTGTGGTTTCCAAAAACTATCTGTCTTCGGTTTATTCCTGTTTTTCCAAAAATCCTGATCAGGATGCTGCTACCATATATTTCGAACATCCCTATCAGGAGGCTGATGATCCCATTGTTCTCTATGAACTCTACCTTCGTTATTTTCGCCATGCCTTGAAATGGACAGGATATCCGCATCACTTTTATTCCATAGGTTCTTGTTTTGCTGTAAGGGCAGATGCTTATGCAGCTCAGGGCGGAATGAACAGAAAAAATGCCGGTGAAGATTTTTATTTTCTCAATAAAATTGAGATTAACGGGAATCTGGGAGAGTGCAACACACCTGTGGTTTATCCCTCAGGCAGGGTTTCTGACAGGGTGCCTTTTGGAACAGGTCCTGAAGTGAGAAAAATAAAAGAGGAGGGCCGCTACGATGTGTACAGTATGAAATGCTTCGAGTTGCTTGCCAAAGTTGTCAGATTTGTTGATAAAACATATGAAATTTCCAAAGCTGACTATGATAAATCCTTAGATAATTTTGATGGAGCTGTTGCGGAATATTTTTCCCGGGTATATCTGTGGGATGCCATAGAGGATGCCCGCAAAAACAGCACGGATGAAAAATCCTACCTCAAGCGTCTCTACCGGTATTATGATACGTTTAAGGTCATTCGTTTTCTGAATTATCTGTCAGAACACCTGCACCCCAAAAATGATGTGGCCATAGAAAGTGCCTTGCTTGCTGATAAGCTGGGGATTCTCTACGAAGACAGGGATGAAGAATCTTTGCTAGAGGCTTACCGCAAGTATGATCAATCCTGATTCTGAATAATAAATCTTTATCCGCTTTTGATTCATTCATCATACCGCAGCCCGGTATCTGAAATGCTTATGTCTTGATTTTCAGGCTGATGTGTAGGTGGGCAAAAATAAACCGGGTAAGCTACTTGCATCGCACCGCTACAACCGCTTACCCTTGCTTCCTTCCGGACCTGGGGGAGTTCAGCGGGAGCTGGTCGTACAAGACTTACCCGGACTGCAAAAGTAATAAGAATTTGATAAACTCCTAAAAACTTTGGCAAAAAATTCTATCTTTGTTTTAACAAAAATCGAAGCACATGAATGACAAGTCTAATCGTATTTTTCAGCATTCACTTACCTGGGGTGTAATCACAGGTCTGGTCATCATTATTCTTTCCATTGTGTTTTATATGACCGGAATGGAAGAGTCTCGCACATTGCAATGGCTGCAGATTCTTATTATTGTCGTGTTGATCGTGGTTTCCCAGATTCAGTATAAAAAACAGCTGGAAGGTGAATCTCTCAGTTATGGAAGAGCTCTGGGGGTGGCAATGCTTACCGGTGTTACGGCTTCACTTCTGCTGGCCGTTTATAATCTTATATTTTTTACTTTTATTGCACCGGAAATGCTTGAGTATATCAGGCAACAGGCTGAAATAGCTATTGTAGAGCAGGATATACCCGCTGCTGCCAAAGAGAATGCCCTGAAAATGCAGGGAAAATTCATGAAGCCTTCAATTATGGCTGTAATGAGCTTCCTTCAACTCGCTTTTCTGACATTGGCGGCAGGACTGTTGAGTTCCGCTTTTATCAATGGTAAAACCCAAAACGTGCAGCAGGCAGATACAGAGGATGAACCGACAGATTCAGAAAAATGATAGACCTTACAATTGTAATACCCCTTTACGATGAGGAAGAATCCCTTCCAGAACTGATGTCCTGGATAGCTCGTGTTGTTCAGAAAGAAGGCTATGCATATGAAGTTATCATGGTGGATGATGGCAGCAGAGATGATTCCTGGAATGTTATCCAGGGATTGAAAAGCCAGTACGGAAAGGCACTGAGGGGTTTTCGATTCAGAAGAAATTATGGAAAATCTGCAGCTTTGCATACAGGCTTCCAAAATGCCAAAGGAAAAGTTGTCATTACCATGGATGCTGATATGCAGGATTCTCCCGATGAAATACCGGACTTATATCACATGGTCGCAAATGAAGGATATGATATGGTATCCGGATGGAAGAAAAAACGCTACGATCCGGTTAGCAAAACCATACCCAGCAAATTCTATAACTGGGTGGCCAGAAAAGCCACAGGAATAAGGCTGCATGATTTTAACTGCGGGCTGAAAGCTTATAGAAACAAACTGGTAAAAAGCATTGAAGTTTATGGTGAGATGCATCGCTATATCCCTGTGCTTGCCAGACAGGCCGGTTTTATGAAAATCGGTGAAAAAGTAGTGCAGCATCGCAAAAGACAGTACGGAAAAACCAAATTCGGACTGGAACGCTTCATCAATGGCTTTCTGGATCTAATGACCATTTTGTTTATCACCAGATTTGGAAAACGGCCAATGCACCTGTTTGGTGTCTGGGGTACACTTGTTTTTATCCTTGGATTTGCATCTGCACTTTATCTTGGAATACGAAAGATTGTGGCTGTAAGTCAGGGAGTGATTCTGGAGAGAGTCACCGAAAATGCATTTTTTTATATCGCACTTACCTGCATGGTCATAGGGGTTCTTTTGTTCCTCGCAGGCTTTTTGGCAGAGCTGATTTCACGCAGCAGCCATGATAGAAACCTTTATCAGATTGATGAAATACTGGATTGACTATGAACAAAGAAAATGAAATAAGTATCGTTGAATTGTATGGCAGGCTTTACCTCTTTTTGAAAAGAAGAATACTGATAATTGCCGTTGGGGTTGTTGCCGGGCTGATTGCAGGAACTGTACATTATAGTTTTTTAAAACCGGGTTATAAGTATAAGCTTCTGATTAATTCAGATTTCGTAAATCAAAGCGTACTTTATCAGCCTTTATTCCCAATGCTCAATGAAAGCAATGTAATAAATGAGGCCTCATTTAAGGAGTATTTCAGCATTGATCAATCCGAAATAGAATTTACAAAAAGTATTTATGTTGACACCCTAAGCTTTCCCAATGCAGTTACACTGGAATTTGTTTTGGCTGATACAAGTCAGGTCCGGGTTTTGAAAAATGTTATGTTAGATTATTATGACGGCAATGAAAAAATCAACCGCATGATCGAGGATCAACAGGCTCAGGCCAGTTCTTATCATAATCTGCTTGAGCAGGAGCTGAATGAGATCAACGAATTCCAGAAGGAAGTTATGCAACAAAAAGGTGATGAATCTGTGAGCCCCTCCGGACTCGCATCAATAGCCGGGAGTTATGATGAGGTTGTTATGATGATGGATAAAATACAGGAACTGGAAGAACTATTAAACAATTCCCAGGGCCTTAGCTTTGAATGGAGCAGTAACTATGTCAAAAGAAATATTTCACTGGTGAAATATCTGGTCATTTATGGCTTTCTGTTCCTTATTATTGGGATAATATTCGCCTTTTGGGTTGATTTACATAAAAAAGCACTCAGCCAGTTGAAAAGCAATACCCGATAAAACCTGCATATGTTTCAAAAGTGGTTACGTAAGTCAGATTTTTTAAAGAATTTTGTGACATTAATTACAGGTTCTGCTTTTGCTCAATTAATTCCGCTTATTTTTTCACCCATTCTGGCCAGATTGTTCGATGCTGACGATTTTGGCGTCCTGGGTATTTTTATCAGCATCAGTGCTTTGGTTAAGGTAATTGCTACTGCCAGATATGAAATGGCAATCAATCTGCCGAAAAAAAATGCTGATGCCATTAATATTATGGTAGGCTCTGTTATTATTTCACTACTAATTGGTCTCATCACATTATTGATAGTATGGTTATTCAATGATCAGATATGTGCCCTGTTCAACAGTCAAAGCGTTGGCAAATGGCTGTATCTTATTCCCATTACCGTTTTCTTTACCGGCCTTATCAAAAGTGTCAGTTATTGGTTTAACCGTACCCGGAGATTTCAGATTCTGTCAATTTTTAAAGTCAATAAAAGTGCAGCACAGACAGGTACCAGCATAGGTGCCGGATTTGCCGGAATGGGAGCAGGTGGCCTGATTGGCGGCGTTGTGATGGGTGATTTGTTTGGTTCTGCTTACCTGACTGCAAAATTCTTTCAGAAAGATAAGAAGTATCTGAAGATGTTCCAGCATCAACGCATGTTTAAAGTATTAAAACGATACAAGGATTTTCCGCTTTTAAATACATTGCAGGCTTTTGTTGATAAGCTTAGGGAAAGTGGATTAATCCTGATTATTTCCATGTTTTTTACCGAGGCCCTCGTTGGATTTTACACCTTCGCAAACCGCTATACCAAAGCACCCCTATCATTAATTACATACTCAATAGGACAGGTGTTTTATCAGCGGATTGCGGAAAGAAAAGCATCAGAACGTCCTGTTTTTCCGGCAATGAAGAGTATTGTTATTAAAATCGGACTGGTCTCCCTGCCCTTTTTTGTTGCACTGTTTCTTTTTGCAGAACCTGTATTTGCATGGATATTTACTGAAAAATGGCTGGATGCAGGAACATACGTGAAGATTTTATCACCAATGCTCTTTCTGTTTTTTGTGGTCAGTCCTGTGTCAACAATTCCCCTGGTGCTGGAAAAACAGAAAACTTTTTTATCCCTGACCATAATCACAAACATTGCCCTCGTCGTGGCTGTTTTTTTGGTGGGTAAGATTTCCGCTAGCATTGAAGCAGTAGTAATCTCGATTTCAGTCTTCATGTCTGTAATGTATCTCGTTATGTTAGGATGGATGCTGAAAATTGCTTACTTTAACGATATGAAAAATGAATGATTATGCATGTACTGATTGTTCCCAGATCATATCCAAATAAGCTGAATCCTGTAAGCGGGATTTTTTTTCAACAGCAGGTTACTGAGCTGGAAAAGGAATTCAATGTAGGGGTTTTGGCCTATCTTAATCTGTCATTAAAACAGCGCTTTAGCAAAAGATTCTGGAAAACCGGCCCGTCATGGAACAAGAATAAAATGCTGTTTTTTTCAATTGCAGTGCCTTTTCTGAAAGCTGTGAGCATGTGGCTGAGGTTTGTGGCTCTGAAACAACAATTCAGGGTTTACAGTAAAAAATTCGGACGACCCGATCTGGTGCATGTGCATTGTGCAGAAGCCGGAGCTGTTGCTATCTGGATAAAGAAAAATTATGGAATACCATATCTGGTAACTGAACACCTGTCACGGATGTACAAAGCCAACCTGCCGGCATACTATACATCGGTAGTTAAGGCGGTATATGAGGAGGCAGAATCCCGCATTGCTGTAAGCAGCGGATTCGCTGAGGTGCTGGAAAATCATTTTAACCTCCCTTTCAGGGTCATCCCCAATATGGTGGATTGTGATTTCTTTTCACTGAAAGAAAAAAGTACAGATGAAAAAACCATCAACACCATACAGGTAGGAGGCCTGAATAAAAACAAAAATCACGCGGCTGTCATCCTGGCCGTAAAAATGATGCTTGATAAAGGCTATAATCTGTATCATACAATCATAGGAGAAGGAGAGGAGCGTAAAACACTGGAAAAACTCATCAGCGATGTAAAAATCAATGATCATGTACATTTGGCCGGGCAGGGATCAAGAGCGCAGGTACGTGATGCTTTACACAAAGCTGACTTTTTTATTTCATCCAGCCATAAGGAAACTTTTGGTGTGGTTATGATTGAGGCCATGTGCTGTGGCTTACCTGTATTGTCAACAAAAACCAACGGGGCTATGGATCTGATTCATGAAGGGGAAAATGCTTACCTTTGTGAACCGGACAGCAAGAGCCTCTGCGATGGTATGGTGAAGATGCTCCAACACGATTGGAAACCCAGGGAAATCCGGGAAAATGTAGTAAAAAACTTTTCAGCTGAAGTGGTGATTGGCGAGCTGAAAAGGGAATACAAAAAAATTGTTGGAAATGGCCTGGATGATTAGAATATTTATTCTTGCACTTTTTATCGGAAGTAACTTATATTTCCTTGATACATCCCTGACCCTGTTCAATTTGCTATATGCAGGTCTGATTGTTGGCTTACCTGTAATGGCAATGAAAAAAGGATTTTCTGAAAATGTCATTAAATTCTACTTTTTGTTGTTTATCCAGTTTGTCATTTATGTGGTTTACTTTGTTTGGGGGAATTCCCACGGTCTGGAAGCTGTCAAGGATCTGTTTTACTCCATGATTTTTCTTGTTCTGCTGATATGGCTATATTGGTTAGTAAAAATCCATGGACTGAAAGTGTATCATGTCATTTATAAAACATTGTTTTTCTTTTTGATTCTCATGTGCGCGATTGTTATTTTTGAAATGATTACCGGGTTGCATTTACCCGCACATTCGGAGGAACTTAAGTTCGCATTCGTGCCAACTGCCTTTTTTACCAATCCCAATGATCTGAGTGTGGCAGCTGTGATGATTTTTGCCTTTGTGTTTTTCTGGGCAGGATTGAGAAAGGATCGGGCAATACAGGTCGTGAGCCTTATCATTACGGCTTTTATCGTTTTTGTTACCTTGTCAAGATTGTCAATGTTTGTTTTTCTGATTTATGTAATATCATATCAGCTCGTAAAGCTGAATTACATCAGACTATTGGTCTCCGCATCACTACTACTCCTAGTCTTGCTTGTAAGCACTCTCCTGATTTATAATGTGCCAGATATTCAGGTCAGGAATCCGGTTGTTCAGCGTTCCTTATCACGCGTAGTCAGCGTTCAGGAATTTAATGAACAGGCCCACGGCGCATCCTCAGCAAATAAAAGACTGGAGGTCTGGAAAAAAATCCTGTCAAATCCGGAAGATCATATCATAGGACATGGCTGGGGTGATCATACACAATTCCTGCATCGGGAGGTCGGTGTGGAAATGAACAGCATGCATTCATATTTACTCGAAATGATTTACAATGTTGGTATTTTGGGGATACTGCCCCTTATCCTCTTCTTTATTTCTATCCTTGTTATTGCTGCCTTATTATCCAATAATTCTGTTATCGCCAGATATGCGTTCATCCATATTCTTCTTTTACTCTTACTGACAAATGTCCCCTCTGGAGTAATTCGCTTTCCTTTGATCTGGTTTATTATGACATTGCCTGTAACATTACTACTTTTGCATCCACATGTGAATACCCAACAAATAGTAAAGAAACACACCCATGAACAGTAAGTATATTTGTCATCTCACCAGCGTTCATCACCGACTTGATACCAGGGTTTATTATAAAGAGATACTGAGCCTAAAAAAGCATTTCGACAAAGTGGCTTTTATCGTGGCTGATGGTCTTGGTAATGATCGTACCAAAGAGGATATCGGAATTTTTGATGTTGGTAAAGAAAAATCCCGGATTAAAAGGATTTTGCACAGCCCGCAAAGAATATATCGTAAAGCACTTGAACTGGATGCAGATGTTTATCATTTCCATGATCCCGAACTGATGATCATCGGAAGAAAACTGTTGCGCAAAGGCAAAAAAGTAATATATGATATCCACGAGGATGTCCCGCAACAACTCATGGGGAAACCTTATCTTAACAGGCAAGTGAGGCCTGTAATCTCAGGCATGCTACGCAAATTTGAAAACAAACATGCTGCCCGGTATACAGCACTTATTACTGCCACCCCGAAAATAGCAGAACGCTTTTTGAAAATCAATCCGGATACCTTTGTCATAAACAACTATCCGAAAAAGAATGAATTGTTTTCATCAGCCGCTAATCTGCCAAAGAAACATCAGATTTGTTATGTGGGAGTAATTACCCGTATCCGGGGCCTTCTTCAGCTTGTCGATAGTCTTGTATATAGCGATGTGAAACTTTTGCTTGCAGGACGATTTGAAAGTAAGGCATTTGAAGAAGAACTTAAAAGCAGGCAGGGATGGAAAAATGTTGATTATATCGGTCAGGTGGATAGAAAAGAACTGGCCGGAATAATGTCTGAATCCAAAGCAGGCATGGTGACGTTTTTGCCTTATCCCAACCATGTTGATGCACAACCCAACAAAATATTTGAATATATGTCAGCAGGACTTCCCGTCATAGGTTCCGACTTTGAATTGTGGAAACAGATTATCGCCGATAACAATTGTGGTGTCTGTGTTAACCCGGCTTCTCCTGAAGAAATTGCAAAAGGAATCAATTCAATTGTTAATTCAGAAGAAAAAATGAACCTTTATGGAAAAAATGGCCGCCGTTTGATTGAAACTACCTATAATTGGGAAGCCGAAGAAGTGAAATTGAATAATATTTATAAAGAACTATGATGAAAATTTTGACAGTTGTTGGTGCCAGACCGCAGTTTGTTAAAGCTGCTGTTGTCAGCAAATCGATACAGAAACAGCCGGAAATCAGGGAAGTGGTTTTGCATACAGGACAGCATTACGACCATAAAATGAGCGGTGTGTTTTTTGAACAAATGCAAATCCCTGCTCCGGAATACAATCTCGATATCAATCAAATGTCTCATGGAAAAATGACAGGCAGAATGCTCGAGAAAATCGAAGACTGCCTGATGAGAGAAAAACCTGATCTTGTTCTGGTCTATGGTGATACAAACTCCACCCTGGCTGCTGCTTTGGCCGCAAAAAAAATGCACATAAAAATTGCACATGTAGAAGCAGGCTTGCGATCTTTTAATGATAAAATGCCTGAAGAAATCAACCGCATTCTGACAGACCGTATGAGTGACTTGTTGTTTTGCCCTACAACGCATGCAATCGACAACCTGAAAACCGAAGGTTTTAATCAGTTTGATAAGAAGATACTGATTACCGGAGATGTTATGTATGATGCGGCACTCTATTTTGCAGAATATGCAAAAAAACCGGATGGTGATATACCTGAAAAATATGCACTCGCCACTGTCCATCGTGCTGAAAACACGAATGATCCGGAAAGGCTTGCCGGGATATTTAAAGCCTTGCGTGAGATTGCAGGGGAAGTCCCGATTGTTTTGCCTCTGCATCCCGGAACAAAAAATATTGCCGAAAAGTTACAAATAAATTTCTCCGGGCTGACCATCATCGAACCGGTCAGCTATTTTGAAATGATATATCTTCTGCAATCAGCAGACTGTGTTTTTACCGACAGTGGAGGGATGCAGAAAGAAGCTTTTTTCTTTGAAAAACCCTGCATTACTTTGCGTGAAGAAACGGAATGGGTAGAACTGGTAGAGCATGGATATAACAAGCTGGCCTGTAATTCCTCCGAAGATATCCTGACGGCTTATCACAATTTTGTGAAAAACCCACCGCTGTTTGACAAAAAAATGTATGGAGAAGGAAATGCGGCTGAAATTATTGTTGAGGCTCTGCTGCAAAATATGAAATAGAATATGGATAAACTCCCTTTTATACCCGTATTTGTTGTCGGTGCACCGCGCTCCGGTACACACCTGCTGGCAACAAGCCTGCTTGAAAATATGGATTGTGTTTACCGCAATGAAATCAATGAATTCTGGAAATCTTCTCATCCCTTCCTGAAAACCGATATCATCCCGGAATCAAAAGCCGGCGCTAAAACAATCAGGAAAAAGCGCAGACAAATTGCCAGAGTGATGGCTGACAATGGAAATAAACCAATATACCTGGAGAAAACCGTATCCAACGCTTTGCGATTGCCCTACCTGCGACGGATTTTTCCCGAAGCCATATTCATTCACATTATCAGAGACGGGCGTGCATCTGCCTATTCTATCCGTAAACAGTATTATGGCAACATAAAAAAAATCACACAGTTTGATACCGGTGATAAAGAAAAAGACGGCAGGTTGAATAACATGTGGGTGGAAATCAAAAGACGCCTGACAAAAGGATTTAACCCGATTTTGTTTATTACCGGCTTCCGACGATACTGGAAAACCGGATTGCTGAGCCTCGGAATACTGAAATTCTCAACCTGGGGACCGAGATATCCGGGATTTGAATACAAATCCGGATTGCTGTCTCCTATACAGCTTGCAGGTGATCAGTGGCTTACCCTGGTGTCTGCCGGCAAAAATTATTTCAATACACACGATAATGATAACTCCCTTATTGAGTGCCGGTATGAAGAATTGCTGAAAAATCCGGATGAAGAGCTTGACAGAATCATCCGCAGAATACATGAAAAAAATCTGGCCGGAAAACCAAAACACAATATCATGAATGATACGCCAGTTGATTCTTTTGATGCACTGTCACCTGATGAAAAGAATGAATTGAGCAATATCATCTCATCCATGCAAAAATACCTGGGATATGAATAAGTATGAATTAGTAAGTGTTGTCATCCCCTGCTATAATGAGGAGAGGTTTATCGCAAATTGTCTTGATTCCGTGATCCGAAATGACTATCCCGACAATTATCTCGAGATATTTGTGGTTGACGGAATGAGCAGCGATCATACAGCGGAGATTGTCAGAAAATACGAAGAAAAATATCCCTTCATCCATTTGCTCAAAAATGAACATCGTATCGTGCCTTATGCTCTGAATAAAGCAATCGCCAAAGCAAAGGGCAGCTATATCGTGCGCATGGATGCTCATTCCGAATATCCTGATGATTATATTTCTACCTTGATTGCATACCACAAAAAGCTCAATGCTGATAATGTGGGCGCCGCCTGGGATATCGTCCCGGCCGGTAATACCTTAATTGCCAGAGCCAATGCCTGGTCCACCGCTTCGCCTTTTGGGGTAGGAAATGCAATGTATCGCCTGAATTCAGACGGGATTAAGGAAGTGGATACTGTGCCGTTTGGTTGCTATAAAAAGGAACTCTTTGACAAAATCGGTGATTTCGACCGCGACCTGAAACGAAATCAGGATGATGAATTCAATGCTCGCCTGATCCAAAACGGTGGTAAAATATACCTGCTGCCTTTCCTGAGAATCCGTTATTCAGCACGGGAAAACTTCAGAAAATTGCTGAAAATGTTCTATCAGTATGCCCTGTACAAACCACTGGTCAATAAAAAACTTAAACATCCCGCCACAATCAGGCAGTTTGCTCCCCCGGCTTTTGTGCTCTACCTGCTGGTACTTCTGATCGCACTGGTCCTTGGTTTCTACCCCCTGGCATTCTCTGTTCCCATCCTGTTGTACCTTGTATTGTCCCTGGTTTTTAGTGTTAAAGCAGCAGTGAAAAATAACGATATCCCGGCAATCTTAATCCTGCCTTTTGTGTTTTTTGGCATTCACCTGAGTTATGGCCTGGGCTACTTTGCCGGTATGCTAAAATGGTCTGTGATGCCTCCTCCTTTAGTTGAAAAATAGTCTTTCTGCAGGCTATGGCGCCCGGGCGGTGTCCGTTTCCTATCTGTTGTGCTGCAGGCTTTTTTCAGCACGCACAGCAGGATCCTTCTCCGGCGGCTATGCTGTTGCGGCTGAAAAATAAGCCGGCAACCCAACAGGATATCCAACTTCCACCTGGCGCTGGCATGATCTGTCCCACTGACCTGTATTCACAACATAAGTCTATACCTGCAAACTGGCAGCAAAGAAAAAGCCGAAACCACTTTTTGGGCTTCGGCTTTTGTCATGTAGTATTTAATCAAACAGGTAAACCTGTTGTTTTATTTTGCATAATTCACTGATCTGGTTTCCCGGATAACAGTAATTTTTACCTGCCCGGGGTAGGTCATTTCATCCTGAATTTTCTGAGCAATTTCATTGCTGATGTTGGTGGCCTCCTGGTCAGTGACTTTTTCGCTGCCTACAATAACGCGGAGTTCGCGACCTGCCTGTATGGCGTAGGTCTTCGTGACACCCGGGTAGGAGAGTGCAAGCGATTCAAGCTCTTTCAGACGTTTGATGTATGATTCAACCACTTCACGACGGGCACCCGGACGGGCACCTGAGATGGCATCGCATACCTGGATAACCGGGGCGATAAGACTTGTCATTTCTTCTTCATCATGATGAGCACCAATGGCATTGACAATCTCCGGCTTTTCCTTGTACTTTTCTGCCAGTTTCATGCCCAGAATGGCGTGTGGCAACTCCGGCTCATCGTCGGGTACCTTGCCGATATCATGCAGGAGACCGGCGCGCTTGGCATGTTTGGGATTAAGCCCCAGTTCTGATGCCATAATTGCAGACAAATTGGCTACTTCCCGCGAATGCTGCAACAGGTTTTGCCCGTAGGATGAGCGGTATTTCAACCGTCCTATCATGCGTATAAGCTCCGGATGCAACCCGTGAACACCCAGGTCAATGGCTGTACGATTGCCCGTTTCGACAATTTCTTCTTCAAGCTGCTTTTTGGTTTTGCTTACAACTTCTTCAATCCTTGCCGGATGTATGCGGCCGTCAATGATGAGTTGATGCAAGGCAAGACGAGCAATTTCGCGGCGAATCGGGTCAAAAGCAGAAAGAATGATGGACTCCGGTGTATCATCAACGATGATTTCAACACCTGTGGCAGCCTCAAGTGCACGGATGTTACGTCCTTCACGACCAATGATGCGACCTTTGATTTCATCATTTTCAATGTGAAATACTGAGACAGCATTTTCTATCGCAGTTTCCGTAGCAGTACGCTGCACTGTTTCAAGTACAAGCTTCTTGGCCTCTTTGTTGGCTGTCATTTTAGCCTCATCAATGATTTCATTGATGTAAGACATGGCTTCAGTTCTGGCTTCATCCTTGAGCGAACTGATAAGCTGCTGCCTGGCCTCATCGGCACTTAGTCCGCTGAGAGTTTCCAGTTGTTTTACCTGCTCATTGTGAATTTTCTCCAGCTCCTGACTCCGCATTTCCACACGTTCAAGCTGCATGTCAAGATTCTTCCTGACAGCTTCATTCTCCTTACGCTTGCGATTGAGGTCTTCCATCTTCTGAGAAAAACTCTGCTCCTTCTGATTCAACCTGTTTTCTGAGGCTGAAATCCTGGCATTTTTCTCATTGATGTATTTCTCGTGTTCCGATTTTAACTGAAGGAACTTTTCTTTGGCCTGAAGAATCTTATCCTTTTTGATTACATCACCTTCTCCTTTGGCCTCTTCAATTATCTTATTTCGCTTCTTGGCCAGAACACTGTCCCACAAATAGTATGATATAAGTGCTCCTGCGGCCAGGGCTACTACGCCTGTTATTACAAATGGTAGCATAAATTATTTATTTTTAAGTGTTAACATTAATTATCATTTATTTATTATTCTCGCTTCTAGTATATATTAAACAAAAAAAGCCCGTATTGTTCTTCAAGTTATAGAAACCCCTGTTTCTACATGGGTGGAGCTGCCACACTACATCTGACGTCCACTGTCCGCCGAAGCGGAACCACTGAACTTGTCAGCGGGCGAGGCCTGCCATCAGCAATGCGAGCCTGGCTCCAATAACAATAGTGTTGAGTCACATAATCTTTAAAGAACGAATACGGGCTAAAGACTTAATTTTTTATGTAAAGAACGTTACGCTTCTGATAAATAAGAGCTCATTGTAAAATTCAAATCCCGCAGGTCCTCCAGCACCGGTGTCAGATCATTCTGATGCTGAGCGTCAAGTGCCTGAACCGCCACATTCAGACTGGCCATTGCCAGATAATCCTGCTCATCTTTATTTTTCAAACCAAGGTTTTTGAATTGATTGGTAATATCATTCAGCATCTGGGCTGCTTGCCTCAGCGTTTGCTCAGATTGGCTGTCATCCCGGTTGATTTTGATCTTATAATCCCGGTTTGAAATACTTACCTTTATGCTCAATTCTTCTTCCATTTGTGTGTGTTATATCTTATTTATCAGAGCTATACAGTTGTCAATTTCCCGTATTAATGTATTTATCTGTCCCTTCGATTCTTCTTTCGTCTCTCTATTATTTAACGTACTTGTGAGCTTTTTTGTTTCCAGCTCATATGTTAAATTTTCGATTCTTTTTCTTAACTCTGTGTTTTCAAGCTTTATGCTGTTAATCCTTTCCGTCAGTTCATGGTTCTTGTTTTTTTCTTCATTATATGCCGCATACAGCCGGGCCGATTTACTCCTCAGTGATGAGATGATATCTCTGGTTTCTTTTAATTTATCACTATCGGTATTGGCTGTCATCGTATTCTGATCATTTATTTACAAAAATAGTGGAAATTTCAGTTATTTAAAAGATATTTGCAATGATGTTGAAAGAAATTGTAAACACGAGAGGGTTGAAAGGGGTGGCCATGCTTGTTGTAATGGTGGCTACAGTTCAAAACCTGATTGCACAATCCCG
Source organism: Bacteroidales bacterium (assembly GCA_046546095.1). Classification (GTDB taxonomy): domain Bacteria; phylum Bacteroidota; class Bacteroidia; order Bacteroidales; family ML635J-15; genus JAQIBY01. The sequence continues at coordinate 38,585 of JBKGYK010000002.1, forward strand.
ACCTGATTATGCCCCCCCGCTCAATATCCCCATGGTCATGTCCGGCAGCTTTTGTGAATCCCGATCCGAACATTTTCACACCGGCATTGATATTAAAACACAGGGAGTCGTCGGTCACACACTGCATTCTATTGCGGATGCCAGACTGTACAGGATGAAAATCCGTGCCGGTGGCTACGGGAATGCCCTCTATCTGCGCAATGCAGATTCTACCATCACCTTATACGGCCATATGCATCGTTTTCGTGATGATATTCAGGAATTTGCCAGACATTTGCAATATCAGAATGAATCCTGGTTTCTGGATACCATCTTTGAACAAAGTGTTTACACCTTCAAAAAAGGAGAAATCATTGGTTATGCCGGCAATTCCGGTCGATCAGGCGGACCGCATCTGCATTTTGAAATACGTTTGCCTCCGGATCAAAATGTTATCGACCCACAACAATTCTGGTACTTCAAAGATGACATCCCACCGGAGTTTCGTAAACTCGCGTTTTATGATCTGGATGCAGACCACAAAACGGAAGCCGAAAGATCCTTTTTGCGGCCGGCCGGTGAAGTGAAAGACCGAAGCATACGGCTTGAGGCCGGCAATTGGGGAATCGGCACTGAAATCATGGACAGAATGAATGGTACCTACAACCGGTATGGCATCATTGAACTTGTGATGAGGCTTGATGGTGATACCGTTTATCATTCCCATATCAAAGAGTTTCCATGGAAATATCAGAAATACACGGAAGCATGGTTTGATGCATACTATCTTGAAACAGAGAAAATCCATGTGCAGCGCTGCTTTCGGGAAAAAGGCAACCATGCAATGATGTTTGAGCAACTAAGGGACGACGGTATCATAAAACTGGCAGCCGGTGAAAGAAAAAATGTCGAAATTACTGCCCGCGACGGAGCAGGAAACTGGTCATCTTTTGCTTTTACTATTCTGGGAGTGGAAAATACCAGATCCGGCTTGCAGGAAGGCAAACTGCTGAGTACCGGAAAATCCGCCACACTACCTTTCGAAGGTGCATTTGTATACCTGCCTGCTGGTGCACTCTACCGCGATACACACATAGATGTTTCCTGCAGGAGAAACGCCGCAGGAGAAATTGAAGGATGGGATTTCAGGGATCATTACTATGCATTTATGGAAGCTTTTTCTTTTTCGGTTGATGGCTCTGCGGTGCCCTCCGAATACAGGAATCGTACGGTACTGATAAGAGAGCGCAATGATGATGAATCCTGTTTGCTGGGATACTGGCAGGGGCCTTATTACACTGTAAAAACCGATGAGGCCGGTTTCTTTTCTTTAGATGTGGATACGGTTTCACCGAAATTGTCTGGAAGTCGCATGCGGGACAGTGCCAGTTTTGTAGGACATACCAGTATACAGTACAGAGTCTCAGAGGAATTGTCCGGCCTGGATACATACAACGCATGGATAGACGGCAAGTGGGTGTTGCTGGAACATAAGTCCAAATCAGATAAATTGATTTATAAATTTGACAATCATGTAACCAAAGGCCGCTGGCACAATTGGAAAATTCAGGTATCTGATGCTGCAGGCAATATCAGTGAAGATTCTGCGGTATTTTATTATTGATTTTTCACGCCTGGCAAATTGCCATGTAAGGATATCCTTATAATAGCTTATTGCTTATAATACTTCATTGCCTCAGGCATATTTTTCTTCATTTCTGCAATGCGTTTGTCATCAGCAGGATGTGTGCTTAAAAATTCCGGTGGTTTTGCACCGCTGTTTTCCATCATGCGCTCCCAGAAATTCACAGCTTCCTGTGGATTGTATCCGGCCATAGCCATAAATATCAATCCCAGCTTGTCAGCTTCATATTCATGCTTGCGGGAATACGGGAGCAATACACCTACTTGTGAACCAATTGCATAGGCACTCAGAAAAATTTGCCTGGTTTGGTCGGGTTTTGTTTCCATGTATTCTGATAATGCAATGCCTCCGGCCTGTATCATCAGTTGCTGAGACATCCGTTCGTTCCCGTGGCGTGCTACGGCATGGGCAATTTCATGCCCCATAACCACTGCTATGCCTGTCTCATTTTCACACAATGGTAAAATACCACTGTAAAATACCACCTTACCGCCCGGCATACACCAGGCATTGACTATGTCGTTTTGTATGAGATTGAACTCCCAGTCAAATTGAGATATGCGATCCTCCATACCATTGTCCTGTAAAAATGTCTCCACTGAGGTAGAAATCTTTTTACCCGCGGTTTTTACCTGCTTTACATTCTGATGATTGTATGATGTCTGATTTGTATCCAGAAACGCTGAATAATTACTGTAACTCATAGACAATAGTGATTCCTGGGGAACAAGTAGTACCTGCCTGCGATCGATCAGTGGTACTGTTGAACAGGCAACAAGGAATAAGATAAGCAGAGCATAAACAAATGAATTTTTATTTTTCATTGTCAGGTGCTTTTTTTATATGATACGCAAAATAGGAAAATTTGTATAGATCGAAGATGATTATTTTGGGGTAATTGCCTTTGAGATTGCGTTTCAATGCATTTCTGAAATGCCTGTAGCCGGCTTTCCACAGCCAAAGCAATCCTGCCTTTCTTTGCTTTTCATAAAAATCCAGCAACCTGATGTAATGCTTGAAATCTTCGTCAAGTGATGGGTCATGATACAGCCTGATCAGGTTGTCAAGGGCTTTTTTGCTTTTTTCCAGAAAAACATCAGATGGTTCAAGGCCTGTGTGATACAGTGGATTGTCAATATGCTTTATCCTGATGTTCCGTTTCATCAAGTGATAGCCAAACAAACTGTCTTCATGACCATAACCAGGGATGCTTTCGGAAAAGCGAATCTCCTGAAAAACAGATTTGTCAATCAAAAAATGATGGGTGGTAAATTGCTGCCAGGGATTTTTATTGCGTTTTTCGGCACTGACAGTTTCTCTTGCACGTCCGTATTTCCATCGTAGCAATTTGTCCGGATCCGGCTTTTCTTTCTGATAGATGGTTCCGCCGCAACAAACTGTATTTTTTTCTGCAGCATCCAGGTATCTGGACAGAAAATCATCAGTCCGGGTTTCAGAATCGGCATCAATAAATAAGAGATATTTGTGTTTTGACAGATCTGCCAAACGGTTACGTGCTCCGGCTCTGCCCAGATTTTTGTCGGATTTGTGAATGCTGATGTATTTGAGACCTGCAAATTTTTTGTAAACAGCTTGCATATCCTGTTCGGAATGATCATCGAACAAAATGATTTCTATAGCCTGATCGATTTCATCAGCCTGCTGCTCTAACTGAAATATCAGATATTCTGAAACATGGTTAAATATGGGTATGCAGATTGAAAGCATAGAAAAAGGGGCTGCATAACAGCCCCCCTGTTAATATGTGAGATTTGTCATTTACATGTCAATATCACTCTCGGCTTCTTCAGTTTTTACCTGTTCTTTCTTTTCTAATTCAGGTACTTTAGCCTTGGTTTTTGAAGATTTTTCCTCTTTGGAGCTTTTCTTTGTTACCTTATTTTCATTTTCGGTATCCTCCTTGTCTTCCGAAGTGGTTTCTCCTTCGTCAGTACTTTCATCATTGTTGGCTTCATCGGCATCATCCTTGGCTTCGTCGGCATCATCCTTGGCTTCGTCCTTTTGTTCTGTTTTGGTTTCATCCTTTGCCTCGTCCTTGGCTTCTTCATTATTGTTGCATGAAATTGCAAAGAGGCCGATCAAAGCGGCAAACATAAAAATTGATAGTTTTTTCATAGCGGTAAAATTTTGTTTTATTAGTTATTAGTTAACAGCATAAAATTACATGAAAATTCCGGAAAACCAAAATTATTTTGTGTAATCTCTGTAAGGGTAAGAAAAATGCAGAGACTTTTCGGAAAAGCCTCTGCATCATGAGGGGAAACACCAATGATTATTTTACTCCTTGTCATTTCCGCTTTTGTCCGGGAAGTCCGGGATATCCGGAATTTGCGGTGGGTTTTCTTCGAGTTGTTTTTTAATAAGCTCAATGGCTTTATTGAGTTGTTGATCATTGCCCTGAAATTCTTTCCAGGGATCATTCCTTACCTCGATATCGGGTTCAACACCATGGCCTTCAATTATCCAGTCACTGCCGTCAGCAGCAAAATGAGCGAACTCGGGTTTGCGCATGGTACCTCCGTCAATGAAAGGCAGAGATCCGCGGATACCCACAACGCCTCCCCAGGTACGTACACCTATGATGGTGCCAAGTTCATGCTTGCGGAACTGGTAAGGGAAAAGGTCTCCGTCCGAAGCAGAATACTGGTTCACCAGCAGTACCTTTGGTCCGACATGCATTCCACGGGGGCGTGTGCCCGGGTTGGGAACATTTCTGCCCATGCCCATCATGGCCAGCTCCCTGCGCAGCCGCTCAATAATCATAGGTGATACATTGCCGCCTCCGTTGCCTCTGTCATCAATGATCAGACCCTCTTTGGTGAGCTGTGGATAAAAGTGCTTGACAAATTCATTCAGCCCTTCGGTGACCATGTTTGGAACGTGAATGTAACCTACACGACCGTCAGTGGCCTCGTTTACCGTACGTATGTTCTCCTGTACCCACTCGTAATAGTACAGCTTTGCCTCGTCTTTGCTTGTTTCGATAATCAATTCGCGTGAGCCGTCGGCTTTGGGCTTGTCGTTGACTTCAATAAAAAGTTTTTTGCCACCATCACCCAGCATTAAGCTGTAAATATTGTCTGTTTCTTTGGTGGATTTACCGTTGATGGAGATGATATAATCTCCCTGACTGACATTTTTCCCGATACCTGTAAGGGGAGCTGTATATTCGTCATGCCAGTTTTTGCCTTTCAACAGGTTGGTGATTTTGAAATAGCCGGATTTGTCTTTTTCAAATTCGGCACCAAGCAGACCGGTGTAAATTTTGTCCGGAGTTTCCCGGTCACCGCCACCTACATAGGCATGCCCAACGTTGAGTTCACCAATCAGTTCACCAATCAGGTAGGTGAGGTCATTCCTGTGATTGACATAGGGCAACAATAAAGCATACTTGTCGTGCATAGCTTTCCAGTCCACACCATGCAATCCGGGATCGTAAAAGAAATCACGCATCTGACGCCAGGCTTCATTGTAAATCTGCTCCCATTCTTTGTGCAGGTCTACCCAGATTTTCATGTCCGACATGTCAATTTCCTGATCAAGTTTGGGTTCAGATGAAGGCAGGTCTACAACATAATATTTGCCGGATTTGGAAATCAGCATCTTTTTGTTGTCATCTGATATTTCATAGCCCATGCCCGAGCCTAGCTCTTTGACTTCTTCTTTTTTAAAATCAAATAGTTTGAGCTCAGAATTGTGTTTTAGACGATACTGGTTGAAATACAACTTATTATCGGCAAAGTTCAGGTTCCAGTAAGAAGCGGGTTTCACCGGAAGTACGCCCAGACGATCCTGAATCCCATCTTTATCTACATTGATGGTTTTGTCCTCATCCTTTTCTTCTTCGCTGTTGTCAGTGTCTTTGATTTCTACCTCATCATTCTCCGGTGCCAGAGGATCCGGTGTTTCTGCTGCCAGGGTGAGATAGTATATTCTTGACATATCGCGGTAAGCATGGTTCCATTCTGTCTGGCTGTATATGGGGTTGAAATCACGATTGGATGTAAAAAACAGTAGTTTCCCGCAATCTGAAAATGCAGGATTCGATGAGTCGTACCATTCACTGGTGACCGGAATCTGGGATTTGTCTTTCAGACTGTAGAGATAAATACGGCTCATGCGGTTCTCATCAGCGTCAGCGTATGCAATCCATTTGCTGTCCGGTGACCATGTGTAATCACGGATTTCGTTATACCCTGAATTTGCCACTTCAGTGATTTTTCCGGCTTCCACATCGATGTAGCGCAGGCGGAGTTTTTTGTCACCCCACATGAGTTTTTTGCTGTCCGGTGACCAGATGAGGCTGTATGGATAGGTGTCCTGATTTTCAGTCAGTTGCTTTGGTGATTTTTCACCGTCTTTGTCCTGGAGATAAAGCTGGTATTCACCACTTTTGTCTGACCAATAAGCAATGTATTTGCCATCCGGGCTCCATACAGGTGACCTGTCATGTGCATCGTTGGATTCAGTCAGACGTGTGGTGAGACCCTGCTCTGCAGGCAATGTGAATATTTCTCCGCGCCCGCTGAGCACAACGCGTTTTCCATCCGGTGAAAGAGTAACACCGCGCACATTATCGCTGGCATCTTTGTATGCCATGCGACTGTTCTCAAAGTCTTCGGCAATGCGTATCTTGATTTTGCTTACTTCTGCGGAGGCAATATCATATCGGTGAATTTCACCACCTTTTTCAAATACAATGGAATTGTCATCGAAGCCGGGATATTTGATGTCATAGTTTGTGAAATCTGTGAGTTTCTCGCTTTCTTCACTTTCAAAGTCGTAGGCAAAGAGATTCATCGTGCGGTCACGATCTGAAATAAAATATACTTTATTTCCTATCCACATGGGAATGATATCCTGCGCGTCATTTTTAAAAAGGCGTTTGGTGCTGTGGTCTTCAAAATCATGAAGCCAGATGTCATCAGCCATTCCTCCCCGGTAAAATTTCCATGTTCTGAATTCACGGAATACCCGGTTGTATACCATTTTACTGCCGTCTTTACTGAAGGAATTCCATGAACCCCGTGGTACTGGTAACTGCTCATGCATGCTGCCGTCAACAGGAGCTTTGAAAAGCTGCCCGACAAAGGAATTGAAGGATTTCATGCGCGAGCGAAACACCACATGTTTGCCATCGGGGGTCCATCCCATGACAATATTGTTGGGTCCCATACGGTCGGCAATGTCATCGCGGTCAAGGGTGGCTGTGTAGGTGATACGTTTGGGTTTACCACCTTCTGCAGGCATGATGTATACCTCTGTATTGCCGTCATACTGCGCAGTAAAGGCAATTTGTGACCCGTCGGGTGAGTAGTGCGGAAACATTTCATACCCTTCGTCGCTGGTAAGCCGGCGTGCTATTCCGCCATCAACCGTTGTGGTATAAAGATCGCCACCATAGGCGAAAACAATCTTGTCCTGATGTATGTCAGGGAATCGCAACAGTTTGGTGTTTTGACTGAATAGGGGTGTGAACATAAATCCAGCCAGTAAGATGAGTAATGTTTTTTTCATAATAAAATGAATTTATAGGTTTATATGTCTTTCTTTTTTTCTATCTATGAAAATAGTTGTTTTTATTTAGATGGACAAGGGGTTTAACATAACTCTAACTTGCAATGCAATAATAGTAACAATGAACTAAGCTTTTCTGTTCTGCTATGCATGGATATTATCGAAGTATCTTTCCTGCAAATTTCAGATAAAATGAAAAGATGTCTTTATTGCTGTATCTTGCCGGATATAGCCTGACATGCAAGCACAGGACGCTGTTCGGGGGTTTGCAGGCAGAATCAGGAACCGGTGGACATAGGCCACAAGCAGGTATCAGCGATATTGTTTAATCCTGGTTTTTTCTGCCATTTACCGGAATTATTCCCCCGTTCACCGATTCATCATTGAAAAGCCTGATACCGGAGCGTATGTTTGTCTCAGATTCAATAATTTGTTTAATTTTAAATTTTGCAATGATGAAAACAGAAAACAAGATGGAAGAAAGAAAATTCGGACACGATGGTAGAAAACATGAACATCATAAAGGTGAGATGAATATTGCCAAACGTGTGTTTATCGGCCTTGTGCTTGTAGGTGCAGGCCTGGTTTGGCTAGGGGCCAACCTGGGGTATATTGATTCGATAATCAGGGAATATGTAATTTCCTGGCAGTCATTGCTGATCGCCATTGGAATCATGGGTTTGCTGGGGCGAAAAAGCAATTTGTGGTTTAGCGTGGCCTTGATATTTACCGGTGGCCTGTTTCTTTTTGCTAAATACAATGAGTTGCCTGTGGATGCAAATCTTGTGTTCTGGCCGATAATACTAATTCTTGTCGGTCTGGCATTTCTTACCAAAATAGGGAATATACAGAAGTTGCGTAAGGAAATGATCAGGAATGCTGTAGATGGAGATGTACTGGTTGACACCAACATTTTCGGGGGCAACAAATTCAATGTAACCAGTCAGAATTTTCGTGGCGGGCAGATTACCTGTGTTTTTGGCGGATCGGAAATCGACCTTACCAATGCAGAGCTGGCGGAAGGAGATCAGAAGCTTGAAATAAGCTGTATTTTTGGTGGCACCAAGCTCATTGTACCTGCCGACTGGGATGTGGTTGTCGATGTTACCGGCATTCTTGGTGGCGTAACAGACCGACGGCATATTATGACGGACAAGTATGTGGATTATTCACGGCGCCTGCATCTTACCGGTGCATGTGTATTTGGAGGTGGCGAAATCATTTCTGTAGTCAGAAAATAAGAAAAATTATGCTGCATCCTCTGTTTCAGCGATCAAAGCATGTACTTTATTATTTTGCTACCTGGATAATACCGGCAGCCATACATTTCCTGTCGATGCACAATTTATTGCAGGTGCCGGCAGGAAATGCCCTCTTGGATACCGGCATAAGTATCGTTCTTTATGCGGTAATGGGCTTGAGCCTGTGGTATCTTACATACGGCATTGTTCCGGGTAAGCAGCACTTTGTGAGTTTTCTGGGAAAACATTTTTTTGGTATGATGGTGTTTATCTTTGTATGGCTGATGCTTAGCGAGTTGATTTATTACCTGTTTACCGGCAGCAGGATACAGGAAATGACTGAAGGTATCCGGCTTTATAAGGTTCTGGAAGGCAGTTTGTTTTACTTTATCCTGATTACCATGTATTATGTGATGAGCTATCATCAGGATATGAAGGAGCGGGAGATCAGGCAGGTGAACCTGGCCCGAAATCTGCGTGAAGCTGAACTAAAAGTTCTGAAAAGTCAGATCAATCCGCATTTTTTATTCAATAGCCTGAATTCAGTGGCATCGCTTAGCGTTACAGCACCTGAACGTGCCAGAAGCATGATTGTACGCTTGTCTGATTATATGCGCTATTCCCTGAAAACAAGTCCGGATGATATGACAGAGTTGGAAAATGAAATAGAAAACTGCCGGCGTTATCTGGAAATTGAGCAGGCCAGATTTGGAGAAAAACTTCGCTTCGGTTTTGATGTTCCTCCAAAGTGCAAAAGCATAAAAATTCCCGTACTTTGCCTGCAGCCTTTGTATGAAAATGCAGTTAAGCATGGTGTGTACGAAAGCGATGATCTTGTTGAGATAGAGACAGCCATTGATTGCAGCGAACAATTTCTGCATATCAGGATTGCAAATGATTATGACCCGGAAGCTCCGGTCAGAAAAGGAGAGGGCATCGGCATCAGTAGTGTTCGTAAGAGACTGAATTTGTTGTATGATGCCGGCGGATTACTTAAAACAAACAAAGCTGATGGTGTATTTATTGTTGATTTGTACATTCCAAAATCCTAAGACATGAAAGTATTGATTGTTGATGATGAAAAACCAGCCCGTGATTTGCTGAAGCTATATTTGTCTGCAATGAAGGATGTTGAAATTGGCGGAGAGGCAGCCAACGGATTTGAAGCCATGAAAGCCATTGCAGATATTCAGCCGGATCTTGTTTTCCTGGATATACAAATGCCGAAACTCACCGGTTTTGAAATGCTGGAACTTTTGGATAATCCTCCAGCAGTGATTTTTACCACAGCATATGACGAGTATGCATTGAAAGCTTTCGAAATCAATGCTGTGGACTATCTGATGAAGCCTTTTGACCAGGAGCGTTTGACGGAAGCCGTAGAAAAATTCAGAGAACGTAAATTGACTTCTGACGCCCTGAGCCGCTTGAAAAGATATCACGATGAGCATAAGGACCAACTGGACAGGATTGTTGTAAAAAAGGGCAGGGCCGTGCGGATTTTGCAGGTCAGTGAGGTCATTTTCCTGACCGCCGAAGATGATTATGTGATGATTTACACCGAACATGACAGATATCTGAAATCAAAGACTATGAAGTATTTTGAGCAACATCTGCCTCCGCATTTTATCCGGATTCACAGGAGCTACATTGTTAATTTGCATGCAATTGAGACAATTGAACCATACAAAAAAGATGTACTCAGTTTGAAAATGAGTAATGGAATGCACCTGCATACCAGCAAAAGTGGTGCATCAAGACTACGTAACATGCTAAAGTAGTTGCCGGAAATAAACTAAAAAATCGGTAAAGAGTAAGGAATATTGCCATAGTATTTGAAAATAACGAAACTTTTATCGGTAAAAATCGTAAAAGTATAAGATTTGGAAAAATCAGTAAATATACCTGCATCAATGCTTTAGGAAATGCTTATCTTGCAAAAGATGAAACTGGACATGGATATATTTCAAATTACCGGAACACAATTGAAGCCGGAAAAAGGGAGAATGCTCATTGCAGAACCTATTCTACCGGATCTGATTTTCAGTCGCTCAGTTATTTTGCTTGTTGATGATACCAAAAATAAGCATGCCGGTCTGATACTCAATAAACCTGCAGGAATAAAAATCGGGCAGGTATTGTCTGAGTTTGAACATCTTGATTTTGATGTTTTCCTTGGTGGACCTGTTGATACAGACAAGCTTTTTTATTTGCATACCTATGGTGACCTGATTAAGGATGCCGTGCAGGTTACTGATAAGCTATGGTGGGGTGGTGACTTTTCCTCCATTAAGGAAATGCTGCACGCCGGGGTAATTTCATCCGATAAAATTGTATTTTACCTGGGTTACTCGGGCTGGACCGAAGGACAGTTAAGTGGCGAGCTTGATGAAGGGGCCTGGCTTGTAGCCAAAGACATACCTGAAGACTTTGTGTTTTCTGAGAACCATTCAAAATGGAGCCGTTCACTTGGATTTGTGGATGAACGCTATCAGATATGGCGCAATTTTCCCGAAGATCCTGAGTTGAACTAATCAGTGTATTTCTAAAACCTTGATTTTATAATCTGTGTGGGGTTGCTGTCATAACCACGGGTTGAAACCTGTGGTTTTACGCCAGCCGACGGATCAGATGGTGGAGATCGGTCAGCTCACTGCAGCGACTGCGTCAGTAGCTCTAGCTTAGCGATAAGCCCGGAGCTGGTGCTGCTGCTAAGGTCGTACTCATCCCCCGACTTTGAGTCGGGGGATGAGTGTGTAGGAGGATGAGGTACAGGCAGAAATTGATTACCTTTGTTGCATGAAAATTGGCAAAACAAATTACCTGGAAGCAAAAGAAAAATCAGAACACGGCTTTTATCTTACCGATGAAAGCGGAGAAGAAGTCTTGCTGCCCACCGCTTATTGTCCGGATTCCCTGAGGCCGGGAGATCAGATTGAGGTGTTTGTGTATAAAGATTCCTCTGACCGTCCGGTTGCAGTCACCGGCAAGCCACTGGCTGAGGCAGGGGAATTTGCCTGGATGAAGGTAACAGATGTTAACCGCTTTGGTGCATTTGTTGACTGGGGCTTACCTAAAGAATTGCTGGTGCCTTTTGCCGAACAAAATGAGAAGTTGTCTGAAGGCAGAGATTGTCTGATATACGTATTGCGGGATGAAAAAACCAATCGCATGATCGGCTCAGCCAAAATAAACCGCTATCTGCAGTTTGAGGATGTTGATCTTAAAGCGGGAGAGGAAGTTCAGATATTGCTGCACAAAACCGGTGATAAAGGCATCAGTGCAGTAGTTAACGGCAAATACAGTGGTCTGGTATTTCATTCCGATATCCATAGAAATGTGCATCCCGGAGATAAGTTACAGGCATGGGTAAAACAAGTCCGGCCTGACGGAAAAATTGATCTCAGTCTGGAACCTCTGGGTTATGAAAGCAGTGTGGAAACCCATTTGCAAAACCTGCTGGAAGCACTTGAAGCAGGACAGGGATATCTTCCGCTCAATGACAAATCGTCCCCGGCTGAAATCAGCCAAAACCTGGGCATGAGCAAAAAAGCATTTAAAAAAGCTGTCGGCAAATTGCTCAGAGACAGGAGGATTGTTATGGAAGCAGATGGCATCAGATTGCTTTGATGCCGACAAATACCGTTTTCCTGCTTTATTTTTAGAAAGCATCAGTTGTTTTCCTACCATCCTTTCCTTCATTTTGCTTGTTTGGTTTCATTGACATAACGGACAAAAAAAGCCGATCCCTTCAGGAACCGGCTTTCAATGTTTTTCGACTGTTTCTTACTCAGCCGGCGTTTCTTTGATGTTGACGACTTTTCCATCTTTCCAGCAAATCATGACATCGCTGTCTATCATGCCATGTTTTACATTCATGGTGTACGTGGTTTTGCCATCTTCTTCTTTGACGGATTTCACCGTGGGATCTTCAAGTGTGTAGAGGTCAAGAGGCATTTCATCTGCTTCATAATCATAAGCTTCTGCTGCATCCATGATCGAATTGGTGTTTTCAATCTTTGTCATGAATCCCTGCATTTCTTCAGATACTTCTACATCATTTCCACCACCGCAGGCGGTAAAACCCAGTGCAAATACTACGGCAATAAAAGCTGTCAGTAAATTTCTCATAATATGATTTGTTTTGGTTTATATGCCTGACAATGTAAGAAAAAATAATCAGACTTTTGTGTGATCTTAACTATTTATAGTGCTGTAGTAATTCATTAAAGCAGATAGGTGTTGTAGCGGTCAAAGATACCACATTTTTATCCCGTGGATGGACAAAAGTGAGTCCTGATGCATGCAGGAACAGCCGGTTGAGTCCCGTTTTTTCTTTGATATGTTTATTAAGATCCCAGTCGCCGTGTTGTGTGTCACCAATGATGTCATACCGTAATCCGGATAAATGCTGCCTGATTTGGTGCCATCTGCCGGTCTCAATTTCTATTTCCAGAAGATTGAGGTACAAATCAATCCCGTTTTTGTCTTTTTCACCTGTATCCACCTGCTCCAGCCGTTTGTAAAATGTCACTGCAGACAGTTTTTTGCCTTTCTTCCGGTCAAAAACCGGCTTGTCAACTTGTCCATCAGCCGGCACCGATCCTTTAGTTATGGCCAAATATGTTTTTTTGATTTTTTTCTGCCTGAACATGGCATTGAATGACTCTGTTGTTTCTTTGTCAAAACAGAGAATGATCAGTCCTGATGTTTTTGCATCCAGTCTGTGTGGATTGTAAATGTTTTTTTTGAAGTATTCAGCAGCCTGCTTGTTGAGATAATCAGCATCAAGCTGCATGTAACTGTTTTTTGTAACTGCCAGGCCTGCTGGTTTATTAACGATGGCAAAGGTTTCTTCCTGATGTATGATTTCCATGAGGGGATAATTACTTGCTGATGTCGAAATGTTGATTGATCAGTTTGATGAGTTCTGTATTTTTAATTGGTTTTGAGATATAGTGATTGCAACCTGCAGCCAGTGCCTTTTCCTTATCATCTTTTCCTGCAAAAGCTGTTTGAGCGATCAGAAGAATCTCCGGATTGAATTTTCTGATTTGCCGTGCCGCTTCCAGCCCGTCCATGCCAGGCATTTTGATGTCCATCAGAACTACATCGGTTCCGGGTTTGTTTTTGCAAAGTTCTACAGCCTCTGTGCCTGTTGTCGCATAGGAAATTTCACTTGCATACTTTTTTACTATCAGGGAAAGCAATTTTCTGGTGGCAGGATCATCATCTGCGATCAGTATAATGATTTTACTGCTGCCTGCCTCAGGCAATGTGAGATGGATATTGTCAGAGTTTTCCTGGCCATCATCTGTTTCATTGGCTGTGAATTTTGCCGGAAGGCTAACGATAAATTTTGTTCCGTATCCTGGCTCTGATGTGAGCTGAATAGTGCCACCCAGCATTTCCGTGTATGATTTGCTTATGGCAAGTCCCAGGCCTGAACCCTGAAATGCTTTTTTATCTTGCAGGTCTGATTTAACGAAGCGTTCAAATATGGCCTTGTGCCTGTTGTTTGGAATCCCAATTCCGCTGTCCTCTACAAAGAAATCCAGTGTTTGGCTTCGGATATTATATCCCATTCTGATTTCTCCTTTGGGGGTGAATTTCAAGGCATTTTTAATCAAATTGGTCAGAATTGAGCTGATCTTGTTTTCATCACTGAGAAATGTTATCCGTTCCTCCGGTTTTGTATTGCTGAGCTCTAGTTTCAGACCTTTTTTCTCAGCTTCGGGACGGAAAAAATCATATAGCTCCCGGATAATTTTCCAGGGGTCTGTTTCCTTTTCCTGAATCTGAACTTGTCCGGTATCGATTTTTGATACTTCAATGATGTCATTCAGTGTTTCCAGCATGCGTTGGCCACTTCTACGGATGATGTCTATATACATGTTTTTTTCTTCATCAGTGAGTTCAGGTTCAGACAACAAATCGGTGAAGCCCAGGATGCCATTCATAGGTGTACGTATTTCATGGCTCATGTTAGCAAGAAAGGCTGATTTGAGATGGTCGCTTTCCTCTGCTTTTTCTTTGGCAGCAACCAGGTCTTCCAGCATTTTTTTCTTTTTTGTAATGTCCTCTTTGATGGCCAGAAAATGAATAATTTCTTCTTTTTCATTAAAAATGGGCGATATTGTAGCCTGTTCCCAGTATGTTCTTCCGCTTTTTGTTTTATTTCTGAGCTCACCGTGCCATGTTTTCCCTGCGGTAATTGTATCCCACAGCTCCTTATAAAAGCTGGAAGAATGGTAGCCTGAATTGAAAATTCTTGGTGTTTTCCCTATAACTTCATCAGCCCGAAATCCGGTAATTTCCGTAAAAACCGGGTTAACGTATTCAATCTTTCCGTTTCTGTCGGTTATTTCAATGGCAATCGGGTTTTGCTCTACAGCCCTGCTCAGGAGTTGTATCTGTTCTTTGGCTTTTTTCCTTTCGGTAATGTCCCGGGCAACACTTAATACAGCTGTTTTGCCCTGATATTGAATCAGACTGGAGCTGATTTCAACCGGAATATGTTTGCCATTTTTGGTTATGTGTAGTGTTTCAAAAACCTGAATTCTGCCTTCCTTTAAATTCCTGATCATATTGTTAATCCAGTCCTGATCGTGTAAAGCATCAATGCTTGTAAGACCATTTCTGCGCAGTTCTTCACGGGTGAAACCCAGTGTGATTTCTGCTCTTTGATTGACATCCAGCAATGTGCCGTCAGGAGAAATGATCCATACGGTTTCATTCATTCCGTTGATCAAATCCTTATATTCATGCAGGCTGTTGAATAACTGTTGTTCAACCTTTTGTTTTTCTGCAATGGCTTTGTGTTTTTCAATGGCTTCAGATATGGCAAATGGCAGACGGGTGATTTTTTCCTTGAGTACATAATCATCAGCACCGGCTTTCATGCACTTAACAGCAGTTTCTTCATTCATTGATCCTGTAAGAATGATGAAAGGCACCCGGCGATTTTGTGACAGATTGATTTTCAAAGCACGCATTCCGTCAAAAACCGGCATGGAATAGTCTGACACGATAATGTCGGGCTTGAAGTTTTTCAGGCTTCTGATAAAATCTTCCTCTGTTTCAACCAACCTGTAATCAAAATCAATCTTTTCTTTCCTGATCGCTCTTTGTGCCATCTCAAAATCTGTTGGGATATCCTCCACAAACAAAATTTTGATTTTTTCTTGTGATGCTGTCATGTTCGCTATTTTATTACTTAAATGATATCTGACATTTGTTTCCGCAAGGCGTTTTTTGCCTGAATTATTCCGGTAGTGAATTGAGCAACAACCAATATAATCCAAGGTTTTGTACTGCTGCAACAAATTTATCAAAATCTACCGGTTTAATGATATAACTGTTAACTCCCAGATCGTAACTTTGTATCATATCTGACTCCTCAGAAGAGGATGTCAGGATAATGACCGGAATAAATTTGGTTTCCTGATTGCTTTTGATTTGCTTTAATACCTCAAGCCCGTCAACACGGGGCAATTTCAGGTCAAGTAAAATAACTTTGGGCTTATTGCGCATGTTACGTTTTGCATATATGCCCCTGGCAAAAATAAAGTCAAGTGCTTTGTCTCCGTCATCAACCACTGTGATATTGTTGGTTAAATTGTTTTGTTTGAAGGCACGAACCGCTATTTCAGCATCATTGTGGTTGTCCTCTACGATCAGTATTTCCGTGTTGTTTAGTTTATCCATGTCATTTTTGTTTGTATATACTCAGTTCAGTAAATAAATTATTCTGTTTCCTATTGATTTACGATTCCGGGATCGTAAAAGAAACGACAGTTCCTTTGTTAATTTCACTTTCCACATTGACTTCACCTCTGTGCCTGTTGATAATTCTTTTGACGATAGCAAGTCCGACACCGGTTCCTTCAAATTCCTTTTCGCTGTGTAGCCGTTGAAAAACGCCAAACAGTTTATGTTTGTACCTGGGATCGAACCCGGCACCATGGTCTTTGATACTATATAGTATTTTGTCTTTTGTTTTTTCTGCATATATCTCAATAACTTTTGTGTCTGATTTTGAGCTGTATTTTAGTGCATTGCTGATCAGGTTTTGCCATACCTGTTTTATCAGGTTGATATCGGTTTTTGCTTTGGGCATATCTGCTATGCTAATATCAAATGATTCCTTTTCTTCTTCGGTTGCGATTTCATGGTACATGGCTTTTGCAACAGCAGTCATATCAGTTTCCGTAAGCTCAATTCTGGAACGGGATACACGTGAGAGGTTAAGCAAATCGGAGATTAACTGATCCATCTTTGCCGCATTGTTCCGGATTGTGTGAATATAGCGTTTGCCTTCATCATCCAACTTATCGGCGAAATCGTCATGTAAAAATTTTGCAAAACCATTGATGGCCCGCAAAGGAGCTCTCAGGTCATGCGATACAGAATACGTAAATGCTTTCAGTTCCTGATTGGAGTGCTCCAGCTTCCGGCGTTCTTCCTTTAGTTCTTCTGTTCGCTTGTTGAGGTCCTCTACCATATATAGCATGGCTGTTTGACTTTTGTCAAGATATGATACTTTTTCGTTTAGTTCCCTGGTTCTTTCCTCTACTTTCATCTCCAGCTCATTGGTTAATTTTGTCAGGGCAATTTCTTTGGTTTTTATTTCTGTGATATCTGCTATATTACCGTATATTTTGCTGATTTCTCCATGTTGGTATTCTGCTTTACCCATAGTTTTAATCCATTTTTGTTCTCCTGTAGCTGTCTTGATCTGTAAAACAAGGCTATAGCTTTGGCCGCTCTCCATGAGTTTAAGAAATGCTTCTGTGAGGATTTGCTGGTCTTTGGGACGATAAAATGACAGGGCATTATCCGGACCCGGCTTAAAATCGTTTTCACTGACACCAAATATGGCATAGGTGCCTAATGTCCAGATAAGGGTCTGTGTATTCTTGTCGAATTCCCAACCACCGGTTTTTGATGTCTTTTCCAGCTCATTCAGAAAAATTTTCTGCCTGTTCAGATTCTCCAGGGTTGCTTTGTGTTTATCGATCTCGTTATGCAGGCTCCATGTCCTTCTCTTTACCTCTTTTCGAAGCATGAATATCCAGGATGCAATAAGCAGAATGGATAAGGGAATCATAATATACAGTAAAAGCTTGACAAAGGCTTTCCTGTCAAAACTGTTGTCATTATCTACTCCAAACCATTTTTCCTTTAAATTGTCATACGTGTTGTTGGCTATAATGATTGATAATCCTTCATTGAGTCTGGCCAGGGTGGCTGAATCTCCTTTTTGAACAGCGAAACAAAAGTCCTGTCTGAATTGTGGGATGTAAAAATCCAGTGCTTGTATGGATTCTATGTTTAACTCTTCCAGTAGTGTGATGCCGGTAATTCTTTGTGTGATGAGTGCGTCGTATTTTCCCTGTGCCAGTTCTTTAAAGGCCTGTTCATAGGTTGGGGTTGTGAAAATTTTATCAGAGATGCTGTCCCGTCTGACAAACTCCTCGGCATTGTCTCCCTTCATTACCACAATCTCTTTGTCTTTCAGATCGTTGAGATTGTCAATGCCTTTTGTGCCTTCTCTTACAAACACAGCACCATGCAGCGACAGGTAAGGCATGGTGAAATCAAAAATTTCTTCCCGTTCAGGAGTACGGCCCACAAGAGGCAGAGCATCCAGTTCTCCATTGGCCAGCTCGTGTTTGATTTTTTCCCATATACCGATTTTTATGTTCAGATTCAAGCCCGTTGCATCCGCAGTGGCTTGAAAAAGGTCAATTGAAAATCCGGATGGGTTCCCGTTTTCATCTACCATGCAATAGGGAGGATAGTCAGGCTCACAAGCAATGAGAATGGTGTCTTCGGAAAAACCAATTGCAGGACTCTGTATCTGTGCGTGCATTATGCCGGGCAACACGAAAGTTGCTGACAGAATGATGATTGTAATGAGCTTTTTTCTCATAAGGGATTGTTTTTCATAGGTTTGTCGCCCCTGCATTTTTGTCATTTTGTCTTCCTGATTGGATCGTTATCATATGTTTTTGTTGTTTTCCTCTTTTAGCCTTTCAATTTCATCAGTGAGCTCCTTTATTCTGAATTCCCTTTCTATGGTTGCTCTGTGAAAGCGTTCAAGTTCGGCAATTCTATCCTGCAACTCTGCGGTTTTTTTGCTGACCTGTCTTTTCAGATCATCCCTCAGTTTTTGCAGCTCACTCTGTGCTTGTTTGCGTTTGGTGATGTCTTCAATATATCCTTCAAGAAAATGCAGGTTGTTATTATTATCATATACTCCTTTGCCACGCTCCCAAATCCACCGCAATTCATTGTCTGCTGTTCGTAATTGGTATTCTCCTTCATATTGTGTTTTGTTTTGAATGGCTTTTTGCCAGTTTATATAAATTGCTTCCCGGTATTCCGGTTCTATCAGGTCATTGTATGCAAGTGTTTCATTGTTGATCAGTGCTTCCGGATCGTATCCCGTTATTGTTTTGAAACCCTTGCTGATGTAAAGCATTGTCCAGTTTTTATCGTTATTACAGCGGTAGACAAAGCCCGGCAGGTTGCTGATGAGGGATGATAACTGTCTCTGTTGGTCTGCCAGTTTTTTTTCTGCTTCTTTTTGTGCCGTAATATCTCTGCCTACACTCATGATTTCAGTGAGCCTGCCCTCATTGTTGGTAATTCCCGAAATAACCCACGCCAGCCAGCGCAAACCATATCGGGTGTAGGCTCTTTGTTCCAGATAAACCGAGTAAGGGGGGAATTGTAGCTTTTCCATGGCTTCTTTTGTTTTTATGCGATCTGCCGGATGAACAAAAGACATGATGTTTTTGCTGATAAGGTCATTTTCTGGTTTACCAAAAGTTGAGCAAAAGGAAGGACTGACAAATAAAAACATGCCCTCAAGGTCTGTTTTAATAAGCATCTCGGTTTGATTCTCAACGATGAGCCTGTACTTTTCTTCGCTTTTCCGTAATTCTCTGGCTTGTTGTACTGTTTCTGTGGTATCCTCAACCAGGCCCATGCCTGAAGTGATCTTGCCGGCATCGTTTTTTATTCCCTTGAACTTTGCCCGGACAGGAATTTTCTTTCCTGAAGTTACCGCCTCATAAATATCTTCATAATATCCTGATCCGTTTGTGAGGGAGTTACGAATTGCCGACAAAAATGCCTTATCTTTAAGAGCTTCAAACATCTGCAGGCCGATTACTTTTTTCTTATCCGTACCTAATATCTCGGTTAATTTTTTATTGCAATCTATGATTTTACCATCTATGTCATAATGCAGAATTCCGATGGGTGACGCATGGAAAATGGTTGTGTACTTTTTTTCCTCACGTTTAACAAGCTCTTCAGCTTCCAGTTGCTTTGAGATATCCCTGATCATGCCTACTATTCCCAATTGTTTTCCATCATTGTTTTTCAATGGGAAAACACTCGTTTCCCCGGGGAAAATGCCTCCGTCTTTTTTCTTGTAGGCAATGGTAAAAGTGAAATCAGGATCAGGTATTTCTTTGATTTTTTCCCCCATTCTCGCATATGTTGATTTGTCTCTGTATATGAATTCAGTGGTCTTGCCTTGAATTTCATCCAGAGAATATCCGAACAATTGACTGAAAGCAGGATTGCAATCAGTGATTCTGCGGTTTTTGTCAACAATGAGGACGGCATCACGAATACTGTTGTAGAGAATGGCAGAATTATCATAAGCTGCATGGCTTATGTTTTCTTTGCTTTTGTGATCATTGTGGGAAGGTGCCATTGAAACTTTTTTTATCCCAAGATACGATAAATTTATCAAATAGTTGCCTGTTTATTGTAAAAGCAAATGATTGAATGCTGTTATCGGCATATAACATAGAATACTATAGTGCTTAGATTGCGCATTATGTCAATCATAAGGGTTAAATGATCATAAAGTATGATTATCACGTTTTTGCTTTGTAGAAATATATAAACAATGCATTCTTATTGCTTAATTTTTGCTGCTATATAATGGCCTTTAAGTAATGGCCTTAGCTTTTTGATATGTTAATTTTTTTTTGCTATTTGCTTAAACAAAATCATTCATGAAAGGTTGTGTTAAAATGTTAACATAAATAATTTTATATTTTTGTTTTGAAAACTGAAAAACATCGATAATGACGAAACCTGTTAAGATACGCAAAGGTCTGGATGTTCCGATAAAGGGTGAGCCTGAAAAGAAAATTAAAGAATTGTCAACACCTGAAGTCTTTGCACTTAAACCGACAGATTTTCATGGTGTAAGGCCCAAAGTTATTGCCAAACCCGGTACCAGAGTAAAAGTGGGCTCTGTGGTGTATTATAATAAGTTTCATCCCGAAGTTAAATTTACCTCACCTGTATCCGGTGAGGTTACTGAAATTGTCAGGGGTGAGAAGCGGAAGATCCTGGAAATAAGGATTGCATCTGATGGCAGGTTTGAAAAAGAAACATTTGATATGCCCGATCCGGATACTGATGATAGGTTTGCCATCCGCTCGGTATTGCTGAAAAGCGGACTCTGGCCTTTGATAGTGCAGCGGCCTTTTGGTGTAATTCCTGCCCCTGATGATGAACCTGATGCCATTTTCGTATCGCTGTTCAATACTGCACCCCTTGCTCCGGATATGGATTTTGTTTTGAAAGATCAAATTGAAGATTTGAAGCGCGGGGCAAAGATCATTCATAAAATGACCGGCAGAATGATCAATTTCGGACTGAGTACAAGGTCTGAAAAAAAAATGTATGAAGATATACCTTATTCGGAGTTTCATACTTTTCAGGGCCCTCATCCTGCAGGAAATGTTGGTACACAAATCAACAAAGTCAGACCCATAAATAAGGGTGAAATTTTCTGGACACTCAAAGCCCAGGATCTGGCCGTTATAGGTCGTTTTTTCCGTGAAAAGTTTCCAAATCCCCGGCGCATGATAGCTTTTGCAGGCTCAGAGCTGAAAGAGCGGTTTTATGCCAATGTGTTGCCTGGAGCTTCACTGCAGAGTGTGATTGACAAGTATCGAATCCAGGATAATGTGCGCATTATCTCCGGTGATGTGTTGACCGGCACAAAGCTTACTGAGAAAGCATTTATCAGCTTCCAGCATGATATGATATCATTAATCCCCGAAGGAGATTATTACGAATTTTTTGGCTGGGCAAAACCCGGATTCAATAAGTTTTCAGTATCAAAAACGTATTTTTCCTGGTTGTTTCCCGGCAAGAAGTACAGACTGGATACAAACTATCATGGAGGCGAGCGTGCTTATGTGATGACCGGCGAATATGAAACGGTTTGTCCGATTGATATATATCCCCAGCAGCTTGTAAAGGCCTGTATGATAAAAGATATTGATAAGATGGAGGAACTCGGAATCTATGAAGTGCTTGAGGAGGATATGGCTTTATGTGAATTTGTTTGTACGTCCAAAACAGAGGTTCAGGCTATTCTCAGAGAAGCACTTGACATGCTGAGAGAAGAATTGAGTTAATCATGAAAAAAACGAAGGAATGGGTAAGCTCAGAAAAATTATAGATAAAGTAAAACCGCATTTTGAGGAAGGAGGGAAGTTTTATAAACTTCATTCCACCTTCGATGCGTTTGAAACAATGATGTTTGTTCCCGATAAAACAACAGAGAAGGGAGCACATATTCGTGATGCCATTGACATGAAGAGAACTATGGGGACAGTGATACTGGCTTTGCTTCCTGCATTGTTGTTCGGCATCTGGAATACCGGTTATCAGCATTACCTGGCAATGGGAGTGGATGCCGGTTTCTGGCAAAATGTAGGCTACGGGCTGGTCAAAGTGCTGCCCATTGTGGTGGTTTCTTATGTGGTTGGTCTGGCCATAGAATTTATGTTCGCCCAAATCCGTAAACATGAAGTCAACGAAGGATTTTTGGTTTCCGGAATGCTCATTCCCCTGGTAATGCCACCGGATGTTCCTTTGTGGATGGTAGCAGTTGCTACTGCTTTTGCTGTGATCATTGGTAAAGAGGTGTTTGGCGGTACAGGCATGAATATTCTGAATCCTGCACTTACCGCACGTGCATTTCTGTTTTTCTCTTATCCTGCGTGGATGTCCGGAGATAAAGTATGGATTGGTGGAATGATCGATGGTCAGACAATGGATGCATACAGTGGTGCTACTCCGCTGGCCCAGGCAGCCCTTGGTGATGCTGATATGACCATGGGCAATGGCAATCCCATTGATATCTGGGATATGATCATTGGTACAATCCCCGGCTCAATCGGAGAAACTTCCAAAATTGCCATTCTCATTGGTGCTGTTATTCTGCTTGGAACAGGTGTGGGAAGCTGGCGAATTATGCTTTCTATGCTGGTTGGCGGTTTGTTTATGGGTGGTATCCTGAATATTTTTGCTGTCAATCCATTCATGGAAATCCCTTTCTGGGAACATCTCCTGCTTGGATCTTTCCTTTTCGGGATGGTATTCATGGCCACCGATCCAGTTACAGCCGCGCAGACAACCAGGGGGAAATATATTTACGGATTTCTCATCGGTCTGCTGTCTATTCTTATCCGGGTGGTGAATCCGGCCTATCCGGAAGGTACCATGCTGGCCATACTGCTGATGAATGTGTTTGCTCCGCTGATTGATCATTATGTGGTGCAGGCCAATGTGAAAAAACGTAAGAAAAGACTTAAAACTTCGTGATTATGGACAAAAACAGTAATACCTACATTTTTTTATATGCTGTTGCGATGGTGGTGATTGTTGCTGCCGGCCTTTCTTTGTTGGCCACCAATCTCCGTCCCCGACAGGAATTTAATGAAGAGGTGCAAAAAAAACAGGATATCCTGGCAGCTATGCATGTTGAAAGTGCTGTGGAGAATGCTGCTGACCTGTATGACAATTACATTAAAACCAGTCGTGTAGTTAATTCCGAAGGAGAAATCAATGAGGATGCAGATGCCTTTGAAGTTGAGCTGAAAAAAGAACTCGATAAACCCGTAGAAAAAAGGAATTTACCCATGTACATAGGTGAGACCGATGAAGGAGAAGAAAAAGTCATTATCCCCCTGCGGGGAAAAGGATTGTGGGGACCGATCTGGGGATATATTGCTCTTGACGATGACTATAACACCGTATACGGCGCAAGTTTTGCACATCAGGCCGAAACCCCTGGCCTGGGGGCAGAAATCAATACTGAAGAATTTGAATCCCAGTTCAACGGTAAGAAAATTCTGGATGAAAATGGTGATTTTGTTTCTGTAGATGTGGTGAAAGGTGGCGTGCCGGAGGATGCTGAGAGAGCCGTGGACGCCATTTCAGGAGGCACCATCACGAGCCATGGACTTCGGGATATGCTCGAAACATGTATTGAACCGTATATGACTTATTTTAATCAGATAAAAAGCTCGGAGGAATAAGCTATGAGTGAGATGAAAGAACCTTTATTTTCACGCAAAAATATGCGGCTTCTCAAAGAGCCGATGAATAAGAATAATCCCATTACAGTGCAGGTACTCGGTATTTGTTCTGCACTTGCCATTACTGTTAAACTCGAACCTTCAGTTGTGATGGCAATCAGCGTGGTTTTTGTGATGGGATTCAGCAACCTGATTGTTTCCCTGCTTAGAAAAACAATCCCTTCACGTATCCGGATCATCGTACAGCTGGTGGTGATTGCCTCCCTGGTAATTGTTGTCGACCAGGTGCTTAAAGCATATATGTATGATGTCAGTAAGCAATTGTCTGTATTTGTCGGACTCATCATTACCAACTGTATTATTATGGGGCGGCTTGAAGCATTTGCCCTGGCCAATAAACCCTGGCCGTCCTTGCTTGATGGTCTTGGTAATGCTGCTGGTTATGGTGCCATCCTTGTGATCGTCGGTTTCCTTCGCGAGCTCTTTGGCAGTGGTACCGTATGGAATTATCCCGTCATCCCGCAGGGTTTGTTCAATATCGGGTATGAAAACAACGGATTGTTTATCCTGCCTCCAATGGCCCTGATTATCGTGGGAATCATTATCTGGGTACAACGTTACAGAAACCGTGAACTCATCGAAGAAAACTAAACGCCATGGAAAATTTAATTAATATATTCGTCAAATCGATTTTTGTTGAGAACATGATTTTTGCCTACTTCCTGGGCATGTGTTCTTATCTTGCAGTTTCCAAAACTGTTAAAACCTCTGTGGGACTTGGATTTGCCGTTGTCTTTGTGCTCGGTATTACAGTCCCTTTTAATTATCTGATTGAAAACTATTTTCTCAAAGACGGTGCTCTGGCCTGGATTAGCCCGGAACTTGCTGATGTAAACCTTGGCTTTTTGCGGTTTATTCTGTTCATTGCTGTAATTGCTTCTATGGTACAGTTGGTGGAGATGATCGTGGAAAAATTCTCCCCAACTCTGTATGCCAATCTTGGAATTTTCCTCCCACTGATAGCCGTGAACTGTGCCATCCTGGGTGGTTCACTGTTTATGGCAGAACGGGATTACAACACCATCGCAGAAGCAACATCATACGGCTTGGGGTCCGGTGTTGGCTGGTTCCTGGCCATTGTCGGTATTGCCGCCATACGGGAAAAAATCAAGTATTCCAATGTTCCCGAACCACTCAAAGGTCTTGGTATTACATTTATTATCACCGGACTGATGGGCATAGCGTTTATGGGTTTTATGGGAATTGAATTGTAATTTGAAAACAAGCTGAAACTATGATATTATTAACAAGTCAGACAGTGATTGTGATAGCAGGAATAGCAGTCTTTTTGCTATTGATTTTGCTTCTTGTTTCCGTTCTGCTTTATGCAAAGAAAAAGCTTACCCCCCAGGGTGAGGTGACCATCAATATTAATGAGGACAAAGACATTACTGTGAGGCCGGGATCTACCCTGCTTGATACCTTGTCTGAGAATGGAATTTATCTGCCTTCTGCCTGTGGTGGACAAGGTACTTGTGGTACTTGTACCTGCCAGGTGTTTGAGGGAGCCGGAGAAATCTTACCCACAGAAACCGGGTTCTTTAGTAGAAAAGAACA
Source organism: Bacteroidales bacterium (assembly GCA_046546095.1). Lineage (GTDB taxonomy): Bacteria > Bacteroidota > Bacteroidia > Bacteroidales > ML635J-15 > JAQIBY01. The sequence continues at coordinate 63,976 of JBKGYK010000002.1, forward strand.
GCAAAATGACTGGCGACTTGGATGTCAGGTAAAAGTCAGAAATGACCTGAAAATTGGCGTACCCCCTGAAGTGCTGGATATTAAAAAGTGGGAGTGTGAAGTTGTATCCAATAAAAATGTGGCAACTTTTATCAAGGAGTTTGTTGTGAAATTGCCGGAGGGTGAATCACTCAATTTTAAACCCGGTGGATATATTCAAATTGATGTGCCCAAAATTGAGGTCGATTTTAAAAACATTGAGGTGGAGGAAAAATTCAGGGAAGACTGGGATAAACTCAATCTCTGGGATTTGAAAATGCGGAATCCCGAACCAACATACAGAGCTTATTCCATGGCAAATCATCCGGCGGAAGGAAATATCATAAAACTGAATATCAGGATTGCCACACCGCCCTGGGATCCCAAAAAGAACAAATTTAAAAATGTGAACCCAGGGGTTTGCTCTTCCTTTATCTTTTCACGAAAACCCGGCGATAAGGTCAATGTTTCCGGCCCTTACGGAGAGTTCCATATCAAAGAAACAGACAATGAAATGGTATATATCGGAGGTGGTGCCGGAATGGCCCCGCTGCGTTCTCATATCTTCCATCTGCTCAAAACAGAAAAATCCGGCAGAAAAATTTCTTACTGGTATGGAGCACGATCCAAACGTGAGATATTTTACGAACAGGAATTCCGGGAACTGGAAAAACAATTTCCAAACTTTTCTTTCCACATTGCCTTGTCTGATCCACAGCCTGAAGACAATTGGGATGGGCATACAGGTTTTATTCATTCCGTTGTGGAAAAGGAATATCTGAGTAAACTTGATGAACCGGAAGAAATTGAATACTATCTTTGCGGACCTCCATTGATGAACGATGCAGTATTTAAAATGCTGGATGAGCTCGGAGTACCGGATGAAATGATTGATTTTGATGATTTTGGATAATATGATGAATAAACTTTTCTTTAAAGCTTTTTTATACGGGCTTGCTCTCTTTTCTATGGCAGGCCTGTTCTCTTGTCAGGAAAATCCTGAAACTGAGTATTATAAATATCAGGGTCAGATTCAGGGAACCTGGTTTTCGGTGATTTATGAAGCAGAGCAGGATTATGCCAAAGATATCGATTCTCTGCTTTCTCGCTTTAACCAAAGCCTGAATAATTATGATTCAACAAGTGTTATTTCCAGGGTAAACAGAAATGAGAATCTGCTTACTGATTCTCTTTTTCAGGCAATGTTTCATGCTGCTGACAGAGTGTGGGAAGCCTCCGGCATGCGATTTGACATCACTGTTGCTCCCCTGGCCAATGCCTGGGGCTTTGGCTATAAAACCGGACATCTGCCCGATTCTGCAGAAATCGACAGCATCATGCTCTTTGTGGGCATGGATAAGATAAAACTTGTTGAGAAAAAGATAATCAAAAAAGACGATCGGGTGGAAATCATCGGCAATGCCATCGCGCAGGGCATGTCGGTTGATTATCTTGCAAATTTCCTGATCCGTAAGAAGCTTGACAATTTCCTTGTAGAGATTGGAGGAGAAGTCCGTGCTCAGGGGATATCACCAAAAGGCAAAAAATGGCTTGTGGGCATAGACAAACCCATCCTTGACAGTACACTCAGCAAAAGAGAAATGCAAACTGCCATCGAGCTCGATCATCTTTCCATTGCTACATCAGGAAACTACCGGAAATACAAGGAGCATAACGGGAAACGCTACGGACATTCAATCAATCCGTTGACAGGCTATCCCGAAAGTACTGAAATAATTTCTGCAAGTGTTCTCCATCCCCAATGCATGATGGCTGATGCATGGGCAACGGCATTTATGCTTATGGATACTGAGCTGGCTCTTGAAACTGCAGAAAAGCTTCCCCAAACGGAAGCTATGTTTATTACCGGAGATACGGAAGATGATTATAACATATTTTATACTTCCGGTTTTCAAAACTTTATACCCGAATAATAAAACCATTGTAACAAACTTTTTTGATTGTGTTTTGTTTACATCATAAATACTTAAAATATACGTGGAAAACAGCACAGCACATAACAATAGCCCAAAAATAAAAGAACCTGAGAAACTCCTGCGGTATCTTGACTTTTTCAAAAGCATGAAGGAAGAGGATTATATCCGCTATGATGCTGACCATAGTTTTGAATATACCCCATGGTTTTATCAGTTTATTCAGCAACTATTTGATTCCAATATGGTGGAAGATTATGAAAAACTTGTTGATGATATTACCGTAGAGGGAGCTGACGAACAACAACGATGCGAAGCATTCTCAAATTGGATGAAAGAACTGAATAAAACACTTAGCCGGCCATGTGAAATGCGAAATGCAGATATAAACTTTCTGCGTAAAGCGTTCCTGACAGTCATTCGTATGGAGAAAATATTCCCCGGAAGCTGGGGCATTGATGTGGAAACCGGTACCTGGTTAAAGCTACTAAAACGCTTTAAAGAGCTATATGATGCCGGCGAAATCGAGACAGAATAATCTCAGATATCCGCTGATACTTACAATTCCTTATTCTACTCTCCCCAGGAGTGATAAATAGGCTCCTGAACCAGCCGGCTTTTTGTCCGGACAATCTGGCATCTGGCTTATCGCCTCTGACCGGCTGCAAACAGATTGATCCACATGTCAGAGGACATGATAATTTTTCTGTGATTTGGAACTTCCTTTTATTATCTTTGTAAGGAATCAATGTAAGATCTCTATGACAAAAAAAATAGCCATAGCCGGTAATGAAGGCCCGAAGGTGCGCTCCGATTGCCGGATTGAATTGGAATTACTGGATTCCGGAGGAATTTCCTTTCAGCTGAAAAGCAAAGTGAAAGCCCTTTTTGAGGAGAAAATTCAGACCAAAATCACGGAAATTCTGGAATTTTACGGCATCAGACATGCACGGGTTGATGTGGTGGATTCCGGAGCATTGGATTATATCATTGCTGCACGGGTTGAAGCAGCCGTAAAACAGTTGGTTGAAACCGATAAGGAATATTTGCCGGAAATGATACCGGAAAATAAATATGCTACCAGGAAAGACAGGTTCCGCTTTACAAGGCTGTATCTGCCAGGTAATAAACCCAGCATGATGCTGAATGCAGGATTGCATTCCCCGGATGGTGTTATCCTTGATTTGGAGGATTCCGTTGCACCGGCCAGGAAATCAGAGGCACGCTTTATGGTGAGAAACACTCTCAGGGCATTGAATTTTTACGGCGCTGAGCGCATGGTACGTATCAATCAGGGTGAGATGGGTATTGAAGACCTGAAATATGTTATCCCGCATAATGTCAACCTCATTCTGGCACCTAAAGTAGAATCTGCAGATTATCTGCAACAGCTTGAAACTGAAATCCAGGCTCTGAAACCTGAAAATCCGGTGTATATTATGCCGATTGTTGAATCGGCAATGGGCGTGGAAAACGCTTATGAACTGGCTTCAGCTTGTGATTCCGTGGTAGCACTTGCCATTGGACTGGAGGATTATACAGCAGATATCGGGGTGCAGAGAACTTCTGAAGGAAAAGAATCTGAATGGGCACGGTATCGACTTGTCAATGCTGCCAAAGCTGCAGGCATACAACCCATTGATTCTGTCTTCTCAGATGTGGAAGATACAGAAGGCCTGATGATGAATGTAAGAAATTCAAAAATGATGGGCTTTGAAGGTATGGGGTGTATTCACCCTCGACAAATTCCTGTTATACAAAGTTGTTTTAAACCTGCTGAGGAAGAAATTGATAAAGCTTGTAAAATTGTCAATGCTGCAGAAGAAGCAGAAGAACGCGGCCTGGGTGTAGTCGCCCTGGGAAGTAAAATGATTGACCCGCCTGTGGTAAAAAGAGCCGGCAAAACCATCGATCTGGCCATAAAATTTAATCTTATTTCAAAAGACTGGAGGAAAGACTATGTCAGCTAAAATGATAAAAAACGCTGTGGGACGTCTCGTCCCCGAAGAAATTAACGGTCAGAAACAAACCCCTTTTAAAGGCGTTGGCAAACACCGGCCCCAGGGTAACAAACACGCACCTCCAATACCGACATGCATCGATTTTCCTGATGATGGTAACAAACTTGTGGATTCACTTGAGGAAGCACTCGAAAAATGTGGACTTAAAGACGGGATGACCATTTCTACGCATCATCACCTGAGAAACGGTGACCTTGTGAACAATGAAGTGTTTCACATTGCCAAACGTAAAGGAGTGAAAGATCTTGTCTGGTTTCCTTCAGCATCTTTCCCCTGCAATGAGCCACTGGTTGAGTATATCGAAGATGGTACCATCAACAGAATTGAAGGGAGCATGAACGGACCACTGGGCAGGGCTGTCACCAATGGAAAAATGAAAGGTACTGCTGTTCTCCGTAGTCATGGCGGACGAGTTCAGGCCGTTCAGGACGGAGAAGTGAAAATAGATATTGCAGTTCTGGCTGCCCCTTCATCCGATGCGTTTGGGAATGCCAGCGGTGATAAAGGTCCCTCTGCCTGCGGTGTGCTTGGCTATGCAAAAACCGATTATCTTTATGCTGATAAAGTTATTATTATTACAGATAATCTGGTGAAATTCCCCAATATCCCCATGGAAATTGAAGGAAATTACGTGGACTATGTTGTTCAGGTTGATAAAATCGGAATACCGGAAAAAATCATCTCCGGAACAACAAAAATCACCAAATCCCCTGACCGGCTTTTGATTGCAGAACTCACGGCCAGGTTTTGCGAAGAAACCGAAATCCTGCATGAAGGTGCCAATATACAGTCAGGTGCCGGCGGCACATCATTGGCGATAACCGATTTTCTGCACAAAAAAATGCTTGCCAGAGAAATGAAGGCCAATGTAGGCTTTGGAGGAACAACCAAATATATGGTGAAAATGCTTGAAGAAGGCACCCTCGATACCATTCTTGATGCTCAGGCATTTGACCTGGATGCCGTACGTTCAATATCCCAGAATGAGCGGCATTATCAATATCCGGTGTTCAATGCCTACAACTATCACAGCAAAGGCAACCTCAACAGTATGGTGGATATTATGATACTGGGAGCCACTGAAATTGATGTGAATTTTAACGGCAATGTTGTGACCCATTCGGATGGTTATCTCTTACATGGAATTGGCGGTTGGCAGAATTGCCTGCACTCAAAAACCGTGATCATGCCTGTACCGCTTTTCCGCGACAGAATTCCCGTTATTGTGGATGAAGTGACAACTGTCACCGGCCCGGGTGAACTTATTGACGTTGTGATTACCGAGCGGGGTATTGCCATCAATCCTCGGCGCCAGGACCTGATTGATAAACTAAAAGATTCAGACCTTCCTTTGAAAACAATCGAAGAGCTGAAAGAAGAAGCCGACAGAATTTGCGGCACGCCCAAAAAACCCGAAGTGACCGATGAAATTGTTGCGGCCATCAAATGGGTGGATGGAACAGTGATTGATGTAGTCAGAAAGTTGAAATGAAATTCTTTACATCAGTGATAAAAAACGGCTGTCTGCGGACGGCCGTTTTTATGCGCTGAATTCGGGCTTTTGCCACATTTTGCGGATTCTCAACCCAAACAGCAGGGCTGCAATACTCAAAGAGGAGATGAAACCCAGCCAGATACCTTCAGCCCCGAGATCAAGTACAAATGCGGCAAGATAACTCACCGGCAAACCAAATACAAGATACGAGAATGCAGCCATCCAGAAAGGCTTCTTAACATCTGCTATGCCCCTGAGGATTCCCAGTGAGACAACCTGCAGACCGTCAACTATCTGGAACAAACCGGCAATGATCAGCAGGGGAATGGCTGCCTCCCACACAGCCGGATCATTGGAGAAAAGCCGTGCCAGGGCAGGAGCCAGCGTGATAAATAGAACTGCACATAAACCCATGAACGCCAGTACCATTTGTTGTGATGCCTTACCTGCCTGCTGCATTTCACGAAAATTACCATTGCCCCATTGCCAGCTGATACGAATGGTAGTTGCCATAGCAATGCCATTGGCTATCATAAAGGTGAATCCAATCATACCATTGGCAACCTGATGAGCAGCAAGCGGGACATCACCAATCCAGCCCATCATGATTGTGCCTGCGGCAAAAAGAGATATTTCTATCAGCATTTGCAAAGCGATGGGAAGACCTGTGTAAAAAATCTTCAGCATTCTGCCTTTGGCAAAAGGTACACGACGTATCAAAGCAAAAACACCGGCGTATTTTTTTGAACTCAGCAGCAGTGGGATGAGCAATGCAGCCATGATGATCCGTGAAAGTAAGCTGGCATATCCTGCACCCAATAAACCCAGTTCCGGAAAACCGGCTTTCCCAAATATCAGAAGATAATTCAGACCAATATTGATGATGTTGGAAGCCAGGGTGGCCAGCATGGCATACATGGTGTTGCCCAGACCTTCCCCGATTTGCTTGAAAACCATGAAAATCAGCATGGGGACGAGGGAAAAACTCAGCAAACGGTAATAGGGAATTGCCGCAGCTTCCACTGCAGTTTCCTGTCCCATATTGTTCATGGCATAACTCAGAAGCCAGGCAAGGATGAAAATGGCAGTAATAACAATGGCGGACAGAAAAAGGGAGTTTTTTATCACCGAAGCAGCCCTGACAAGACGATCTTTGCCGTATGACTGTCCCAATAATGGCGTTATTCCCACACTGATGCCTGCTCCAAATACCATAATCAGCAAAAAGATACTGTTGGCAAATGATGATGCTGCCAGCTCAATGGTTCCGTAATGCCCGACCATGGCATTATCTGCCAGTTGTACAAGCATTTGTCCTGCCTGAGTAACGATCAGAGGTGCCGCAAGTTTCAGCAATCGCCTGTAGTAGGGCATATATTCCATGAAAAACCGCATCATAAGCGCACGAAATTATGTAAAAAAACCTGTAAAGGAAAGATTTGACCTGAATCATTACGGAATTCAGAAACAGGGCATTACTCATGAAGGCAAGATGCGGGCCTGGAGCCAATATGTGATGCTTTTTCGTTGCCGGGCATCAGGAAAACCAGATGATGCTCAGAAATATGAATATTATGGTAAATGCTGAACTTACTCTGTGTAAGCGCAGAGTTTTGTTGTCTGATTCCGTTTTGCGGGTTAATAATGCTCCGGAAATCAATGACAACAGGATGAAAATGCCTGAAAAAGATAAAAGAGCAATCCCTGTTATTCTTGGTTTGGAAAGTGGCATGAATTCTGCGATGGCCAGTCCTGCAAAAACCAGGGCTGCCAATGAAATTATCTTATGAAAAGTGATAATCAGTGGAGGATAGGGATGTTCTCTTTTGCGCAAAACGGCTCCGGTGATAATGCTGGCAAGAAAAATGATACCGGCAATGAGTGTAAAGATTACATGTTTTTCCATTTTGGTTATTTTTAGTTTATTAGTTAACAAATCCGGGACAGAAATGTTCTCCTGCAGTGCTTGTGCCAGTCAAAATGGTTATTCCTGCCTCCGGTACTGCCATATCTGTGCTTTTGTCTGATAATTCGGTTTCTTTCACTGTGGCCGGCCTTATGTTGTAAATTCTGTATTCTGATAAGCCATCTGATCTATGATACCGGCGGACTTCATGCATCCGGGCAAAACTTCCTGCAGTGAAAGAAAGAAGCCATAGAAAGATGGCTGGAATTTCATGTGTTTTTTTGATACGATTATATTTACATTTATTACGGTATAGTACAATACAGGACAATGCATGACAAAAGCATTGAGCGATACCATCATTTCGGATAGTTGAAGGCATTTCATTTGTAGCAAATTTGCCATCTGTATAAATTGACAGCCATAACTTGTAAATACAGGCTTTTTTTACAACTTTGCAAAAAAGTTTTCATTACTATGGAAATGGAAAATACGCAACAGCAACATATCCTGGAATTTGTTGCAGTCAGTAAGGATCTGGTGGATCTTCTGGAATCGGCATCAGGAATGAATGCCCGCGACTTTGTGCTGCAATCCCGGCAAATGCTTCCCCTGGTATATTTGAAAGCCAGCATGCTTCCAAAGCTGGAAAATGAACTTGAGGGAGAACTGGAACAATATGTAACGCCTGAACATTACGAATATGTAAAGCTTAGTCTGAATGAAAAACTGGGCGAATGGGATGCCACAATTCATCTTGAAGACAATATATTGATGAGCACTGAAGACTATCTGCATGTTGAATTGTCTGAGTTGTTTGCTGATATATACCAGGATATCGGCAATTATGTTTCCCGTTTTCGCGATGGAGATGATGCCATCAGAAATGATGCAACCTGGGAAGTGAAATATAATTTTGATGAATACTGGGGCATTAAAGTCCTTGTTCTTACGGAACATATTCACCGTCTGATTGTAAGCGATGATTTCAGCCGGAATTCAAACTGAAAGACATGGGCATAATAGAACCAATAGATAAAGATAAAATAAAGGACTTGCCAAAAATCAGTTTTTCAGGTGAAGTGCTGGTAGTTTGTACTGATAAAGAGGAGCAGGAAGCCGTTGAATGTCTGTCTGCTGCTTCTGTCATTGGTTTTGATACCGAAACCAAACCGAATTTCAAAAAAGGCAGACCCAACACAAATGATGTGGCTTTACTCCAGCTTGCTACCCAGGACAGGGCATTTCTTTTTCGTGTGAATCAACGGGAGTTATCTGATGATCTTGTCAGTTTGCTTGCATCAGAAAACATCATTAAAGCCGGGGCTGCAGTACATGATGATATAAAGGCACTTCAGCATTTGTATAATTTTACTGCCGGTGGATTTGTAGACATACAGGATATGTCCGAAGCTGCCGGTCTTGAAATAAAAAGCCTGCGCAAACTCACTGCTATGCTTTTTCATATGCGGCTTTCAAAATCACAGCGACTTTCCAACTGGGAAGCCAAAAGACTGACAGAACCACAGATCATGTATGCTGCCACAGATGCCTGGATAAGTCTGAAAATTTATCATGCACTAAAGAGGGTATTATGAAAACAATCGATGCGAAATACCGGGTTTTGTACGCTGATACTGATGCCATGGGCATTGTGTATTATGCCAATTATCTGAGGTTTTATGAAATGGGCAGGGATGCGTATTTTCGCGCCCTGAATGTAACAGAAGAAGAAATCAGGGATTCCGGCATACTTTTACCTGCTGTTTCTGTCAATATGAAATACATCAAACCCGCCGAATACAAGGACGACATCATCATCAAAACCCAGGTGATTGAAATGCCTGCTGTTCGATTCCGCTTTGAGCAGTCAGTGTATCACAACAAAAAAGGTTTGTTAAATAAAGCCGATATTGTTCTGGCTTCTGTGGATGCCAAAAGTATGAAACCTCTTCCTTGTCCGCTCAAATTGCGTAAAGCCATAGAAATCATGTTGTAACACTCATTCGTCGGGCTTTACCATGAGCACAGTTTGATTTTTGACCGGTAATAATTGTCTTGATATTTGCTTGTAAGCTGAAAAAATGATTAAATTCGTTCCCTGAAACAAAAATATCAGTTGTATGTTGACAAAAAAAGATATTACTTTCCTAAAAGAAAAAGAGATTGATCCTCAAAGAATTGAAGACCAAATTGATGAAATTTCATCAGGAAAAAAATATCTGGATGTTCAGCGTCCCGCTACAAATGGAGATGGGATTTTGGTAGCCAGTAAAACGGAAATTGATGCCTATGTTAAAGAATATGAGGCTGTTCAGCCATCACTGAATGTAACTAAATTTGTCCCTGCTTCAGGTGCTGCTACACGCATGTTTAAAAGACTGGTTTACCTGAGAGACAATTACAAAGGAAATATGGATGAATTTCTTGAGGTGAGTGCGGAAAAAGATTTTTACAGCCTGAAAAACACCTTTGAAAATCTGGAAAAATTCGCATTTTATCCCGAACTATTCAAACGCTTTTTTCGCCGCGGTCAAAGCCTTGAGCGTATCCTGCGGAAAAATGAATATAATAAAGTGGCTCGTATGATCCTCAGCAAGCGGGGTTTGAATTACAGAAATATTCCTAAAGCCCTTGTCCTCTTCCATAAATATCCAGGACATGCACGTACTGCTTTTGAAGAACATTTGGTTGAAGGTAAAATTTATTGTAAATCAAAAAACAAAGAGGTGAATCTGCATTTTACCATACAGGGCAAACATCAGAATCTCTTCGAAAAAAGGTTCAATTACGCTCTGAAGCATTTCCTGAAAAATGACGATGTGGACTTTAACCTGCAATTTTCTGAGCAATCTGAAAGCACCAACAGCATAGCCCTGAATGAGAAAGGGGAATTGTTGCGTGATAAAGACAAAAAGCCTGTGTTGCGTCCCGGTGGACATGGTGCTTTGATACACAATCTCAACACCATTGACAGTGATATTATCTTCATAAAAAACGTTGATAATGTAGCGCCCGATATCGTCAAACATGAAACCGTCAGGTACAAGAAATTCCTGGGAGGTGTTTTGTATGTTTATCAGCAGCAGATATTTGAGATTCTGGAGAGGCTTGAGCAACTGCCAGCACCTGCAGACGAGGAGTGGGTGGATATTCTGGATTTCGTGGAAAAAAGACTTTTTTATAAATGCAAAGCCACCGATAAAGACAAAGCCATTGCAGAATTGAAACTGCGCCTCAACCGGCCAATCAGGGTGTGTGGTATGGTACAAAATACCAGTGAACCTGGTGGAGGACCATTCTGGGTCAAAGAAAAAGATGGCAAACTCAGCCTGCAGATTGTGGAAAAAAATCAGATTAATCTGGATGATCAGGCAGTTAATGAGGCTTTTGAAAACTCAACCCATTTTAATCCTGTCGATATTGCCTGCAGCACAAAGGATTATAAAGGCAATAAGTTCAATCTGCTCAACTATCGTGATGAAGAATCCGGCCTGGTTATTGAGAAAACACACGAAGGTGAAAAAATCAAATCGTATGAACAACCCGGCTTGTGGAATGGAGGTATGAGCAAATGGAATACCATCTTTGTGGAAGTGCCGCTGATTACTTTTAATCCCGTGAAAGAACTCAACGACCTGCTTAGAATGCCGCACCAGGCAGCCAAGTAAGAGCCCCGGAAAGTTGGTTTTTTGATAAAATTTCTGCTTGTAGTGAATGTGATTTCAGGATGGATTTGTAAGCCGTAAGACTGTTGCTTTGGCCATGTGATAATGTAAGCACGCTCAGAAATCAACAATGACCGGCTCAGTAATTGATTTTTTCCTTTTCTGATTTGGCAATGACGACCGCTCCACAACTGTCACTCCACACATTGGTGGCTGTTCTGAACATATCCAGTATTCTGTCTACTGCAAGAATTAGCCCTATGCCTTCAAGAGGCAGACCCACTACAGATAGGATAATGCTGATCATTACCAGACCGGCCATTGGTACAGCGGCTGCTCCAATGGATGCCAGCAATCCGGTAACCACCACAAGCAATTGTTGAATGATGCTCAGTTCTATGCCATATGCCTGGGCAATGAAAATGGCTGCTACACACTCATACAAGGCAGTGCCGTCCATGTTTACGGTTGCACCCAGAGGCAGGGTAAAGCTGCTGATTTTTTTGGGAACGCCGGCATTGTATTCAACTGCTTCCATGGTCAGGGGTAGGGTTGCCCCGGATGATGAGGTTGAAAAAGCTGTCAATATCGGGATGCGCATAGCCCGAAAATGTTTGATAGGGTTTGATTTGCCTAAAAACCGTACGATGAGTGGCAGGGTAATGAAAAAGTGGACAAATAAGCCGCCGGTTACAGCCAGCATATACATGCCCATGCTTTGCATCAGTGACAGCAGGTTATCCTGTTCGGCTACTTTTGCAGCCACCAGACCAAAAACACCAAAAGGGGTGAATTTGATAATAAACATGCTTAGCTTCATCATCACTTCAAATACGGCATTGAAAAAATCCTTCAGTGGCTTCTGATAGTTTTTTGAAACTCTGGTAATGAAAAATCCGAATAGAATGGAGAAAAATATCACCGAAAGCATTTGTGAATTGTCAGAAAATGCAGTGAACAGATTGTCCGGTATGATGTTGATGAGTGTGCTGCCCAGGGTATCCGGTGTTACATCAAGCTTCACCTGGGTGGCAAGGTTCAAATCAGCACCAAGGCCTGGCTTTAGAATATTTACAAACAGTAAACCGGTAAACAAAGCAAGGGTTGTTGTCATCAGGTAATAACCCACAGTTTTCAAACTCAGCCGTCCCAGATTCTCGGCTCCTCCCAGATTGGCAACACCTGAAACAACAGAACTCAGAATAAGCGGAACAATAATCATTTTCAGGGCACGCAAAAAAACTGTGCCCATCCATTCCACATAGGCGACGTATTCTTTTAGATAGATTCCGAAAAGGACAGCCAGTACAAGAGCCAGAAGTATCTGCCAATGAAGTTTGAATTTTTTCATGTTCAGAATTTTCGAAATGTAAAGAAACAAAAAAATCTAACGGCAGGCAAGCCTTCAAAACATGTCTGCTTTATTCCACCTGACTAAGCTTTATCATGTTGGTACTGGCTTTTGATGTCAAGGGCGTGCTTCCAACATGGATCACTTTGTCTCCTTTTTCCAAAAGCCCTTTCTTTTTTAGTACGGAAATACTAAAATCTATGGCATTGTCAATGTCATCAAAATCAGCCATGTAGTAAGCATTCATTCCCCAGAGCAGCGGCAGGCGCTTTAGCAGTTTCTTGTTCCATGTGAATGCGTACATATTTGCTTTCGGCCGGTGACTTGAAATACGAAAAGCGGTATAGCCCGAGTGTGTAAATAATATGATGGCTTTGGCACATGTCTGCTCAGCCATTTTGTAGGCATTGTAGCATACCGAATCAGGAATGAATTCATTGTAACCTTCTTTTGGCGCATGATTGGGAGAGTAATTAATGCCTTCAGCTTCTGTGTGCTGAATGATGCTGCTCATGCTTGATACACTCTCTACCGGATATTTGCCGATGGCAGTTTCTCCGCTCAGCATCAATCCGTCAGCCAGATCAAGTACGGCATTGGCAACATCATTGGCTTCAGCACGTGTAGGACGGAAATTTGTGATCATGGAGTCAAGCATCTGGGTGGCAATGATCACGGGCTTTGCTTCCCGTATGCATTCTTTTACTATGGCTTTCTGAATGACAGGTACCTTTTTGAAATCTATTTCAACACCCAGATCTCCACGAGCTACCATGATGCCATCCGAAGCTTTTATGATGTCAGAAATATCCAGAACCGCCTCTGGTTTTTCAATTTTGGCGATAATGCGTGATTTTCCATAAAGCCCACCCACATAGCTGCGCAGCTCTTCAATATCTTCTTTTTTGCGTACAAATGAAAGTGCAAGCCAGTCGAAGTTGTTTTCCACGGCAAATGTGATGTCATCTTTGTCTTTTGCTGTAAGGGCAGGCAAAGAGAGCACAGTGTCCGGCAGGTTGATACCTTTTCTGGAATAGAATGTACCACCTGAAATTACTTCGGCTGTGACAGCATCCATATTGTTGGAATTCGTTGCACAGAGTTTGATTTTACCATCGTCAATAAGAATAATATCCCCCTCATTAACATCCTTCGCAAAGGCCGGGTAATTCACGAAAAAGCGTTTGTCACCAGACTGTTCTTCATCTGTTGTGAATGTAATCTTGTCACCCTTCGTTACCTGTATGCCATATTCGGGAAGCATACCCAGACGCAGTTTAGGACCCTGCAAATCACCTATGATGGTCAGATTGATATTCAATTCATCCTGTAAATCCCGTAGCATGGTGACTACCTCAGTTTTACCCTGGTATGAACCGTGTGAAAAATTCAGGCGTGCCACGCGCATTCCTGATTTTATCATCTCCCTCAATACTTCTTTGTCATTTGATGACGGACCTATTGATGCAACAATACGTGCTTTGGTATCCATATTTTTGTAAAATTTTTGTTGTGGGAATATACAAAAAAATCATGACCTGACGGCAAGAATCAGGATATTTATCTGAATAAAATGCGCTGGCTATGCTTAATTGTTGTCAATAAAAATCAAAACCCGGAAGATATGGGAAGCCTGAGATAAGAATAATCA
>JBKGYK010000003.1:0-73364 GCA_046546095.1 Bacteroidales bacterium
TCAAATCATACCGACCAAATAAGTTGCAGGTTTAAAGTCGGTGGATGAGTAAGACGGAGCCATGATCTTATTTATAAGTTGTAGTCCATTCAGCCAGGCAATGCCGATGTGAACATGTGTGCCGAAGGGGATATAAAGGCTACTTCGTTATTTAACAGTTATTAATACCAAAATTGGGAGTAATTTTTTTATTATATTTCTTTTTTTCCGTATATTTACGGAATAACAGAAACGTTATGATTGATTTTCTTCAGTTTAAAAAGCACTTTTACGAGTATGTGTGCTTTTCAGTACATCAGGCAAAAGCGGTTTTCCCTAAAATGGATAAAAACAACCTGACACGCTGGACAAAGCAAAATTATCTGGTACAGCTACGCAATGAATGGTATGCTTTTCCGGAATATAAAGCAAAGAAAGACTATGCATGGTATATCGCAAATAAAATATATCAGCCTTCTTACATTAGTTTACACACCGCACTTGCTTTTTATGGTATTATCCCTGAAGAGGTTTTACAGATAATCAGCGTCAGCAGCAAAAAAACCATGAAATTTGACAACCATTTTGGACATTATATTTATAAAAAAATCAAACCGGAATTGTTTTTTGGCTATGATTTAATACCGGTAACAGAAAAAATTTCCGTCCGTTTTGCCAAACCTGAAAAAGCCATTCTGGATCTGCTTTATTTAAATCCATATTACAAAACACCCAATGATATGGAAAATCTGAGACTGGATACAGACTTCATGCTTAATGAATTTGATATAACCACGTTTGAAGATTTTCTGAATGCTTTTAAGAGCAAAGCGCTTAAAAAAAGAGCTCAGGTAATGCTAAAAACATATGATCTATGATAGAGCTTGATTACATACGCAATTTTTTTCCGGCTCAAATCCGTAACACCCCGGTATTCGACCGCTATATGCTTAAAGAATACATCCAACTGATGCTGCTGGAGTATATATCAGAGAGTAAATACATCAGGCAAATTGCATTTATCGGTGGCACCAATTTACGCCTGGTTAAAGGAATTGACCGATTTTCTGAAGATCTGGATTTCGACTGCACTGGTTTGGAAGAATCAGAATTTTATCAAATGAGCAATGAAGTTGTAAGGTTTCTTTATCGCTCCGGTTTCCGTGTAGAGGAAAAGAAACCTGCCAGTGGTAAACTGAATGCGTTTCGAAGCAGCCTGTATTTTCCTGAATTGCTTTTTGAACTAAATTTGTCTGGACATCGTGAACAACGCTTTTTAATAAAGCTGGAAGCAGAAGATCAAAACTATGCATACAATCCAGTCATGGCTTCTATTCATGGATGTGGAATGTTTTTTCCATTTCCGGTACCTGCTGACGATTTGTTGTGTTCCATGAAAATTTCAGCCTTACTAAACAGAAGCAAAGGAAGAGACTTTTATGATGTCATGTTTTTAATGGCACAAACCCCACCTGATTATGGATTTTTGGCAGAAAAAAACACCATTCATAATGCGAAGGAGTTGAAAACAGCCTTGACAGAAATTTCTCAAACTGTCAATATTCAACAAAAACAGAAAGATTTTGAACACCTCTTGTTTAATCCTGCTAATAGTAAGCGAATACTTCAATTTAACGATTTTATTGAGTCTGTTTTGCAGTAAATTCATGTGTAAATCCGGGAAAGGAGTTTTAGATTGCCACGCTGTAGCTAATGCCTTCCATTACCATCATCCCCCGGGAAAACCTGTTGCCATAATATATTTCAGGCCTACCGGGACATAATGCTCCAGCACAGCACCAACCCGTCACATCTTCATGCAGTGCACGATAACATTTTCATTTACCTTATAACGTCAAATCATACCGACCAAACAGGTTGTGGGCTCCCGGCCAAGGGCCTTTTGCCCAACTCCAAAATAATTTGTATCTTTCCTCGCATGAAACACTGGGTGATTCTGGTATTCGCACTTTTATCCACAACGCTGTCAGCCCAAAGTCCCCTGGGAAAACGACAGCTTACCGGACTTGATTCCGAACGACAGACCGTGGAAAACAGCATGTCTCTGGTGTACCACAATCAGCCTCAAATCATTACCGACAGCCTGAACACCAAATCCGGCTTTTTTAACTGGCTGCTGAACAAACCTGCCCTGCAATCCAAAGGGGAAAATCACCAGATTGTTCTCAACCCGGCATTCAACTTTCAGCTTGGGAAACATCAGGACGGAAGCACATGGATCAACACCCGGGGTGCAGAAATTCATGGCAATTTCAGCGAAAAGGTTTGGTTCCATACCAGCTTCTTCGAAAACCAGGGTCACTTCCCGGCTTACCTCAATGAATACGCAACTACCTATGGCGTGTTGCCTGGCTATGCCCGCATGAAACCATACAATGAAAGCGACTGGGATTACGCCTCAGCATACGGAAGCATAGAAATACAGCCCGCAGATTTTTTAAACCTCCGTTTTGGCCACGATAAACCCTTCATCGGCGAAGGCCACCGCAGCCTTTTTCTTTCCGATGCCACCTTTCAGTCTTTATTTCTTCAGACCAGACTTGAATTCGGAAACTGGCGCTACACCAACCTCAGTATGCAATGGATGAATCCCAATTTCAACAACCTCATGGAGTGGGAAAATGCCCAAAGCCTGGAAGGCAACTATCAACGCAAGTTCAGCAGTTACAACATGCTGGCGTACCACTTCAGCGATAATTTCAGGCTGGCGTTTATTGAAGCCGTATTGTTCAATGTTGACAATCAGCATTCTGATTTTAACCCACAAATGCTCAACCCCCTGCCGGGCATTCGTGCTGCCTGGATGGGCACCGACAGCCGGGACAATCTGGTCACAGGCTTTGATGCTTTGCTGAAACTGGATCACGGTCATTATTACCTGCAACTGCTCATTGACGATTTACACATGAGCAGCCTGACCTTCAAAAACCCGTACAATCGATTTGCCTGGCAGCTTGGTGCCGTATTTTACGATATCATGGGCATTCAAAACCTGCATGCCCGCGCAGAACACAATTACATCCGTGCCAACACCTATGCATCCACAACACCAGAAGTCGGATGGTCTCATTACAACCAGCCTGTAGCCCATCCGGCAGGCTCCAACCTTACCGAATTTATGGGGGAACTCCAATACCGCTACAAACGCTTTCCGTTGCGTGCAAAGATCAGTTACATGCGGCGTGGAAAAGAGCAAAACGAGATGCTAATGCCGGCCGAATACCCCACAGAAGGAGCCTATATTGCCGGTCCGGCGGAAAACTTCCTGTATGCCGATGCAGAGATGGCTTTCATCATCAATCCCACATGGCACTGGCTGGCATTTGCTGGTGTTACCTATCGGCATTCCGAAGAAAAGATGCTGTGGATACGTTTTGGCACAAAAACAAACCTTAACCGCTTAATCCGAGATTTCTGATGAACATTCGCCCGTTTCATATCGTCCTGCTTATTCTGCTCATGCTCAACGGCACACTTGATGCACAAAACTGGCTGAATACGGGAATGAACAAAAGTACCCGCCTGATGCTGGAAGAGCGGCAGTTCAACGACTCATCTTCGGTTCACACGTCCATCAATCATTTGTACCTGAATCCGGCAGACAGTCTTGCAGAAAAATTTTCCCAGTATACACTGAAAAAAGAGAACCTGTACTTTTCGTTTTACCCGTCTTTTTACATCAGTGCCGGCTTGTTGCAGGAAGCGGAATTTTCCAGCAACAACAGCATTGGCTTCAATACTGACCTGGCATACAAAGCCGGAAACCATCAGATAGCATTGCATGCAGGGGCAGAAATGTTTGCCGGAGTACAACCTTATTACCTCAGGCTCCGCATGCAGCAAAGGCAGATTATTCCCGGATACACTGCAGGATCCCGAATCAACAGGCACTGGAATGTTGGCTGGCTGCCGGATGTTTACC
This sequence comes from Bacteroidales bacterium, assembly GCA_046546095.1. Lineage (GTDB taxonomy): Bacteria > Bacteroidota > Bacteroidia > Bacteroidales > ML635J-15 > JAQIBY01. Next base: position 3,923 of record JBKGYK010000003.1, read on the forward strand.
TGCACTACCAATCACCCTGGATACTAAGCGTTGAAGCAGGCATGGGGAAACATGTCATTGGCGATGGTTACCGCTCTTTGCTTTTGTCGGATAACAGCAGTCCCTACCCTTACGCATCCCTGTACGCCGATTTTGACAACATTCTCTACCGCATCAACTGGATGTGGCTAAACAACAGCACATATCAGGCATTTGAGCCGGAACCAAAAAAGTTTGCCCTCATGCATTACCTGAGCTGGAAGCTCCACCCCCGCTTTACCCTGGGCCTGTTTGAAAGCATTGTGTGGTCAAACGAACTGCGTGGCGGATTTGAAGCCCAATACCTCAACCCGTTCATCTTTTTCCGCCCGGTTGAATTTTCCCTGGGCAGCTCCGACAATGCCTTGCTCGGACTAAATCTGTCATGGAATCCCTTTGGCAAGTGCGTTTTATACGGGCAGTTTGTGCTGGATGACATGAAAGTGGGTGAGCTGGCCATGGACATCCGGCACCGGTTGAATCCGGATGATGACAGCTTCGATTACGGCTGGTTTGCCAACAAATACGGAGGTCAGATTGGCATCAAACTTTATGATGCCTTTGGTCTTGACGGTTTGTTCTTGCAGGCAGAAGCCAATGCGGTAAGGCCATTTGTGTATGCCCACAACAACATCAGCCAGACATACACGCATCAGTATCAGTCGCTGGCTCATCCTCTGGGAGCAAATTTTGCAGAAATCCTTGGCCATATCAATTATCGGTTCAAAATGTACCGCCTCAGTTTTACAGGGATCTACGCCATTCAGGGTGAAAGTTCATCAGGTACAAACATGGGTGAAAACATTTTTTATCCGGTCAGCGACGGGCCAAACATGGGCTACATTCCCGCCTCAACATACGGCAATGAAATTCTGCAGGGCAACAAGCGACGTATGATGTACCTTGAATCTGAATTTTGCTGGCAGGCTGCCCCACAGGGCAGTCTGGAGCTTTTTGCCAGGGGTTTTTTCCGGCAGACTTATGGATCCAGCATTATCGGGCTCACAAATTACGGCATCATGCTGGGTGCGAGAACGCATCCTTCACAATTGAGCCGGTATTTTTAAAAATTATCCGGAAAGCTTTCGTTTCTTTCGAAACCTGACAAACCAAATCAGTATAGCTGTGTAGCCCAGTATGGAAATATACAACCATACAGAAGAGGGATCTGCACCGAATTCATCGGGATTGGGAGCAGACTCGTTGGATTTGAAATATATATAGTACCAGATTGCTGCCAGGGCATTGTTGGTAAAATGTGCAATAACCGGCACCCACAAGGAACCGGTCCAATACAACAAATAACCGAACATCACGCCAAGGAAAAGCCGTGGCAGAAAGCCATAAAACTGAAAATGTACAAAGGAAAACAGAATGGCTGCTACCAAAATGGCAATGTGAATATTGTTGGTCCATTCTTTCAGGAGTCGCTGAATAACACCGCGGAAAAGCAATTCTTCACAAACGGCAGGAACAAGGGCAAGCACAAAAATATTCACCAGTAAACCACCAATATTGGCAGCATCAAGCATTCTCTCCTGAAGCTTCCGGGCAGATTCCTCCATCCGGATAATCATCTGTTCAATCTGCTCCATGCCATCAGGAAGGTTGAGCGAAGCATTCCATGAGGCCATCAGATTTACCAGTCCGATGCTGGCAATTACCCAAAGAATGGTAAAAATAATTTCTTTGTTCCCGGGAATACGACGCATCTTGAGGTGATATACCGGATCCGGACTGGAGATCACAGCTACTACATAAGCTGGCAGAAGCAATACAAACACCGAATTGATAAGCTGAACGATTTTCAGAACATTGATATTCACATTTTCTATGCACACCTCTGTGATAGCCAGCTCCGAGGAAGTGGCGCTATATAATATAATACCGGAAATAATCTGAGAAATAAACAAACCAATGAACACCAGGGTAAAAACGATCATTAGCCTGATTCCGGGATGTATATTTACAAATGTATTTCTTAAACTCATTGTCTTAGTATTTTCAATTCACTGTTTCCAAATTGCTTATAGTGGGTTTTTATCCCTTTAATGCGCGGTGCTTCAACGCCTTCACCAAAATAATGGTCTCCGGTAAATATTCTGGCCTCATCCCACAATCCTTTTCTAATAAAGGAATTCAGCAATTCGGCACCTCCTTCTACGACAAGAGACTGTTGATTTTGTTGATAAAGAAGTCTTACTATTTCCTCTATATTATCTTGCCGGCTACTGATTTTGAGACGTTTCAATCTACCCGTGGCGACCTTTATTTTGTCTGTAAAAACAATGCTGTCGGCCTCGTCATTGAACAGAAATAAATCCTCAGGTAGTTTTCCATCATAATCTATGGTTACTCTAAGCGGATTTCTGCCTGTCCATTCCCTCACTGTGAGCTGCGGATTATCCATGATGGCCGTGTGTGTTCCCACCATAAAGGCATCCTCCTCAGAACGCCACTTGTGTACCAGCAATTTGCCGAATTTATTGGTAATCCAGCTCGGATAACTGTTTCGGTCAACTGTACGTTTGACATCAATAAAACCATCGCGGGTTTCTGCCCATTTCAGAATAATGTATGGTCGTTTTTCCGTAAAAAATGTAACAAACCGCCGGTTCAATTCCACAGCTTCCTTTTCAAGCACACCGGTAATTACCTCCACTCCGTGATTCCGGAGTTTAGCCACACCTCTACCACTGACCTGTGGATTGGGGTCTGTCATTCCGATCACTACCCTGGAAATTCCTTTGCGGATGATCAGATCAGTGCAGGGCGGAGTTTTGCCATGATGTACACAAGGCTCAAGATTAACATAAATAGTGGATGATTTCAGGTCTTCCTGTTGTTTTACAGATGCAATGGCATTTACTTCAGCGTGGGCTTCGCCAATTTTTTGGTGGTAACCTTCGCCTATGATACAATCATCCTTAACGATCACAGCACCAACCAATGGATTTGGACTTACATGCCCCAGGCCGGATTTTGCTATATCAAGGCACCTTCTCAAGTATATTTCATCCTTGCTCATCATATCCGCAACAAAATTAGTAAACTTAAGAGATTCACGGTCTTAATTCCCACTCTTTAACCATAAATTAAGACTTCAGGATAAGTCAGAGCCACATAATAAATTGCGAATTATCGGTATACCTGTTCAGATCAGGGGTAAAAATGATGACAAACAGATCAGCCAGAGGCAAAAAACCCATTCCACCTCCAAGTGTAAAAGCATATACCACAGGCACCCATGGCTCAGTACCCAGATAAATTCTGTGTCCGCCAAGAGGTCCGGTAAGTATATCAGCTGCGATGGCAATGAGTTTACTCCTCTTCTTCATCTGCTGGTTATCATCGCTATAGGATATCATCATTCTGTAGTTGCCCAGTCGTATTGTGTCCTTCATTTCCAGGCCGGAAACACTGATTTCATTTGCGCCTGCGGATGGTGTGGCGACACTTTTGGACGGAGGCAGCAGCATCAGCACAAACACACAATATACAGGCAGCATTTTCATAAGCTCTGGTTGTATGTCCCCGACTGAATAACCGACTGTATGGTTTTGTTTTCTATGCTGGTGCTTATCAGATCAATGGCAGTGGGTGAATGAGCATCTGTACCCAGAAATTCTATCCAGCCCTCTGCTGCAATCAACTCAATATTGCGTTTGGGAATCTGCCCATAAAAACCTTCAGCAGCATGCATATTTGATTGAAACAGATAGCCCATGTTTCTCAGCCTTTCAAACATGTTTTTATTGCCGTGCCAGTATTCATAGCGCTCCGGGTGTGCAAGCACTGGTTGATAGCCATTCGCTTTCAGGGAATCAGCAACCATTTCAGCACCAACCGGCGGCATATGAAAGCTGAATTCACACAGAACATAATTTGTCCCGAATGTCAAAACATCACCTGTATCTATCAATTTCAGCAGGTGCCGGTCAGCAAAATACTCGGCCGCGTAATCAAGCTCTATGTTGATATTTTCTTTTTCTTTTGCCTCCATTACCTGCTCATAAGCATTCCTGATGTTTTCTGTATCATTCATGTATCGTTCGGAATGTACATGTGGTGTAGTAATCACTTTTGTATAGCCCTGCATCTCAAATGCACGCAACATATACATGCTTTCACTGATATCGCGTGAGCCATCATCTATTCCCGGTAGCACATGCGAATGAATGTCGATTTGCAAACGCATTACGGGCAATTTTACTTTACTTTTTCTGGAAAATAAGCCCATGTCAGTTATTCCCGTACATCTTTTCGTAGTAGGTTATGTAATCACCACTCACTACCCTGTCCATCCATTCCTGATTGGCAAGATACCAGTCCACGGTTTTTTCCAGTCCTTCTTCGAAATCAAGGGAAGGTTCCCATCCAAGTTCTCCGGCAATTTTCGATGAGTCAATAGCGTAACGCATATCATGTCCGGCGCGATCTTTGACAAAAATGATGAGTTTTTCGGAGGTACCGGGTTTGCGATCCAGTTTTTTGTCCATAATCTTGCATAGCAAGCGGATCAGGTCAATATTTTTCCATTCATTGTTTCCGCCGATATTGTAGGTTTCACCTTTTTTACCTTTTCTGTAGATAAGTTCGATGGCAGTAGCATGATCCTCAACATAAAGCCAGTCACGGATATTTTCACCTTTACCATATATGGGAATGGGTTTCATGTTTTGTATATTGTTGATAGCCAAAGGCAGCAGCTTTTCAGGAAACTGGTAGGGCCCGTAATTATTTGAGCAATTGCTGATAACTACAGGTAAACCATAGGTATTGTGATATGCTCTTACCAGGTGGTCAGAGCTGGCTTTGGATGCAGAATAAGGTGACTTGGGATCGTATGGCGTATCTTCGGTAAAAAGCCCGGTATCACCAAGTGAACCATACACCTCATCTGTAGAAATATGGTAAAAACATTTGCCTTCAAAGTCGTTTTCCCAGTATTTTTTGGCATGATTCAACAAAACCACGGTTCCTACAATGTTGGAACGGATAAATTCCATAGGATTGGATATGCTGCGATCAACATGGGATTCAGCCGCCAGGTGAATAACACCTTCAAAATTATACTTATCAAATAAGGCAGCCACGAAATCTTCATCTGCAATATCGCCCTTTTCAAAACGATAATTGGGTTTATCATCCACATCGGTGAGATTCTCCAGATTGCCTGCGTAAGTAAGCTTATCCAGATTAACAATCAGGGTATCCGGATGATTATTGACCATGCGGCGTACTACATGTGAACCAATGAATCCGGCACCGCCGGTAATGAGAATTGCCTTGTCCATAGATTATTTTTTTTCAAAAATAAGCAAATAATACACAATTTCCAACGGAAATATTATATAACAACACATTCTTGCGGATTTTAACCCGCACACTGCCTGACAATATCAATCAAGTCATGCGCTGCGGTTCAGAATACATTAACTTCCGCAATTCAGCAAGCAGTGTTCACATGCCACCTCATCGCCACGAAGTCTCTTGCTAACAAGGTCTTCCACACGCTCACGCAATGGATCGATTTTGATTTTACGCACCACTTCATTGGCAAAAGCATACATCATCATAAAACGCGCCTCAGCCTTGTCTATGCCACGGGTACGCAAGTAGAACATCGCCTCTTCATCCAACTGACCGACTGTTGCTCCATGGGAACATTTCACGTCATCTGCATAAATTTCCAGCTGAGGTTTGGTGCGCATACGGGCAGAATCTGTCAAACAGATGTTGTTGTTGGTCTGGTAGGCATTGGTGTTTTGTGCATCTTTCCGCACAAGAATGCGACCACTGAATGCCCCACGTGAATTATCATCCAGAATTGATTTAAAAAATTCATTGCTCGTACAATTGGGAACCGCATGATCCATAAAGACAAAATTATCCATACGCTGCTCGTTGTCGCTGAGTACAAGGCCGTATATATTGCTATCAGCACCTTCTCCCGCAAGTTTCACATGAATATTGTTCCGGATAGTTCCTCCATGCAGGGAAAATGCAAGATTAATCAAACGTGAATTGGCTTCCTGATGAAATGCCATATGATTGAAAATATTGGTCACGTCCGGTTCATTTTGCAGATCATAAACCTGCAGGTCACCGTTCTCTCCAACATATGCTTCAGATGCAACATGAGAAACATTTTTAGCCATGGTCAGACTGTGATCACAAAGCACAAGCTGTAGTGAGGCATTATCACCGACAACAAAAAGATTGCGCTGGAATATTTCTTTTTCACCAAAACCATGGGTAAGATTAACCACCTGTATGGGCTTGGGAATCTGCGTATTGTCAGGCACATAAATAAACACCCCATCACCTGAAAGCAATGTATTGAGATCTGCCCATCCGTTTTTGCTTTCCTTCAGATATTTGTTGTAGTGTCTGGAAACCAGCTCAGGATATTTATTCATGGCTTCACGCATGCTGCAAACAATAACTGATTCCGGGAGATTGCTGTCTATTATGCTATCCTGATAATACCATCCGTTGGACAGCAGAATCAGTTCAGTGTCCATGCCTTCCACTTCGCATTGAAAGAAGGCATTCAGGTCCGTTTTGACATCCGGTTTTTCCAGAACTTTCTGAAAGGGCATATTGAAAACATGATCAAAATCCAGGTACCGGTAACGTTCGTCCCCTTTACCAGGCAGCCCACGTGACATGAGATTCTGCAAGGCTTCCTGTTTTTCAGTCTTTACTGCTTCGGGAAGCTTTTCCTGCTGTTTTATTTGCTGATAGGCTTCAATATATTCGCGGGTTTGCATATTCTTTCCTTTAAGACAATTCATTTTTAATCCAGTCGTAACCTTTATCTTCCAACTCCAATGCCAGATCCCGGCCACCTGATTTCACAATACGGCCCTGATAAAGGACATGGACGACATCGGGAACAATATAATCCAGAAGTCGCTGGTAGTGGGTAATGACAATACTGGCGTTATCATCAGATTTCAGAGCATTGACACCATTGGCCACGATACGCAGGGCATCAATATCCAGCCCGGAGTCTGTTTCATCCAGAATGGAAAGCTTTGGTTCCAGCATTGCCATTTGGAAAATTTCATTTTTCTTCTTTTCACCTCCTGAAAAACCTTCGTTCACAGAACGGTTGGTTAGGTTGGAATCAATTTCCACAAGGGCTTTGCGTTCGCGCATAAACTTCAGAAATTCTGCTGAGGAAAGTTCTTTCTGTCCGCGGTGTTCCCGGATTTGATTGACAGCAGTTTTCATGAAGTTCATCATACCAACGCCGGGAATCTCTACGGGATACTGAAAACTCAGGAACAAGCCTTCACGGGCAAGTTCTTCCGGTTCCATTTCAAGCAGATTTTTGCCCCTGTACTCAACACTTCCCTTGGTTACTTTGAAAAGATCGCGTCCGGTAAGAACCGAAGCCAGGGTTGATTTCCCGCTCCCGTTGGGACCCATGATGGCATGGATTTCACCAGGTTTAACTTCCAGATTTATTCCATTGAGGATTTTTTTTCCCTCTATTTCTGCGTGTAAGTTATTAATTTTAAGCATGCTACTATAGTTTAATCCAAATGTAAATATTTGTTTTCCATGATGTTCATTCTTCGCTCACAGGACATTCTGACGCCCTTGCTTAACTGATGTTTTATCAATTCAAAGGATGCCTGAATTTCACCCAGCAACAGTGGCTCTTCTGCAGCAAATTTCAAGAGTATCTGAAGGCCAATGCTGCGTGTTCCCGGCTGTTTATCCGAATCCTGAAGTACTGACATACAAAAATCAAACAAACTGCCCTGCACCTCTTCCGGCCAGTCGCTGATGGCCGTATCTTTGAAAAGTTTCAAAAGCTCGCGTATCTGACCATCGCGCTTTATTTCAGGCAGACGGCACATGATTTCCGGCAGCCGGGAGATTATGCGGCCAGGGTTTGTCTTCACGCTGTTTGCCAGTGCCCAGGCAGAACGCCATGCTGCCGGCTGGTCATTTGACAAAGCAAGCCTCATACACTGCTCAAAATTGACTGCAGGAATCGTGGCTTCAACAGCTTGTTCTTTGTCAAGCTGAGCCGATTCATAAAAGGCTTTGAGATGCTGATATGTTTTGTCCTGTTTGTCCATATCTGATTAACCAACGCTGCCTTCCAGGGTTATCTGCAGCAGTTTCTGAGCCTCTACAGCAAATTCCATCGGTAGTTTATTGATCACATCCTTGGCATAGCCATTGACAATCAAACCAATGGCGTCTTCTTCTGATATACCTCGCTGTTTGCAGTAAAACACCTGATCTTCTGAAATTTTTGATGTTGTGGCTTCATGCTCCACCACAGCCGAATCATTGTCTGTACTGATGTACGGAAATGTGTGAGCTCCACACTTGTCACCCAAAAGCAGGCTGTCACATTGTGAAAAGTTTCTTGCATTTTCAGCATTTTTGGAAACCTTCACCAATCCCCTGTATGAATTCTGGCTGTATCCGGCCGAAATTCCCTTGGAAATAATCGTACTTCTGGTGTTTTTTCCCAGATGAATCATTTTGGTACCTGTATCTGCCTGCTGATAATTGTTGGTAACGGCCACACTATAAAATTCCGAAACTGAATTATCTCCTTTCAGAATGGTGGATGGGTATTTCCAGGTAATGGCTGAACCGGTTTCTACCTGTGCCCAACTAATTTTTGAATTGTCACCCCGGCACATGCCCCGCTTGGTTACAAAATTGTAAACACCTCCTTTGCCTTGCTTATTGCCGGGATACCAATTCTGCACGGTAGAATATTTCACTTCAGCATCCTCTTCGGCAATGATTTCCACAATGGCAGCATGAAGCTGATTTTCATCACGCTGAGGGGCAGTACATCCCTCAAGATAGGAAACATACGAACCGGCTTCAGCAATAATTAAGGTGCGCTCAAATTGTCCTGTGTTGGCAGCATTTATTCTAAAATAGGTACTCAGTTCCATGGGAGACCTCACCCCTTTTGGAATGTAGCAAAACGACCCATCACTAAAAACAGCGGAGTTGAGTGCGGCAAAATAATTATCTCCTTTGGGGACAATGGTACCCAGGTATTTTTTTACCAAATCCGGATGTTTTTGTACCGCATCGCTGAAAGAACAAAATATGATGCCCTTTTCTGCCAGCTTTTCCTGAAATGTGGTTTTTACCGATACTGAATCCATCACAGCATCAACGGCGATACCGGAAAGCTGCTTTTGTTCATCAAGCGGGATACCCAATTTATCAAAAGTTTCCCGGATATCGGGATCCACTTCATCAAGGGATGCGGGGCCTGCCTTTTGCTTTGGAGCTGAATAATAGATGATTTCCTGATAATCTATTTCAGGAATATTCAGATGCGCCCAGCCGGGCATTTTCATGCTTTTCCATTTGCGGTAAGCATCCAGACGGAATTCGAGCATCCATTCGGGTTCGTTCTTTTTCTTTGATATTATGCGGACAACATCCTCACTCAATCCTTTGGCTATATTATCTTCATCCAGCTTTGTTGTAAAACCGTATTTATATTCGTTCTGTGTTAAGTCTTGTAAGACTTTATCCTGTTCTGCTTCTTTGCCCATTTTTATTAATATTTAGAGTTATTCTAAATCATTTACAAAATTACGATTAAGTTTTTTAATCTCAAATTACAATTGTCAGTACCACGGGTTAAGCAAACAATGAAGGAAAAGCATTGTTTAGAATTTTCAACTTTTCAGGCCAGACCAGCCTCCCTGCAATATGGAAAAATCATGCTGCCTGCAAGTGTGCGATTTTCAAAGAACAATTATATCCGCACAGGCAGTTGCATGTGGTGGTGCAAATTATCCCATCCATAAACAGCATTTAAAAATAAGCCCTGAGCTGCACTCCTCCGGTATGAATGGTTTTTTCTCCGGCAGGTTTTCTTCCCTGATAATTCAGATTCAACTGTAACCCATTGCTCAAACGCTTCTGAAAGCTCAGATTCCAGCGATAGTTGTCACCGGGCTGAAGCGACTCGAGCATTTGCCACGCCAGTGATGTTCCTGTTTCTCCGGAATACACCACCCATACATATTCTAAACGCACGCTCAGCATACCATTGATAAGAGCATTGTTACGATATTCCACGCCAGGGCTCAGGCTTCGCGAGAAAACATCATTCAGGCTATTCTCCCGGTGAGAAAAATCAAAAAAACCACGCAGCCGCACATTAACATCCGGCTGCACCCTGATATCCAGCAAATTGCTCTCTTCGTTGATATGGTAATTTTTGTTGCTAAAAAACTGAGAATCATAAAACTGACTACCCAGGCCGGTTGTATTGCTTATGCTGACTTCTCTGCTGATATTCCATCGCCACTGCAGTTTCCAGTTTTCGGATTCTCTGCTTTCTTCTCCACTGACAAGTTGTGAGCGACTGTCCTGGCGTTGGTAAATGATATCAGCGGTAAATACAGAGCTGAGCCGGTTCCATGAAAGCACATTCCGCAAATTATTGTTGTAGAAAACAAGTGCGGTATCGGCAATCAGGTAACTGACCGGGAGATACCTCATTCCTGTCCGGGAGGCGGTATTTTTTCCTGCCAGATTCATATTAAACCTGTTGGATAGCTTTGTCAAAACAGAAGAAAGTCCTGTATTACTGTCAATCACACGTTCCGGGCGCAGATTCAGGCTAAAGTTCAGGCTGTTATTAAAGGATTTGATGTAATCATTGCCGGGCATGTATATTCTTATGTAGTCAGCCTGGTCCTGGTAAACGGCCTCTTCAAATTCGTCAAGTTCCTCCACACCATTTCCGTTGTAATCTGTCCAGGTATAAATTCCTTGTCCTTCCGGAACTTTCAGATAGGAATACTCTTTTTTAAGCTCCAGGCCGGAACCTGACTGATAGTACAGGTTTCCCGTGAGAAAGCCGTTAAATGACTCATGGCGGTACCGCAACTGTCCTGCAAAATTATCCTGTGCCCGGGTATCTTCAAGCTCAGTTTGCCGCAACACATCCAACTTACGATATTGCAATCCGGCATCCAGTTTGTTTGCTTTGGTTTTCAGCAGCCTGTAATCCATACCCAGTTTATATGCTTCGCTGCTTCCTGAAAGCCGGTTTTGTCCGGGCAATTCATCTTTACGGTAGAGATAAGATAGTTTCCATTCATTGTCCGATTGCCGACCCTGCTTTACCCAGGATTCCAACTCGTAAAACCGGAAACTGTTCCCTGTCAATTCCCCGGTATCCGGGATTTTCCCTTCCTGCCACTCCTGCTTAAAACGACCAAACACCTGCCATTTGGAAAATAATTTTCCCAGAGTGATGTTATTTTTCAGAAAAAAACCATCATAACCTGTTTGGCGGGTATTGAGCAAATCTCCTGAAAGCAGAATATCCCATTTTCGGTTTCGCAGCGAAGCATTCAGCACTTGCCTCCCGCCACTGTATTCTCCGGGCCGGTACATCACGGAAGACTGAAAATCTGCCGTCAGGAAAGCAAAGGCATCATATTGCAATCTCAATTGTCCTGCATGCTCATTGACGCCTGCCAGTTCGTTTTCCACAATCCAGTTTCGGGTAAATTCTGCCTCTCTGAATCGCTCCAGACTGCTAAAGTTTCTTTGAATAAAATCATAAGCCAGTGAAAAACGCAGATTTTGCAATGAATCCTTAATCAATTGCTGATTTATGCCTCCCCGCAGTGCCAGACCCTTGTCATCACCGGCATCCTGGTTTGAATAGGTATTCACATCTTTTTCAGAAAAACTCATCACATAAAACAATTCCGTGCTGTTGGTGAGCTGATAATCCCCTCCCATACTCAGCATTTGTTGCTTTTTTGGAGTAATCAGGCGGCTCACCGGAGCGTAATTTCCGGATGGTGTGCCGTCCACCGGCGCAACCCACCTAAAAACACGGCCATTGGCAGCACCATTGACTTTGATGTAATTTCCCTGATTTTCACCGACATTTGAAAAATTTATCTGATAAAATGCAGAGTCCGGATTGGTGGAATGTACAAAAATGGAATCATACACCTCCCCGTTAACCACAGTATCGGTAAGCCGGTATCGCACCTGTGCAGACTCAAAACCCACAGAATCCCATGCAGGATAAAGAGCATCAGAGAGTTCATCTCCGATATTGCTGAGAAATTGTCTTTGGTCTATGTCCAGGCGCTGGTCAACAGGTTGGTTTTTCCCATCTGATTCGTGAAAATATCTGACAAAAAATCGTGATTTTTTCGTTTCAACCTCGTGATTGGTTGATAGCATCAGGCGGTTGTAACTGCTGGCCCGGTATTCAAATTCTGCAATGATGCGGCTGTCTTTGGTGATTAACCTGTTGGCTGTAAAGCTGAGTTCGCCTGTATTGTAATCAATGATATAATCTTTGGTTTGTCCGCGTGTAAGCAATTCGCCGTCAAGGTAGATTCTTTCGCTTCCCGATACAATGACAATATAACTTTCATTGTTGTTTCCCTGTAGCTTATATGGTCCCTGGTTGCCCTCTTCTCCCTGGATTTCCATCCGTTGATAATTGCCCCGGCTCACAGAAGCACCAAAATCTGATAATATTTTTGTTCTTTCTGCATCAAACCTGCCGGAGAGGCTTGCTCCCCGGGCTTTCTTGGCATATTGCATAAAATAATCATCCTGCTGCTTCAGGACAATGTCCCCTGCGCTCATCCTGAAAGCATCATTATAAACTTCTATGAACACCTTGTCAAATTCCTGCAATTTCTGGCTTGTCCCGTCCGGCTGTATGGGAATATTCCGGTCTGTAAGTGCTGCTCTAACTTTCAGATCAGAAGTCAGATCACCTTCAATCTGCAGGTTGAGATTTGAGTTTAATACAGCATTCTGCCTGTTGCCCATGCTGACCCCTCTGGCAATACTACCTGTGGTTTTCAGCCGGCTTTCATCTGTACTACTTCGCCGGATATCACCCGGACTGTATGCTATTTCAGGCTCTGATGAAGATCGTGATGTACTGTCAGAAGAAGAGGCAAACAACCAGGGCTGCTCTGTGGTACTGCCGGAAAAATCATACGGAAAAATCCGGTACGTACAATGCAGGCTTTCTCCACAGATACTATCATCAAGATAAACCAGACCTTCCCTGTGGTTTATCGTGTAGAGATTTTCCGCCAGTTTGCTGTTCTCTGCATTGTACAGGATAAAGCTACCCGGCACAAGTGGTGCAGCTTTCAGTTTATGCTTCCCGCCAGAGCAGCTGACAGTCTCAGAACGATGCAGTACAAGTTTCTGTGCCTGAATGTTCACGCTGGTAAGCATGAGAAAAACATATATGAGGATGCGCAGGTAATGCATTATTTTTACGAATTTACTCCTTTTTTCCAGTTTTCCTGATGCAATCCACTCAATATTTGATAAAGAACTTCGTTTGTTTTTAACAATAATACTACTTTTGCACAAAGCTTTAACAATTATGCGGCTTAAAATTTCTTTACTGTTTTTATTAATAATACCGGCAATGGCCAGTGCTCAATTAAATGACACGTCCATCAACATGTTTAAGGTAAATCTCAATTACTCCTTTCATGTGCCGGGGGGCGACATTGCTGAACGATTTGGTGTGAGCTCAACCATAGGTGCTTCTCTTGAATACAAACACAAAAGCAACTGGACCATAGGGCTTGAATATGCCTATCTTTTCGGAGGAATGGTAAAAGACAGTACCATACTTGATCACCTAAAGGATGAAAACGGCGGAGTCATCAATGAATATGGGGAATATGGTACGATTTTGCTCACCCAACGCGGTTTTTATGCCGGCGGACACATTGGCAAACTCTTTCCTGTCTGGGGGCCAAACCCCAATTCCGGCATCAAAATACAACTGGGAGCCGGTTTGCTTGAACATCATATTCACATTGAAAATAAGGACAACAACATACCGGGAGTCCTTGGTGATTATAACAAAGGTTATGATCATCGCACAAACGGATTGAGTTTAAAACAGTTTATCGGCTACGAATACCTGGATCCCAATGGCTATTTTAATTTTTATGCCGGACTTGAATTTCATCAGGCCTGGACCTACAACCGCAGGGATCTGAATTACAATACAGGAGAACGAGACACGGAGCTTAAACGTGATTTCCTTTCCGGCTTCCGCGTTGGATGGATATTACCACTATATCAAAAAGAACCTGATTCATTCTACTATCATTGATTTCATGGGCCGGATTCTATACAGCACAGCAATATATATATACGGTGCATTGATAAGAATTGCCGCATTGTTTCACCCCAAAGCCAAAGCTTTCATTCGGGGAAGAAAAAACTGGACATCTGAATTAAAGCAGCTTACAAGCAATGATAATGATTGGATATGGATACATTGTTCTTCACTTGGTGAGTTTGAGCAGGGACGACCTGTCATAGAAAAAATCAAAAAAGAACATCCCGGGCAGGCTGTACTTCTGAGTTTTTTCTCTCCCTCCGGCTATGAAGTAAAAAAAGATTACGAACATGCTGATGCAGTGGTTTATATGCCATTGGACACTCCACGGAACGCCAGGAAATTTGTCAATATCGTAAAACCCCGTGCAACTTTGTTTATCAAATATGAATTCTGGTATCATCATCTGCGTCATCTTCATAAGGCAGGAATTCCCATCTATCTGATATCAGCAAGTTTCCGAAAATCTCAAATGTTTTTTCGCTGGTATGGTGGATTTTTCAGGCGGATGCTGAGATTTTACGATACAATATTTGTACAGGACAATCGCTCTGCCAAATTGTTGTCCGGCATAAATACCGATACAAAGATTTCCGGTGACACACGTTTTGACCGCGTTTGGGAAATCACTCATGAAACCTGTCCCGGGAATGATGTCAGTTATTTTGCTGAACAGGCAGGTACGGTTTTGGTAGCAGGCAGCACCTGGCTTCCGGATGAGGAAATCATTGAAACCACCCTGGAACATTTTCCGGATATGAAATTGATACTCGCTCCTCATGAGACAGATCAAACACGCATAGTAAAAATACAGGAAATTTTCCGGAACCATCAGCTATGCTGTCTTTCAGCTTCTGATCCTGAAAATCTGAAAAACTGCAGGGTATTGATTGTTGACAGCATCGGTCATCTGGCAAAAATTTATCGCTATGCTGACTTTGCTTACATAGGAGGCGGGTTTGGTAAGGGTATACACAACACACTTGAAGCGGCATGCTATGGATTGCCGGTAATTTTCGGCCCCAATCACCAACGATTCAATGAAGCCTGCGAATTAATCAGGAATAACGCAGCATTCAGCATCAATAGCGCAGAAGACCTCCACGCAACTCTTGAAAAATTGTATGCAAAGAAAAAAAGAAAAACTGTCGGGGAAAATGCACGCAATTATGTTAAAAATAACCTTGGTGCCAGTGAAAAAATTCTGCGTGCTTTGGAAAAATCTGACGTTTTTTCGAGACAGTCCTGAACGTTACAATGCATAGTTTTTCATCCAGTGTGGAAAATTAAAATATTGGAAAAATCACAAAAAACACTGAATAATAAGCATTTGCCATAACAAACCACTTAGCGGTCAAATTTTTAACATCCTATTGTTTATAAGTTCCATGAAATGATGTTGTATGTGCTGTAATCAAACCGGATAGAAAGATTTTAAGCATGTTTAAAAAAATATTTGTATCTGTATATTTTCTTGTTTTACAGTCACTTTCAAGCACTTTAAAAAGATGTTGAAAATCTTGTTGATAACCAAAATGGGGAAAAAGAATAATCTCTTTATGGATACTTTATATTAGTGGTGGAAATTTTGCCCCGCAAATATCCGCGAACCAAAACCCATTGCTTATGTTAACAGAAGAGAAAATATTGAAAAAAGCTGCTATGCAGGAAGATAAAGAGAAGTCATACACTGACGAAGAGGCTTATAGCGCTAGTCTTGAATACTTTAAGGGTGATGATCTGGCCGCACGTGTGTGGATCAATAAATATGCCTTAAAAGATTCTGATGGAAAGTTGTATGAGCTGACCCCGGATGATATGCACCGGAGATTGGCCAGGGAACTGTCCAGGATTGAGCAGAAATATGCCAACCCCATGGACGAAGAGCATATTTATCAGTTGCTAAAAGATTTCAGATACGTCATCCCCCAGGGTGGCCCGATGTCAGGCATTGGCAATAACCGTCAGATTGTTTCTCTATCAAATTGCTTTGTCATAGGTCATGAGAAACCAAGTGACTCATACGGAGGGATATTAAAGATGGACCAGGAGCAGGTTCAACTAATGAAACGCCGTGGTGGTGTGGGACATGATTTATCACATTTGCGCCCCAAAGGCAGCCCGGTAAAAAATTCCGCACTGACTTCCACGGGAATTGTTCCTTTCATGGAGCGATATTCCAACACAACCCGTGAGGTTGCACAGGATGGCCGGCGCGGAGCACTTATGCTGTCGGTTTCCGTGAAGCATCCGGATGCTGAAGACTTCATTGATGCCAAAATGCAAACGGGCAAAGTTACCGGCGCCAATGTTTCAGTTAAAATTCATGATGATTTCATGCATGCTGTAAATGAAGACGCAGAATACATGCAGCATTTCCCCATAGACTCCAAACAACCGAATTATCAGAAAAAAATCAGAGCCAAAGACCTTTGGAACAAGATTATCCACAACGCATGGAAATCTGCAGAACCCGGAATTTTATTCTGGGACACCATCACCAATGAGTCGGTTGCAGATTGTTATGCTGATCTTGGCTTTAAAACGGTTTCTACCAATCCCTGTGGTGAGATTCCCCTTTGTCCGTATGACAGCTGCCGCTTACTGGCCATCAATTTGTATTCCTATGTTGACAAGCCTTTTACCAAAGATGCTGTATTCAATTTCGACAAATTCAGAGATCACGTGGCCGCAGCCCAACGCATCATGGATGATATTATCGACCTCGAGGTTGAAAAAATTGATGCCATACTTGCCAAAATTGCCTCAGACCCTGAAGATGGAGAAACCAAGAGAACAGAACAAAAGCTGTGGGAAAAGATTAAACAAAAAGCCCTGCAGGGTCGTCGTACAGGCCTTGGCATCACTGCCGAAGGCGATATGCTGGCTGCACTGAACCTAAGATACGGAACTGATGAAGCCACCGACTTTTCGGAAGAAGTACACAAGACCATCGCAATTGAAGCATACAGGTCTTCTGTAACTATGGCAAAAGACCGCGGTGCATTTCAGGTGTTTGATCCCCAACGGGAAAAAGACAATCCCTTCATCAACCGATTGCGAGAACAGGATCCTGAGCTCGTTGAGAATATGGAACAGTGGGGTCGACGCAACATTTCCCTGCTTACCATTGCCCCGACAGGCACAACCAGCCTCATGACACAAACAAGTTCAGGCATAGAACCGGTTTTTATGCCTGTTTACAGACGTCGCAGAAAAGTAAATCCCAATGATCCCAATGTTCGTGTCGATTTTGTTGATGAAATGGGTGACAAGTGGGAAGAGTATGTCGTGTTCCATCCCAAATTTGCTACCTGGCTGAAAGTAAATGGCCATGACCCCGACGCTGTCAGGAAAATGGAAGACAAGGACATTGATAAACTGATTGAAAAATCACCTTATCACAAAGCAAGCTCAAAAGATGTTGATTATGTACACAAGGTAAGAATGCAGGGCAAAATCCAAAAGTGGGTTGACCACTCCATCTCGGTTACCATCAACCTGCCGGAAAAAGCCACTGAAGAGCTTGTGGACGAACTATACCGTGAAGCATGGGAAGTAGGATGTAAAGGAGTAACCGTTTATCGCGAAGGTTCCAGGGATGGTGTCTTGCTGGCGGGCTCCAAGTCTGACAAAAAAGAAGAACGCAAAATCGGCATCAAGCGGCCAAAAGTACTGGAGGCTGATGTTGTTCGTTTCCATAACAACAAAGAAAAATGGATTGCCTTTGTAGGACTGCTGGATGGCAAACCTTATGAAATATTTACAGGGCGTGTGGAAGATGATGTTCTGCCTGTTCCCCAATCTGTCAACAAAGGTCAGATCATTAAAAATAAATCCGACGACGGCACAAGCCGTTATGATTTCCAATACAAAAACCGATATGGTTACAGTACCACATTTGAAGGCCTGTCACATCAGTTTAATACAGAATACTGGAATTACGCAAAACTGATTTCCAGTGTACTCAGATACGGTATGCCGATTGAGAAGGCGGTAGAACTGGTGGCATCATTAAAACTTGACAGCGAAGCCATCAACACATGGAAAAATGGCGTTGAACGAGCGTTGAAACGTTACATCCCCAATGGCACAAAAGCAGCCAAAGAAGGAGCAAAATGTCCTGAATGCAGGGAAAGTGACAGCCTGGTTTACCAGGACGGCTGTGTTATATGCACTTCCTGCGGATACTCTAAATGCGGTTAGTAAGCTGAATAAACATATTTTTGACATTGAAAGAAGGACAGGTAAGTAAGTATCTGTCCTTTTTTTTAAATCCTGCTGGTATGTCAGAATAGAATTGCTATTTTTGCTTTTTCTATCAGCATTTTACACTATGTATGAATATATCAAAGGACGTATCAGTGAGTTGAATCCCAGTTACGCGGTGATTGAAAACAACGGCATCGGCTGGTTTCTGCATATATCGGTCAACACCTATTCCAGGCTCAAGGAAGGTCAGGAATGTATGTTGTTCCTGCATCATGTTGTCAGAGAGGATGCAGAAATATTGTTTGGTTTTGACACAAAAAATGAACGTGAGATTTTCAGGCTGTTGATAAGTGTCAATGGGGTTGGCCCCAACACAGCACGCACAATGATATCAACACTTTCACCTGATGATATGATACAGGCCATTCAGACAGACAATGTCAGTCAGCTAAAAAGCGTTAAGGGCATCGGCCTCAAAACGGCACAGCGCATCATTGTTGATTTGAGAGACAAGATCGCTGAAAAAACAGCAGGCATTGAAGACAAATCTGTAGCAAGAGACAATACAATTGAAAAAGAAGCGTTTGAAGCATTAGTTATGTTGGGTTTTAACAAAAAGCAAGTTGAGAAAGCTTTGAAAAAAGTCATCTCCGCAGAACCCGATATTACAGTGGAAAAACTGGTGAAAATGACATTGAAGCAACTATAAAGATTGCGGACTTGAAGCGAATTTATAAATATCTGACCGATACTCTACTGGCGGGGGGCCTTGCATTGCTGTTTCTGTTTCCATTTGCAGGAACATCATCTGCATTCAGCCAAAACAACAATGATAGTCCCGTACCTGATACCACATTGCATTCAGCAGATACCATTGAAATTGATGAAGTGGATTTGCCATGGGATTTTCAGCCGGACGATAACAACCCTCTCACTGCCGACCCCGAGTCTCCTCTTTTTGGAAAAGATCCGGACAACATCAACAGCCAGATTGAATACGATCCGGAAACAGATTCTTATGTTTTCAAAAAGACCCTGGGCGACTCTCTTGAATTGGGCACACCATACAGTCTTCCCTTTCAGGATTATATGCAGTACGATTTTGAAAAAGGCATGCAGGATTATTGGCGGCAGCGGGTAGAAAACGCAAATTTTGAAACAAGATCAAGCCTGATTCCCAAACTGGAAGTGGGAGGTGAAGCTTTCGACAGAATTTTTGGCAGCAACACCATAGATATTAAACCTCAGGGATCAGCTGAATTGAGTTTCGGCCTGAATATATCAAAAGTGGAAAATCCCAACCTTCCGGTTAAACTACAACGAACAACCACCTTTGATTTTGATGAGAAGATTCAGATGAATGTAGTCGGCCAGATTGGTGACAAAATGAAGCTCAATGTCCAGTATGATACCGAAGCTTCTTTTGATTTTGAAAACTCTGTCAAAATTGAATATACCGGACATGAGGATGAAATCATACAGAAAATTGAAGCCGGTAATGTCTCACTACCTCTTACAGGATCACTGATTCAGGGCAGTCAGTCATTGTTTGGGTTCAAAACCGAACTCAAATTCGGGAAACTTACTATGACCAGTATTTTTTCCCAACAAAAAGGCGAAACCAGCACAATCACAGTTGAAGGCGGTGCCCAAAGGCAAGATTTTGAAATTGATGCTGATGAATATGAAAAAGATAAACACTTTTTCCTGGCGCATTACTTTAAGGAAAATTACGATAAATCACTGGAAAATCTACCTGTTATCAACTCCGGGGTGAATATCACCAAAGTGGAAGTATGGATAACCAATACCAGCGGAAATTTTGAGGATGCACGTAACATTGTGGCCTTTACGGATCTTGCAGAATCAAATGATGAAAATATTCAGAGTGATTACATTACCGGGATTTCACAGACAATGTTGCCAAACGATTCGGTCAACAGTCTTTTTAACATCGAAGAACAATATCCCTTAGTCAGGGATATTAACCAAACCACCTCACTTCTTTCCGGTGAACCTTTCAGTATGCAGGGAGGTGTGGATTATCAGAAGATCGAATCTGCCCGCAAGCTGGATGCCTCAGAATACACCCTCAACTCACAACTGGGTTACATTTCTCTCGATTCACGTCTGCAATCAGACCAGGTGCTTGCTGTGGCCTTTGAATATACTGTTGGTGGTGAAACATACCGAGTGGGAGAATTTGCCAATAGTGGTGTCAGTGCTCCTGATGCACTTATTGTTAAGCTGATCAAAGGGACCTCACTCACTCCCGACCAGACCACCTGGGATTTGATGATGAAAAACATTTATTCCATTGGTGCTTATCAGCTCAGTTCAGAAGATTTTATCCTGGATGTCATGTACCAGAATGATAAAACAGGAACAGCCATCAACTATATTCCAGCCGGCGATGTTGACAAAACCATATTACTCAGGGTAATGAACCTTGATAATCTCAACCAGCAGCTGGATCCCTATCCTGATGGTAGATTCGATTTTGTAAATAACATCACCATCAGGCCGGAAAACGGCAGGGTTATTTTCCCTGTCAGGGAACCATTCGGGAGTCATCTCAGGCAGCAAATCACATCCGGAGACCCTTCACTTGATGATGTGGCTGATGAATATGTATTTCAGGAACTCTACGACTCCACGCAGAGTACAGCACGACAAATTGCCGAAAAGAATAAGTATTACATGGCAGGGCAATATAAATCAAGCTCAGGCTCGGAAATCAGGCTCAATGCCATCAACATACCCGAGGGCTCAGTAAAAGTAACGGCCGGAGGCATGGAGTTGACAGAAAATCAGGACTACACAGTAGATTACAACCTTGGCCGGGTAAAAATCATCAACGAAGGCATACTGGAATCAGGCACGCCAATCAATATTTCACTGGAAAGCAATTCCATGTTCAGTGTACAAACCAAAACCCTTGTGGGTACACACCTGAATTATGAGATAAGCAAAGATTTCAATCTGGGTGCCACCATATTAAATCTCACTGAACGCCCTCTGACACAAAAAGTAAGCATTGGGGATGAACCCATATCCAATACCATCTGGGGTGTGAACGGATCATACCGCAGCGAAGTCCCGGAAATCACCAAGGCCATTGACTGGCTGCCTTTTATTGAAACCAAGGAACAATCCACCATTACACTCACAGGTGAATTTGCCCATTTGATACCGGGACACTCCAGAGCCATCGAAAAGGAAGGCAATGCTTATATTGATGACTTTGAGGGCAGCGAAACCAGCATTGACATCAAAATGTTCAATGCCTGGTCGATTGCAAGCACACCTACCGGCCAGGAAAACCTTTTTCCCTATGGTGAATTGATGGACAGCCTTCGCTATGGATTCAACCGTGCCAAGCTGGCATGGTATGTCATTGATCCACTGTTCCAGCGCAACAACAGTCCGGTAAGTGTGGAACAGCAATCCAGCCATTATGTACGTGAAGTTCAGGAGCAGGAAATATTCCCCAACAAAGAAAGTGAAACCGGAGCCATCCCTGCCACACTGGCCGTACTCAACCTGGCATATTATCCAAATCTGAAAGGCCCGTACAACTACAATACAGATGAACTAAATCCGGATGGTACCTTGATGAATCCCGAAAAACGTTGGGGCGGAATTATGCGGGAGCTTTCAACAAATGACTTTGAAGAAGCCAATATTGAATATATCGAATTCTGGCTAATGGATCCCTTTGTTGAGGATGAAGACAATCCCGGTGGTGATTTGCTTATCAACCTGGGTAATGTTTCAGAAGACGTTTTAAAAGATTCCAGGAAATCATTTGAAAACGGCCTGCCCGCACCGGCTGTGGACAACCCGGTAGATACCACTGTTTGGGGCCTGGTGCCTCGGGTACAGTCCCTGGTCAACGCATTTGACACTGATCCTGAAAGCAGGGAGGCACAGGATGTGGGACTTGATGGATTGTCATCAGAAGATGAAGTAGAATTCTTTGCAGATTACCTCTCTGACCTGGCTGCCAATTATGGCACGGACTCAGAAGTATATCAACAAGCAGTCAATGATCCCTCACTTGATGACTATCACCACTTCAGGGGTGAAGATTATGATGATGAAAACATTGGCATCCTGGAACGGTACATGGATTATAACGGCCTTGAAGGCAACAGCCCTGTCTCCCAGCCCGGCGAAGAATACTCTACATCTGCAACATCTCAGCCGGATGTAGAAGACATCAATGAGGATAATACCCTGAGCGAAAACGAGTCTTATTTTCAATATCGCATCAGTATCCGCCCCAACGAAATGGAAATCGGCGAAAACTACATCACCGACAAAGTTAAACATAAAGCAGAAATGGCCAATGATCAGGAAAGTGAAGTTACCTGGTATCAGTTTAAGATTCCCATTTCAGATTATGACAAAGCCATAGGCCGGATAGAAGATTTTAAATCCATCCGTTTTATGCGTATGATTACCACCAATTTTTCACAACCAACCATCATGCGCTTTGGCACACTGGATCTGGTTCGTAGCGATTGGAGAAAATACGACAAATCATTCATACAGCCGGGAGAGTATATACCCGATGAACTCAGCAAAACACCATTTGAGGTGTCTGCTGTAAACATTGAAGAAAATGCAAACAAATCACCGGTCAACTATGTGTTGCCACCAGAGATTGATCGTGTCATTGATCCGCAGAACCCACAGCTCCGCCAACTGAATGAACAGGCAATGGTACTGAAGGTAATAGATCTTGCCGACGGTGATGCCCGCGCCGTGTACAAAAACATTGACATGGATGTCAGAAAATACAGAAAACTGAAAATGTTTATCCATGCAGAAGAAGTACCCGGTTATGATTTGAATGATGATGACCTGGAAATATTTGTCAGATTGGGCTCTGATTATCAAAACAATTATTATGAATATGAATTGCCTGTGAAAGTCACCCCCGCCGGCAATTACGACAACGACTCCCCTGATGACAGACTGATTGTATGGCCTGAAGAAAACAACCTGGAACTGGAATTTGATTTGCTGCAACTGGTAAAACAAACCCGCAACGATGAAATGCGCTCAGCAGGGTCAGGTGTTACCCTGACACGCCTGTATTCCATGGCTGACGGTGAAAGAACAGTAAGCATCATGGGAAATCCCAACCTCAGCAATGTCCGCACCATCATGATTGGCGTACGCAACCCCAAGAAACAAACAGCAGCTGATCATGACGACGGTATGGAGAAAACAGCAGAAATCTGGGTCAATGAGCTTCGTCTTACTGACTTTGATGAAAAAGGCGGCTGGGCTGCACGTGCCAGGATGACCACAAAGCTTGCTGACTTTGGCTCCATCACGGTAACAGGGGAAACATCAAAACCCGGATTTGGAAGCATTGAGCAAAAGGTCAGTGAACGCCAGAAAGAAGAAATCAATTCATACAACATTTCTTCCAATCTGGAATTGGGCAAGTTTTTCCCGGAAAAGTCTGGTGTCAGAATTCCTATGTATGTCAGCTACTCCGAATCTGTCAGCAATCCAGAATACAATCCGCTGGATCCCGACATCCCGTTTAAAGTTGCTCTGAACGACCCCAACCGGCCACAGGAAGAAAAAGATTCCATTAAGCGCATAGCCCAGGATTACACCCAGCGAAAAAGCCTCAACTTTACCAATGTTAAGGTGAATAAAATGAAAGGTCAACCAAAAATTTACGACCTTTCCAATTGGTCAGTGAGCTATACGTACAATGAGATTTTCAACCGGAACATCAATACGGAATTTGACACCAGGAAAGACATTTCCGGAGCCATCAATTACAACTACAATGCAACGCCTCAAAATGTGGAACCGTTCAAAAATGTGAGCTTTCTTAACAAACCATCATTCCGTCTGATCAAAGATTTTAACTTTTACTATCTGCCCTCTCAGTTGAGTTTCCGTACAAACCTCAACCGTCAGTACAATGAAAGTCAAACACGAAATATCAACAATCCGTACATGCAGATTCCACTGAACGTAAATAAGAATTTTAACTGGATCAGGCAGTACGACTTTAAATACAACTTTTCCCGCAGTCTGAAATTTGACTTTTCTGCCACCAACAATGCCAGGATAGATGAGCCGGAAGGCCGCCTGTGGGAAGGAGATCCATACTATGATCAAAAAATGGATACAATCTGGACTAACCTGAGAGACTTTGGCCGCAATACACAGTATAACCACAGTCTGAATCTGAATTATCAGTTGCCAATCAACAAAATACCAATTCTAAGCTGGGTATCTGCCAATGCACGCTATAATGGAAATTACGACTGGATTGCCGGGCCGATTACTGCTGACACAATTGAACTGGGGAATACCATACAGAACAACAATACCATGTCTATGAGCAGTCAGTTCAATCTGATGTCCCTGTACAACAAAATCGATTATCTGAAAAAAGTAAACCAGGAATACAAAGGTAGAAAACGGAGAAGACCACAAAAACCGGAAATGGAGACAGTCACATACACTGAAGATGTGAAATCTCTGGAGAAAGAAAAGCGAAAACGGATTGTCCATAAGCTAAAAACGGAGAATGTCACGGTCAAAGCCACCAACAAAAAAGGAGCTGTAGTACCTGGTGATACAAGGATAGTTGATGACAAAATCGTATATTTCACACCGCGGAAAGATTCTGACAGTGCAAAAATTATTGTCTCGGGTCAACGTGAGGTGAAAGAAAGTATTCTTAAGAAGATTGTTGACAATACCCTGGCCATGGCCATGAGTACCAAAAATATTTCCATATCATATTCCGGTACCAACGCCACCTCACTTCCGGGCTATCTTCCTGAGCCTCAACTCCTGGGGATAACCAATTATACACCGGACGAGGCTACCTTCGGCCAACAAAACACCATACAGTCACCCGGCGCACCTTTTGTTCTGGGCTGGCAGGACAAAAACTTTGGCCGCTGGGCATCTGACAACTATCTGATTACACGCGACTCCATGCTCAACCAGCCATACACCATGAGTGAAAATGAAACCTGGAATATAAGGGCATCTCTTGAGCCTGTAAGACAAATGCGCCTCGATCTCAACCTGAACCGCACACATACCGTAAATACCAGTGAATATTATACCTGGACAATTGATGATCCGACTACCGGCGAAGGCTATTTTAAAACAGGAACAGAGCAAATACAGGGAAATTTTTCCATGACAACAATTACCATCGCTTCAGCCTTCGAACCTTTTGGGCAGGATGGCAATTATGATTCCGATGTTTTTGAACTGTTTGCATCAAACAGAAAAGTAATTGCCGCAAGGCTTGCACAAGATCGCCCTGACTACGATCCCTCCGCTATAGATGAAGATGGCTACCCCGAAGGTTATGGAAAATTATCCCAGGACGTGCTAATGCCGGCATTCAGGGCTGCATACTCCGGAATGGATCCCAAAACCATATCGCTGGAGGAATTCCCTGAAATCACCAGTGTATTGCCAAACTGGCGAATGACTTACGACGGACTGTCGCAGGTGCCATTCATCAAAGATTACATCCGTACCGCAAACATTACACACACGTATCGTTCCACCTACAACATCGGTCAATACCAGAATAATTTGCGTGACCTCTGGGATCCTGAAAATGGTTTTAATTATATCACCGATTCCGACGGTAACTATTATTCTCAATACACTTTCAATTCTGTCAGTATTACAGAGCAATTCTCACCCCTGATTGGTATTGATCTGAACTGGAAAAATTCTCTCATCACCAAATTGGAATTCAAAAAATCCAGAAACCTGGACATGAGTTTCAGCAACAACCAACTCACTGAACAACGTACAGATGAATACATCATCGGAGCCGGATACAGAATCAAAGATGTACAAATTACCATTGGAACACAGGGCGGCAGAAAACGCACATTCAAATCTGACCTCAACCTCAGGCTGGACTTCTCAATCAGAAACAATTTAACTGTTATCCGTAAACTGGAAGAAGAAGTAAATCAGGCAACTGCAGGTAATGGAATAGTAACCATCAAAGCATCTGCCGATTATGTTTTGAGTGACAGGTTTAATCTAAGATTATTCTATGACCATGTCATCAATACACCAAAAGTATCAATCTCCTATCCGACATCAAATATAGATTTTGGTGTAAGTGTAAGATTTACCCTGGCTTCCTAAGCCGATACATGTACATAATTATGCATTTTGATCAGTATGTTGCCAAACAATTCAATATCCTGATCATTTTTTTTACATTTGTAACTTAACTACTAAAAAACTTGGTATATGAAAATACAGGAAGATTACAAGTACAGCAAAACCCACGAATGGGTAAAAGTTGACGGTGATGAGGCTTATATTGGTGTTTCCGACTACGCTCAGCAGCAGCTTGGAGATGTTGTTTTTGTTGAGGTGGAAACCGAAGGCGAAGAGCTTGACAAAGAAGAGGCTTTTGGCACAATTGAAGCAGTAAAGACCGTTTCTGACATTTATATGCCCATTGGCGGTGAAGTCCTTGCCTTTAATGAAAAACTCGAAGACAGTCCCGACCTGGTAAACAAAGACCCATACGGTGACGGCTGGATCATTAAAGTAAAAATCAGTGACAAATCAGAACTTGATGATCTGATGGATGCTGAAGCATACAAAAAAGAAGCAGAAGAGTAAATTCTATGTAAAAGCACCCTGTCCTGCAAGTAAAAGTAGTTCACAAACTTTCCTGCCTGCGCCGGAAAAGCATTGTCCTTATTTTTCCTTTCAGGATGGGGCTTGTCTATGAAATATATTGCGGTGATACTGGCCGGAGGCTCCGGCAAACGCATGGGCGCAAGCCTTCCAAAACAATTCATGGAACTTGCAGGTAAGCCCGTTATACAGCACAGCATGGAACGCTTTGCAAATTCAGGTTGTATAGATGAAATCATCATCGTTTCGCATCCTGATTTTAAAAGTTTACTTCCAGTTGAAAGTTTAAAACTCAGCATGCCTGCCCATGTTATTCCCGGTGGCAGCAGCAGAAATATGTCCACATGGCAGGCCATCAACTTTGCCAAAAACCATTACAGAAATCAGGAAACATCCTTATTATTTCACGATGCTGCACGCCCGAATCCCGACCCGAAGGTAATCAGAAACATTACCACAATGCTCATGACCCACAGCGCTGTAGCCACGGTAAATCCTGTAACAGACACACTTTACCGGCTTAATGAGCAGAATGAGTTCTCCGGGCTGGCCGACCGTAGTAAACTCCTGCGGGCTCACACACCACAAGGCTTCAGGTTGAGGACAATCAGTCAGGCATATGATGCACGTCAGATGAATGGTAATCCGGAATTCACCGACGATATCAGCATTGTCAATCACTACCTGCCGGAAGTAAAAATTGGTATGGTAAAAGACAACCCCCTGAATCTGAAAATCAGTTTCCCCGAGGATCTCAAGCTTATGGAAGCTATTCTGGCAAAGAAAAAATAGATGGTACTTCCCTGCTTTATGATAAACTGTTGCAGGGATTTTCTTTCAACTCCCTGAGTAAATCATCACGCATTACCGGCACAACACCCGAATACTCACACACCAGTCCGCCTGCCATATTTGCAATATAGGCTATGTCACGCCTGTCTAATCCACAAACCAAACACAGTGTGGCTGTGGCAATAACAGTATCTCCCGCACCGGAAACATCAGAAATATTCCGTATTTCTGCAGGAAGAAAATCCTCCCCATTCTCCGATGCTATCACTGCTCCTGCTTCAGCAAGAGTTAATAAAACCTGCTCAACCTTCAGGTCTTTTATCAGTTTTTGAAGCAGCCCGCGGATCATGGCTTTATCACTTTTGGCAAACTCGGTTTTCATGCCTTCCTTCATTTCCCGGTAGTTGGGCTTAAACAGGGTGACACCTTTATAAGCCATAAAGTTGCGTTTCTTCGGATCAACACTTACCGGTATTTTACAATCCGCAGCCAGAGCTACCACATGCTCAATAAGCTCCGGGGTAATTATTCCCTTATCATAATCTTCAAATATTATGGCATCCGGGGATTCACTTTCACAGATTGCCGTAATCTTAGAAGCCAGTTTATTCACTGTATCAATGGTCAATACATTCGTGTTTTCCTCATCCACTCTCAACAGATGCTGGCCATTGCTTATGATACGGGTTTTTACACTGGTGGGTCTGTCTTCAATGCGCAGTATACCATCTGTACGCATGCCTTCTTCATTGAGCAAGCGTATGAATTCGTCGCCATTGGAATCATTGCCGATAACACTGCACATCAGGGGTTCTGCGCCAAGTGACCGGATATTTCTCGCCACATTGGAGGCACCTCCCAGACGGTTTTCCCTTCCGCTGATACAGACAATTGGTATGGGAGCTTCCGGGCTGATTCGATCAACCCCTCCCCACATATAAGAATCAATCATCACATCACCGATAATCAGAATTTTTTTATCTCCGAAGCATTCAAAAACATGCTCAATATTTTCAATTTTCATAGGCAATGACTTATCATCATTCAAATTTAGACAAATTAATGAAAGAAAAAAGCAGTATTCCTTTTCGGTCACGATCAAACAGCTGTTTTTTTTAGCGCTCACATGCTATTTTCATTACATTTGTTGTATGCCTGGTATATATGTACATATTCCCTTCTGCCGCAGAAAGTGCCATTATTGTGATTTCTATTCTCTGGCACTTTTATCCAAAGAGCAGGATTTTGTTGATGCTCTTTGCCGGGAAATAGCACAGGCTTCTCCCGATAAAGAAACTGCTGAAACAATTTACTTTGGTGGTGGCACGCCGTCTCTTCTTTCAGACAAATCTCTGGAACGCATCATGCTTAGCATCCGGCAGAATTTTGAAATCACAAAGGGAGCTGAAATAAGCCTTGAGGCAAACCCCGAGGACATCCGGCCTGAATCTCTGAAAATATGGAAGGAGCTCGGATTTAATCGCCTGAGCATAGGCATTCAGTCCACTGATGATAGGATTTTATCTTTCCTGGGCCGGAAACACAGCAGCCGTGAAAGTCTGAAAAGCCTGGAAGAAGCCCAAAAATCAGGTTTTGAAAATGTTTCTGCAGATTTGATTTATGGCATTCCCGGGCTTAATCATTCCATCTGGGAAAAATGCATCAAAACAATACTGTCCACAGGAATTCAACATCTTTCTGCTTATCACCTTACCATAGAACCGGGCACTCTGCTGAATCGCCGCTTAAAACAAAATCACTTTGCATTGCCGGCAGATGAAGAATCTTACCATCAGTTCATGTTGCTTTTTGACATCACGGAAAAAGAAGGTTTTCCCTGGTATGAAATTTCAAATTTTGCAAAAAAAGACTTTCACAGCAGGCACAATGCTGCATATTGGGATGACACTGCATATTATGGTTTTGGTCCGTCTGCACATTCTTATGATGGTGAGAACATCCGGAGCTGGAATCTTTCAGATCTGAATGACTATATTGCAAAGGGAGGCATTAATGCAGAACAGGAATATCTGGACGGCAAAGATAAATTCAATGATTACCTGATTACCCGTTTACGGACACGACGCGGTCTTGAGTTTGGTGAAATGGAAAAGCGCTTTGGCAGCACAAAATTATCCGCACTAAAACGTAAACTTCGTGTATACACAGACA
The DNA here is from genome assembly GCA_046546095.1 of Bacteroidales bacterium. GTDB lineage: Bacteria > Bacteroidota > Bacteroidia > Bacteroidales > ML635J-15 > JAQIBY01. The sequence continues at coordinate 33,969 of JBKGYK010000003.1, forward strand.
CAGGGAAAGCGAAAATTGAGGGGGATTGCTTCAGGCTGAAGCCGGAATCTTTGTTTATTTCGGACAGTATCCTGAAAGATATTATCTATATTTAACCAAAATTATTGACCCTGCGTTTATGAATAAGAAAAAGATTAACCCTGCTTTTGCATCTGTCCCTGTCTTTCTGGCTTTTCTGTGTATGGGTTTTGGTGATGTCGCCGGAACACTTACCGATCTTGTAAAGGATGAATATCATCTTACCAACTTCATGGCCGGCTTTGTTCCCGCCTCGGGGTTTGTAATGTTTGGTCTCTTGTCTGTTCCTTTCAGTTTAATCATGGCACGACAGGGTAAAAAGAAGATTCTGGCCATTGGGCTTATCCTTGCCTTACTTGGCCTTGTAATTCCGCTTGTGTCTGGTTTTTCTCTTTTCAGCGTTTTATTGCTTTCTATACTACTGCTGGGTGCCGGTGCAGCATTGTTGCAGGTTGCCGGTAATCCCATCATGCGGGATGTTTCCCCGGAAGGAAAATATTCCAGAAACCTCAGTTTTGGCCAGTTTGTAAAAGCCATAGGTTCTCTGTCCGGAGCTCTGATTCCTGCAGCCGCAGCAGCCTGGTTTGGTATGGACTGGAAGCTGCTTTTCCCCATATATGCTATTGCTATCGGCATCACAACAGTCATTCTTCTGTTGATACCCATCCGTGAAAAAGCCATGCCCGATGTCCCTCCCAGTTTACTTTCCTGTTTGAATTTACTGAGAAAGCCGGGCATTGCCATCATGGTACTGGCGATCTTTTTGTATGTGGGAGCAGAAGTAAGCATGGCATCAAAACTGCCCAGCTATCTGGAAAACAACTACGGTCTGGATATTGACAAACTGGGAGTGGCCAGTGTAGGTTTGTTTTTTCTGACAATCATGATAGGCCGTTTCCTTGGTGGCATCATACTCAACTGGATAAAGGCACCGGTGTTTTTGCTGATTACTACCATTATCGCCCTGCTGGGGATTGGCGGTCTTTTTCTCCAATCACAGACTGTGGCAATCAGTGCCATAATACTGATTGGCCTGGGTTTTGCCAATATCTTCCCACTGATATTCTCCATTACAGTGGACAAACATCCGGAATATACCAATGAGCTATCCGGCCTGATGGTCACTGCAATTATCGGAGGTGCTGTTTTGCCTCTCATCATGGGAAAAGTTGCCGATATCACAAGTGTTACTTTTAGTTTTATAGTCCCCGGCATTGCCATACTATACACGATTTTTGTCGCATTGAAAACCCAAAATGCCTGATTAATATGAACAATAACCCACTCATTCTCAGTCTGGATGCAGGAGGCACCAATTTTGTGTTTTCTGCTGTTAAAAACGGAAAAATCATAGGAGAAAGCATTCGCAAGCCCTCCCATGGAGATGATCTTGACAGGAGTCTGCAAACCATTGTGGATGGCTTTTCTACACTGACCGAAGCACATCAGGAGACAGTCGCTGCACTGAGCTTTGCTTTTCCCGGGCCTTCGGATTATGAACATGGTGTTATTGGTGATTTGGGAAACCTTCCGGCCTACCGGGGTGGAATTGCACTGGGTCCTATGTTGCAAAAAAAATTTGGCATACCGGTATTTATCAACAATGATGCTGACCTGTTTGCACTTGGAGAAGCCAGGGAGGGTTCACTCCCCCGGCTCAATCAAAAGCTGCAGGACGCCGGCAGTCAGAAAACATACAAGAATCTCATCGGCCTGACCCTGGGCACAGGATTTGGCCTGGGTGTTGTAATCCGTGGAAAACTGATTCGTGGTGACAATTCCCTGCCCAATGAAGTATGGTTGATGCGTAATCCCGAATACACAAAGGCAAACATTGAAGAATCTGTTAGTATTCGCGGCATTCAGCGTTCCTACCGGAAAATCGCCAAAAGTGATGAGATGCTCACTCCAAAAGACATATATGATATTGCCATTGACGGCAAAGGGAGCAAAAAATCAGCTGCCCGGGAGACATTCCGTATTTTTGGAAAAAATCTGGGCGATACCATCGCCAGTTTAATCAGCCTTTATGATGCCAATATTTCAATAGGCGGTGGATTATCCAAAGCCTGGGATTTATTTATGCCGGCACTCATGGAACAGATAAATTCCGAATTCATCACGCCCGAAGGAAAACGTCTGCCACGATTAACACATCAGGTGTTTAATCTGGAAAATCACAATGAATTTGACAAATTCGCTCACGGAGATAAAAAGTTTATTCCTCTGCCCGGCGAATCTGAAGCAAAATACCCCTATATCCCCAAACCACGGGTTGGCATCATGAAATCAAGCATGGGCACATCTGAAGCAGCCATGATTGGAGCTTACCATTTTGCTTTGTCAAAGCTTAAATAAAAAAAAGGTTTAAAGGTCATGCCTGAACAAACTCCTGGCTTTACCATTTTCAACAACCAGGGAGTCCCCTTCCTGATTGTACAATGCACAACTGAATTGTGACTCTACCAATAAGGCGGGTTCACCGTCCGGATCTTCAGCGAGACGGACAGACTCAATCCGGTAAATGAAATTATCATAATCAGGATTTACCGGTTTATCCTCATCGGCACAAACATTAACCGGTGTAGACCATTTGGTCATATTTTCATCTTGCCATTCAATGTAAATACCCTTCTGTCTTAATAAGCACAAATACCGGATAAACGATTTATCCCCGGTGTAAAACAAGCTTTCAAAATATGCAAAATCCGGGGCATTGTTTACACTGTCCAAACTCTGCCTGTGGACATAATCCACCAGGGAAAAACTCATTTGAGGCCATGACTGACTGCTGCTTTCACGACAGATGGAGGTGTAAACTTTTCTTACTGTATCACTCCCCTCTGCAAATCCGGTACTGATTCCGTACGAAAATACACCAGGAACACTCATTCTATCACCCACATATTCAACACGCTCGCCATCCAAATCAAAGACAAGGTAATAATCATATTCCGTGTAATGAGGGCTGATATCATTATCTTCACATGAGCACAGTATGAACCCCGGAAGGAATAGCATCAAAAAATAAACGGTTTTTTGCTTCATGGCTGTTTTTTGTAAATATAATGATTTTGCAAATACAATTCTACTATTCAAGGCACGCTCATATTACACTTTCAGCAAACCGACGTTATGCATACCATAAAACAAAAACAGCATGTTGCAGATTTCCCACAGTTTACTTACTTTTACGGGTTATAAGAGATATAATGTTATTATGAGCAGGATACTTGTCATAGACGACGAAAAAAGCATCCGGAATGTACTGAAAGATATTCTGGAATACGAGAAATATAAAGTAGAACTTGCAGTGGACGGAAAGGATGGTTTACAAAAAATCAAGGACAATGGGATTGACCTGGTACTTTGTGACATCAAAATGCCTGAAATGGATGGCATGGAGGTGCTTGAAAAAGCCTTAAAAAGCAATCCCGAACTCCCTTTTATTATGATTTCCGGTCATGGTGACATTGACACCGCAGTTTCAAGCATCAAACAGGGTGCATACGACTTCATACAAAAGCCCATAGACCTTCAGCGCCTGCAGATAACCGTTAAAAATGCACTGGAACGCAGTAGCCTGGTAACTGAAACCAAAAAGCTAAAAAAGAAAGTCAGTAAGCGTTATGAGATGGTGGGTAATTCCAGGCCTATGCAACATATCCGCGAGTTGATTGACAAAGTTGCCCCCACTGATGCCCGTGTACTGATAACAGGTGAAAACGGTACCGGTAAAGAACTTGTGGCACATCATCTGCACGAAAAGAGCGAACGTGCCAAAGCTCCTTTTGTGGAAGTAAACTGCGCAGCCATTCCTTCCGAGCTGATAGAGTCCGAACTTTTTGGCCATGAAAAAGGCGCTTTCACATCTGCACACAAGCAGCGAAAAGGAAAATTTGAACAGGCCAACGGTGGCACCATTTTCCTAGACGAAATCGGGGACATGAGTCTTTCGGCACAGGCAAAGGTATTGCGTGCCCTGCAGGAAAATAAAATCAGCCGCGTTGGCAGTGATAAGGACATCAATGTAGATGTTCGGCTGATAGCAGCCACGAATAAGGATTTAAGCAAAGAAATTGAAAAAAACAACTTCAGGGAAGACTTGTATCATCGCATCAGTGTGATCCTGATTCATGTACCGTCGCTTTCAGAACGCAAGGATGATATCCCGCAGCTGGCTGACCATTTTCTCACAGAAATTTGTCTTGAACATGGCATTCCAAAAATGCAAATTACCGATGATGCCATAAAAGAACTGAAGAATTATTCATGGAGCGGCAATATACGTGAATTCAGAAATATGATTGAACGCCTGGTCATTTTATGTTCAGACAAGATCACAGGAAAAGACATCAAAACATATGCACAACCATTAGAATAAAATGCGCACTGAAAAAGATTTCATAGGTGAAGTTAAGTTATCTGATGATGCACTATATGGCATTCATGCATGGCGTGCCTGTGAGAATTTTCCCAACAGGACAAAATTCAATCAGCGCTGGTACAAGAGCATGGGAAGTGTAAAACTTGCTGTTTATCATACAATTCGTCGCTACCAGGAAGAACTGCAAAAAAAATATCCTGAGCTTTCAGAACTACAAAGAATCAGCAAGGACAAGCTGGATGCTCTGATTCAGGCAGCAGTAGAAGTAAGCGAAGGTAAGCATTTTACTCATTTCATTGTGCCGGCGGTTCAGGGTGGAGCAGGCACGAGCATCAACATGAATATCAATGAAATTATCACCAACCGGGCTTTGACTTTACTGACTAAACAAGCCGGTGATTATAACATTCTGGACCCCATTGAATCTGCCAACCTCTTTCAGTCAACCAATGATGTTGTGCCCACAGCGCTAAAAACGGCGGTCATGCATGCCCTCACTGAACTGGAAGAGCATATAAATCAATTGCGTTTTGCACTTGAGCAACAGGAAAACGATCACAGAAATTCACTGCGAAACAGCTATACACAGATGCAAACTGCCGTTCCAAGCTCGTTTGGCCGCTTGTTCAGTGCATACAATGATGCCCTTAGCCGTGACTGGTGGAGGGTGTCAAAATGCTTTGAACGTATTAAGCAGGTAAACCTGGGAGGCAGTGCCATTGGTACCGGCATAACTGTACCCCGCTTTGTGATTATGGAAGCGGTCAGGGAGCTGCAGAAACTATCCGGCCTGCCTCTTACCCGTAGCGAAAACATGGTGGATACGACCAGCAACCTGGACAGCTGGACAGAAATTCACGCTAGCCTGAAAGCTCATGCAGTAAATATGGAAAAAATTAGCAATGACCTTAGACTACTCGCCTCTGACATTGCAGGAAACGGAAATCTGGAAATTCCCCAAAAGCAAACCGGCAGCTCAATCATGCCGGGAAAAGTAAACCCTGTAATCCCTGAATACATCATCAGCACTGCCCATCAGGTATATGCTAACGACCAGCTGATATCCTCTCTCAGTGCACAATCTGTCCTGGAATTAAATCCATATCTGCCATCCATTGGCCATGCCGTACTCAACAGTCTTGACTTGCTGATAGCTGCATGCAAAAGCATGAAAAACGGACTGATAACAGGACTGAAAGTAAATACAGATGATGCCTGGAAGCAATTGCTACACAGCCCATCTCTGGCAACCGTTTTTGTGCCCTATATCGGATATCATAAAGCAGGAGAAATTGCAGGCATCATGAAAAATGACAAATGCGGCATTTTCGATGCCTGCGAAAAAAGTGGGCATGTAACAAAAGCACAGGCAGAAGAAATACTAAAACCCGAAAACCTGTTAAAACTTGGATTTTCGGTAAAAGACTATATTAATTTTAAGAATAAAAGTAAAAAATAACCAAGTGTCCGGATAATGCAGACGCATTTCAGGATCGCAACAATAATCTCAGCATATGAAAGAATATTTTGCACACGAAACAGCAGTCATTGATGAAGGATGTAAAATTGGTAATGGCACAAAAATCTGGCATTTTTCTCATGTCATGAAAGATGCTGTCATCGGTGAAGGATGCAATTTGGGACAAAACATAGTGGTGTCTCCTGAGGTTGTACTTGGCAACAATGTCAAGGTTCAGAATAATGTATCCATTTACTCAGGCGTAATTTGTGAAGACGATGTGTTTCTGGGACCCTCCATGGTGTTCACCAACATTACAAACCCCCGGTCAGCAATCAACAGGCGCAGTCAGTACGAAAAGACCCTGGTAAAGAAAGGGGCAAGCATTGGCGCCAATGCTACCATCGTGTGCGGCCATGATATTGGTGAATATGCATTTATTGGTGCCGGAGCAGTAATCACCAAAACAGTAAAACCCTATGCTCTGATGGTGGGCAATCCGGCACGTCAAATTGGCTGGATGAGCGAGTACGGCCATCGCCTCCATTTTGATAATAAGGGCATGGCTATTTGCCCCGAAAGTGAAGAAAAATACAAACTGGAAAATAATTTTGTACAAAAAATAAAGGCATAAATTATGGAGAGCAAAGAAAATCGTTTTGCATTGATAGGTGTTGCCGGATACATTGCCATCAGGCACGTAAAAGCCATTAAAGAAACAGGAAACAATCTGGCAGCAACCATGGACTTATTTGATTCCGTTGGTTTTTTGGATGCCTATTTTCCCAATGCAGATTTTTTCCACGAGTATGAACGATTTGACCGTCACGTGGATAAACTCAGGCGCAAAAACAAAAAAATTGATTATGTCAGCATTTGCACACCAAACTACCTGCATGATTCTCACATACGGTTTGCTTTGAAAAATGATGCACATGCTATCTGTGAGAAGCCCCTGGTTCTGAATCCCTGGAATATCGACGGCTTGTCTGAAATTGAAAAAGAAACAGGGAAAAAAATCAATACCATTCTTCAATTGCGTCTGCATCCTACCATCATTGCATTAAAGGAAAAAATCGCCAATGGCCCCAAAGACAAAATATATGATGTTGATCTTGCTTACCTGACCAGCCGTGGAAACTGGTACCATTACTCATGGAAAGGAGATCCCAACAAATCCGGTGGCATTTCAACCAACATCGGTATTCACTTTTATGATATGCTGACATGGATTTTTGGTGATGTGAAAGAAAGCATTGTCCATGAACACGGGGAAAAACGCGCCGCCGGATTTTTACATCTTGAAAAGGCCCGGGTCCGCTGGGTATTGAGTGTGGATGAAAATGACCTGCCTGACAATATAAAGGCACAAGGACAACGGACATTCCGTTCCATCACGGTAGAAGGAGAAGAAATCGAGTTCAGCAAAGGATTTACGGATTTACACACACTCAGTTATCAGGAAATTCTTAAAGGCAACGGCTTTGGCCTCAAGGATGCACGTAAAAGCATAGAGGTTGTTTATGATATCCGCAATGCCAGTCCAACAGGACTTAAGGGTGACTACCATCCCTTGTGTAAGTAAAGCCTGCGTAAAATCATTTTTTACCATTCGGAATAAAACTATTTTAGCTCCGAAAACCAAAATTATTGCAGATGTACAATGCTATTATCAGGAAAGAAAAGAAAATTGCCGTTATCGGTCTGGGTTATGTAGGGCTTCCCATTGCCCTGGAATTTGCAAAACACGTACCAGTTATCGGGTTTGATATCAAGCCGGACCGGGTGGATATGATGAAAAATGGCAAAGATCCCAGCAACGAGCTTGAATCCAAAGAATTTGAGAACAAAGACATTATCTTTACATCTGATGTTGAAGACCTTAGGGACGCAAGTTTTTACATTGTTGCCGTTCCAACTCCCATCAACGAACACAAACTTCCTGAACTCACCCCGGTATTGAAGGCTTCTGAAACCGTTGGCAAAGTAATGAGTAAAGGCGATTATGTGGTTTTTGAATCAACAGTTTATCCCGGTTGCACGGAAGAAGATTGTGTCCCTGTGCTGGAGCAGCATTCCGGCCTGAAATATATTGATGATTTTAAAGTGGGTTACTCGCCGGAGCGCATCAATCCGGGAGATAAGGTTCACACCCTTACAAGCATTGCCAAAGTTTCCTCTGGTTGCGATGCCATGTCGGCGGAAAATATTGCAAAAGTGTATGAACTTGTAATTGAAGCAGGAGTACACAGGGCAAGCTCAATCAAAGTAGCTGAGGCCGCAAAAATCATTGAGAATACCCAGCGGGATGTCAACATTGCTCTGATGAATGAGCTTTCAATGATATTCAATAAAATTGGCATCAATACTTTTGAGGTACTCGAAGCAGCTGGCACAAAGTGGAATTTCCTGCCGTTTATCCCCGGGCTTGTAGGGGGTCACTGCATTGGCGTTGATCCGTACTACCTGTTGCATAAAGCCAAACAACTCGGCTATCATGCACAAATCATCAACTCAGGCCGTGCCATCAATGACGGTATGGGTGCGCATGTCACAAAACAAACAATAAAACTGATGCTTGCAAAAGGCAAAGTATTGCATCAGTCAAAAGTACTGGTAATGGGTCTTACATTCAAGGAAAATGTTGCTGACATCCGCAACACCCGTGTGGTAGACATACTGCATGAACTGGATGACTATAAAGTGGATTATGATATTGTGGACCCCTATGCCAGCCCCAAAGAAGTCAGAGAAGAATACAATATTGAACTGAATGAAATCAGGAATAATTACGATGCTGTTATCCTGGCTGTCAATCATGAAGAATACACCAAACTTGATGAGGCTTTTTTCAGGTCAATCTCTGCAAAAGACGGCATTCTTATTGATATCAAAGGCATCTTCAGAGGTCGCATCAAAGAAATGACATACTGGAGCCTTTAAGGAACGGAAATAATCAAGGGGATGCCTTAAAAAAGCACCCCCTTGAGAAACCACATGAAAACTATCACTTGAATCCGGTTTTATCCAGTTGGGAAAACCGTTTTTTTGGAATAGCTACAGAGTAAACAGGTTTTTGTCAAAATGGTTCATGTTCATTTCGTAAATGGTTTTGCAAAAGCCAGATTTTCTTTTGTTTTGGCAGTAGCCGATAATTCTTACACTAGCTTATCTATCACAAATATAACATCCTATACTCTACCAGCAGTCCACTAACCGGGCAACTAAACAAAAGATATTATTGTAACAAAAATGGTGGATGATCAGACCAGGACCATCATTTCTTTCATCAGCAGTGTCATTTTTTTCTCTGCTTTGGATGCCACTTTTTGCACCTCTTCGTGCGAAACCTCAACAATTTTTCCGGGCACACCCAGGTCGGTAATGATGGAAATAGCAAAACACGGAATCCCCATTTGCCGGGCCACAATAACTTCAGGTACCGTACTCATTCCAACGGCATCAGATCCGATAATCCGAAAGTATCTATATTCAGAGGGAGTTTCAAATGTGGGGCCGGTTACTGCAGTATAAACACCTTCCTGCAGCTTAATATCATGTCTGGCAGCAATTTTTTTCACTATTTCAATGAGTCCTGGATCATAAGCCTGGCTCATATCGGGAAAACGGTCTCCGAATTCCGGCTCATGTTTTCCGATGAGGGGATTTGGTATCAGGTTGATATGGTCGTTGAGCACCATAAGATCGCCAATTTCAAAATCGGGATTCACACCACCACTTGCATTGCTGACAAATAAATGTTTGATACCCAGCTTTTTCATCACCCTTACAGGAAATGTGATTTTTTCAGCAGAATATCCCTCGTAATAATGGAACCTGCCCTGCATAGCCACAATTGGCTTATCGTTAAGTGTACCAAAAATCAGGCGACCGTGATGACCTTCAACGGTACTTACCGGAAAATCCGGGATATCGTCATAAGCAATGGTCTCATTAATATCTATCTCATCCACCAGGCCACCCAGACCTGTTCCGAGAATAATACCTGCTTCAGGACTTAGGGAAATCCTGTTCTTTATAAAGTTTGCTGTACCTTCGATTTGTTTTAACATAGCGAATAATTTGATATTTAAATTCCTCTTCTTGTTCCTTGTTGCCCAAAAACACAACCTGGATTGGCAGGTAATATAAGTGTTTTTTCAGGGTTTCAGGAACCTCATCCATTTGTTTTATTTTTACTGCATCTTTTTCCGTTGTAATCAGGATCTTTTTCTGTGATTCAATTTTTTCAAATTGATTTGTGATGCGTTTAAGCTCTTCAGGTTTATAATAATGATGATCAGGATACTTGAAGGTTTTCCGCAATGTACCCAGTTTATGCAATTTATTTTTGAATAATTTATTTCTTGCGATACCGGACAAACCGATAATGTCATGGGGGGTGGAAGACAATTCTTCAAGCGTATATTCAACATCAGGATCAAAAACCTTTTTCAGGTTGCCGTATTCGTAGCTGGTAAAATACAAATACTGAAAAGGATATATTTTCAATTCCTTATCCATCAAGCGTTTTTCGATGGGCTTCATGTCTTTGGGACATTTTGTGATAATGATAATATGTGCTCTGCGGTGTTCGTGTGCATGTTCACGAAGCCTTCCAAAAGGCAAAAAATTATCGCGTGTAAAAGGCCGGTTATAATCAGATAAGAGAATATTCAGCCCCGCGTGGACTTTGCGATGTTGAAATCCATCATCAAGAATCACGGCATTCAAATCATCCATTTCAGACAGCTTTTCAATTCCCCTGACTCTTTTTTCGTCAACTGCTACAGTAACATCAGGAAACTTTTGTTTCATCTGCAAGGGTTCATCTCCGATAGTTTTCGCTGTATCAGCTTCACCGGCAAGCTTAAAACCTTTGGTTTTTCGTTTATAGCCCCGGCTTAATACAGCCACGCCAAATTCATTTTTCAGCAATCTGATAATATATTCAACATGGGGGGTTTTTCCGGTTCCGCCAACTGTCAAATTGCCCACACAGATTACCGGGAAATCAAAACTTTTTGATTTCAGAATTTTGTTTTCATACAGCGCATTCCGCACTGCTACAAGCATCCCATAGATCAGAGAAAGGGGATAAAGAAAAAACAGCCTGAGTATTTTGATACCTACTGACATTGTTAAGCCCGAAAGTAACAATTATTTATCAAAAAATAAAAAATTAGTTTGTCTAATTTATTTTATGACAAATTAAAAGCCTTTTTAATCTTCTCAATATAGTCGAGTTTTTCCCAGGTAAAGAGTTCTACTTCGAGGTATGTTTCACCGTTGTAAGGCGAATGAAAATGTTTCTTCACAACTCTTGGCGTACGCCCCAGGTGTCCATAGGTAGCTGTTTCCAGATATATTGGGTTTCTGAGTTTCAGGCGTGTTTCTATCGCATGCGGGGAGAGGGCGAAAATTTTCCGGATTTCACGTGCAATATCTCCGTCACTCATATTGATCTTTGCGCTGCCGTATGTATTGACAAAAACGCTCACAGGTTCAGTAACACCAATGGCATAAGACAACTGTACCAGTATTTCATCAGCCACTCCTGCTGCCACCATGTTTTTTGCGATATGTCTTGCGGCATAGGCTGCGGATCTGTCTACTTTGGAGGGGTCTTTACCGGAAAAAGCACCACCTCCGTGAGCTCCCCGTCCACCATAGGTATCAACAATAATTTTTCGGCCTGTAAGACCGGTATCCCCGTGCGGACCGCCAATAACAAATTTTCCGGTGGGATTGACATGAAGCTCGTAATCATGATCGAACAATTTTTGCACCCGTTCGGACATGGAATTTACCACACGCGGGATAAGGATGTCTGATACATCTTCTCTTATTTTGGCAATCATTGCATTATCAGCTACTGCTGCTGCTTCCGGGCTGTCATTTTTGGGCTCAACAAATTCATCGTGCTGTGTGGAAACAACGATGGCATGGATTTTTATCGCTTTGTGCTGGTCATCATACTCCACACTAACCTGAGACTTTGAATCCGGACGCAGGTAAGTCATTTCTTTTCCTTCCCGACGTATTTCTGCAAGCTCCTGCAATAAACGATGGGAGAGCTCAAGAGGCAGGGGCATATAGTTGTCTGTTTCACGGCAGGCATAGCCGAACATCATTCCCTGGTCACCGGCACCCTGCTCTTCGGGTTTGGTTTTATCCACTCCACGGTTGATGTCCGGGGATTGCTCATGCAATGCAGTTAAAACACCGCATGAATTTCCGTCAAAGCGGTACTCTCCTTTGGTGTAGCCAATTTTGTTGACAATCCTGCGCACGGTTTCCTGCACATCTACATAGGTTTCAGACTTGACCTCACCGGCAACAACCACCTGGCCGGTAGTGACCAAAGTTTCGCATGCAACCTTCGATTCAACATCAAAAGCAAGAAATTCATCAACCATTGCATCTGAAATCTGATCGGCAACTTTATCGGGATGTCCCTCAGATACAGATTCTGAAGTAAAAATATAAGACATAGAAAGAATATTTTAGTTCGAAAAAATATTTCTCAAAATTACACAAGGATTTAATTAATCCAAATTATTTCCAGATTCAGACCAGAATATTATCTTTGCATAAAGCAGACAAAATACAAATACAATGGCTAAAACACAGGAAACAGAAGCAAACCGCCTCAATGTTATAGGCGAAGGAACCACAGTAAACGGAGACATTAAATCCGACGGTGACGTTCGTATTGATGGACAGATCACCGGAAATATCAGTATAGAAGGCAAGCTTGTCATTGGAAAAAAAGGCAGTTTGAATGGTGAAATTCATTGTCAAAACTGCGAAATTTCCGGGACAATAGAGGGCAAAATTTTCGTCAGGGAATTATTAAGCCTCAAAGCAAGTTCTGTCATTAAGGGTGACATTAAAACACTCCGGCTGGCCATAGAGCCCAATGCCGTATTTACCGGCACCTGTAATATGGACCAGGGCAAAACAGCATCAGCCATTAAGGATGGAAAAACAAAAAAATAAAAAGACAGATCCGGTTAAATCATACGCCCGGTTCTCGGGCATTGTGTTTGAGATGCTTGCCATTATTGGTGGCGGTGCATGGGCTGGCGTAAAGCTCGATGAATCCAGGGATGGAGATTTTCCTCTCTTTACAATCATACTCTCCCTTCTGGCAGTGGCCATAGCACTTTATGTTGTCATAAAACAAGTCATAAACATGAATAAATGAAACATAAATCTCCGGCCATAAAGTTTTGGTTGCAAATCACAGCACTTGCTTTCATTATTCTGGCACTGCAGTTTCTTGCTTCCTATCTGGCATTTGAAAACCTGCCCACACCACGGGAAGTTATTGGCAACATATATCTGTATGCCCTGACAGGACTATCCTTTAGCATCTTCATGAAACTAAAAAACAAATTCCCGACTTATATGGGTTTTATTTTCGGTGGACTGAGCCTGCTGAAAATGATGCTGGGGGTGGTATTTCTCCTGCCTGTGTTATTAAACAGCCATGATAAAGAACATTATTTTGTGATACAGTTTTTGTTAATTTATGTTATATATTTGTTTTTTGAATCATTTGTCTTGATTAAATACCTGCAATCACAAGACTGATTCAATTGAAAATAAAGTTTTTTACGGTTTTTTGTTTGCATTTTTTTTATCAATTTTGGTACATGATGAGTTTGAGATGTAACATACTTTTTTTACTGGTCTTTTTGCTTACTCCGCTTGCGATGATGGCTGAAGATCCGATTGAGGATATCCATGTTGATGATGAGGAGTTCGATGTTACCGAGATGGTGTTTGACCACATCATGGACAGTCACTCATGGCACATTGCTGATTACACAGATGATTCCGGTCACAAACATGCAATAAGCATTGCCTTACCTGTAATACTATGGCACGAGGGACAACTGGATGTCTTTATGTCATCTGCTTTTGACCATGGTCATGCAACGGTTACCAAAGGCGATAACAATTACTTTTTATACCAAGGAGATATCTACCTTACAGACGAGGAAGGAAGCATCCATCATGAAATCAACGAAGAAACAGGCAAATCTGAAATAAGCAATGCAGCACCCCTGGATTTGTCTATCACAAAAAATGTGGCCGCTATGATAATATCAGCCATAATTTTGTTGTTGGTTTTTCTTTCTGTAGCCCGTGCATATAAAAAACGCCCCGGCAAACCAGCCGGCCTTCAAGGTTTTATGGAGCCACTGTTTCTTTTTGTACGTGATGATATTGCAAAACCTAATATTGGCGAAAAATACGAGAAATACCTGCCATACATCATGACGGTTTTCTTTTTTATTCTGTTCAACAATCTGCTGGGGCTGATTCCGTTTTTTCCCGGCGGAGCCAATGTTACCGGCAACATTTCTGTAACAATGACACTGGCTGCTTTCACCATGGTAATTACCAATGTAAGCGGAACAAAACAATACTGGAAACACATTTTTGCAACCCCGGGTTTGCCCTTCTGGTTGTATCCTATCATGATACCTGTTGAACTCATTGGCATCATTACCAAACCCTTTGCCCTGATGGTACGTTTGTTTGCAAACATCACCGCAGGACATATTATTATATTGAGCCTGGTATCATTGATATTTATTTTTAAGACTGCCATGATGGGGTTTGTGTCAGTACCATTTGTTCTTTTTATGGACATACTGGAGCTGCTGGTAGCTGCCATTCAGGCGTATATTTTTACTCTGCTGTCGGCCCTGTTTATCGGCCTGGCACTGGAGGGAGATCACTAAGGAAATTTAATGTTTAACCTAAATTATATTTTATGGTACAATTAGCAGCAATAGGTGCCGGACTTGCAGTGATAGGAGCTGCGATCGGCATTGGCAAAATCGGTGGACAGGCAATGGACGCTATTGCACGTCAACCGGAAGCTTCAAACAAAATTCAGACAGCTATGATTATTTCTGCTGCACTTATCGAAGGTGTATCACTCTTTGCTGTTGTGGTTTCGTTACTTGTAGCTTAAGTAATTTATTGTTTTCCGCAGCGGTTGGCTGCGGAAAACAATTGATTTAATCATCTTAAACACAATTATTATGGATCTGATTACCCCCGATGTTGGATTGATTATTTGGACCACTCTGGTTTTCTTAATACTACTGGTTATACTGGGTGTTTTTGCATGGAAGCCCATCAACAATGCCATCAACAATCGTAATAATTCCATTGAACGGGCACTTAGTAAAGCTGAAAATGCCAGGGAGCAAATTAAACATCTCAAATCCGAGCAAAATGAAATCATTGACCTCGCAAAAAAGGAAAGAGATAATGTTCTGAAGGAAGCCAAGTCTATGCGGGAGGAAATGCTCGCCAAAGCAAGGGAAGAGACAAATTCCATAGTGGACAAAATGAAAAACGAAGCCCGGAAAGATATCGAAAATCAAAAGCAACAGGCGATTGATGAAATTAAGGATCAGATGGCTGACCTTTCCATTTCAATAGCAGAACGCCTCCTCCGTGAAGAGCTTCAGGACAAGGAAAAACAAAATAAGCTTGTTGAGAAATTGATAGACGAAGTTAAATTAAATTAAGCGCTGCAAAGTATGGATCATAGCAGAATAGCCGTCAGATATGCCAGGGCAGCTTTCGAACTGGCACAGGAACAAGACAAAACCGATGTTTTCATCAAAGACATGCGGACACTGTCTGATTTACTGAACACCAGCAGTGATATCATCGGATACCTGAACAACCCGGTTGTCAGGAAATCCGAAAAAGCAAAAACCATTGACCGGATATTTGCAAAACAGTTTGATAAATTAAGCCTTGACTTTATCCACCTTGTTGTCGATCATAACCGCGAACGGCAACTGAAGGCCATTTGCATGAAAACCGAAAGCCTCTACAAGGAACTTAAAGGAATCAGCTCTCTGGAAATAAAATCAGCCAAAGTACTTGATGGGAACAGCCGTAAAAAGCTCACCGAAAACATCAAATCAGCCTTGGGCGCAAAGGAAATAGAGCTGAAAGAAACCGTTGATGAATCTCTCATTGGAGGCTTTGTCCTGCGCACAGAAGATTTACAATATGATGCCAGTATCAAAACACAACTGGCCAGGTTAAAAAATGAATTAAAAGAAAACTCACATTGATAAAAATAACAATACAATATGGCTCAGATTAATCCGGCAGAAGTATCAGAAATCCTGAAAAAACAACTCAGTGGTCAAGACATTGATGCTGAATTACAGGAAGTAGGAACCGTCCTGGAAGTAGGAGACGGTATTGCGCGTATATATGGCCTCACCAAAGTACAGGCAAATGAACTGATTGAGTTTGAAAATGGTGTTAAAGGCATTGTTCTGAATATCGAAGAAGACAATATTGGTGCAGTATTGCTTGGGGCATCCCAGGGCATCAAGGAAGGAGACTCTGTAAAACGCACCCGGCGGATTTCATCAATAAAAGTCGGTGAGAGCATGATGGGTCGTGTTGTCAATACACTGGGAGAACCCATTGACGGAAAAGGTCCAATCAAAGGCGAAAGATTTGATATGCCCCTGGAGCGAAAAGCACCCGGTGTGATTTATCGTCAGCCGGTAAACGAACCGCTGCAAACAGGAATCAAGGCCATTGATGCAATGACACCCATTGGTCGCGGGCAAAGAGAATTGATTATCGGAGACCGTCAGACCGGAAAAACCGCAATCACCATTGATACCATAATCAATCAACGCGAAAATTATGAAAAAGGCGAACCTGTCTTTTGCATTTATGTTGCCATCGGTCAAAAAGGCTCAACTGTAGCAAGTATTGCAGCCACCCTTGAGAAACATGGTGCCATGGACTATACATGCATTGTAGCAGCCAACGCATCTGACCCGGCAGCATTGCAGTTCTATGCTCCCTATGCAGGTGCTGCCATCGGTGAATACTACCGCGATACAGGCAGGGCAGCTCTGATTGTTTATGACGACTTGTCAAAACAAGCTGTTTCATACAGGGAAGTATCCCTTCTGCTCAGACGTCCGCCCGGACGTGAAGCTTTCCCCGGAGATGTATTTTATCTGCACTCACGTCTGCTGGAAAGGGCAGCCAAAATCATTGAGTCCGATAAGATCGCCGGTCAAATGAATGATATTCCGGAAGTAATGCAGGGTAAAATCAAAGGAGGAGGGTCTCTCACTGCACTGCCAATCATTGAAACACAAGCAGGAGACGTATCTGCTTACATCCCCACCAACGTAATCTCAATTACAGACGGCCAGATTTTCCTGGAATCAGACCTTTTCAATTCCGGTGTGAGGCCCGCCATTAACGTTGGTATATCCGTTTCCCGTGTAGGTGGAAATGCACAGGTAAAATCAATGAAAAAAGTGGCAAGCCCCCTGAAATCAGCTCAGGCTCAGTACCGTGAACTTGAGGCTTTTGCAAAATTCGGCTCTGATCTGGACAAATCAACACTGGCTACCATTGATGCCGGACGCAAAAATGTTGAGATACTCAAACAGGCACAATATTCACCGATGAAAGTATCGGAACAAATTGCCATCATTTACTGTGGTGTTAATAAATTGCTGCGAAATGTGCCTGAAGAAAAAGTAAAAGAATTTGAAGAAACTTTCCTTGATTACATGAACCTGAATCACAAGGAAGTATTGGATAAACTTGCTGAAGGTAAACTTACTGAAGAAATTGAAGATACTCTGAAAAACGCAGCTAAAGAAGTAAGCAGTCAGATTGTTAAATAAATCTCTCTATGGCCAATCTTAAAGAAATACGAACCAGAATCTCCTCCGTAAAATCAACACGGCAGATTACCAGTGCCATGAAACTGGTTTCTGCTGCCAAATTACGTAAGGCTCAAAATCGTATCGAACAACTGAGGCCATACGCAGAACAATTGAAACATATCCTGTCCTACGCTTCACAAAGCATGGCAGACGACAAGGATTTTGTGTATGCTCAGCAGAGACCGGTAAACAAAGTTCTGATTGTAATGGTTTCATCAAACAAAGGCTTATGCGGAGGATTTAATGCCAATGTAGTTAAAAAAACTGTAGCTGAGATTAAAGAAAATTACCAGGATGCCAAGGTGGAAATCCTTGCTGTAGGTGGAAAAGGAGCTGACTTGTTCAAGAAACACCCCTGGGATATTATTGAAAAAGAGACAGAGATCTTTGATAAGCTCACCTTCAATCCTGTGGCGGAGATGGCTGAAAACTTAATGCAATCCTTTATCAATAAGGAATATGATAAAATAATCACAGTCTACAACAGCTTTGTTAACGCTGCAACCCAGAAAGTGAAAGCTGAACAGTTTTTGCCGGTTCAAATTGAAGAAGAAGAGGAAGAAGTTTCAAATTATATTTATGAGCCGGACAAAAACACCATTGCCAGGGAACTCATCCCCAAATCGCTGAAAACTCAGTTCTACGAGGTTTTGCTGGACTCTAATGCTGCGGAACACGGTGCACGAATGACTTCCATGCAACAGGCAACAGACAACGCCTCAGATCTGCTTGATGAAATCACACTGAAATACAACAAAGCACGTCAGGCTTCTATCACCAATGAAATACTGGAAATTGTAAGTGGAGCCAACGCCCTGGAAGGTTAAAATTAAATAACATATGGCCTCAATCCTGCAGTGCTTCTGAAATATTGATCAGATGATCACCCATATCTTCACACCGGGAAATAATATCCAGAAAGACTACCCCGGCCTGATAAGGGTATTCTTTTTTGCGAATATTTTCCATGTTGACATCTTTGAGCCTATTCCTGTGTTTATTGATCTTTATTTCAATACTGTAAGCCTTTTCCATATCAGGAAGCCTGCCTTCTCTGTCCGCATGGAGATTGGCATGTAGACATGCAAATGCCTGATCCAGCAAATCAAACATATCCCAAACTTCTTTTCGCAAATCCGGTGTAAACCAGACCCTGTGCTCATTCTTTCTTTGAAGAATCCTCCCAAGATTATAACATGCATCAGCTATACTCTCCATATTATCACTGATTTTCAGCAATGATCTGATCCTACGGCTGGCGGCTATTGACAAATCACTTTCTGAAAGTTTAGCCAGATAAGCAGCAATTTCAACCTCATTGCTATCCATGCGTATTTCATTTTCCTCCAACTGAGCCAGCAACATACCTTGTTTTTCAGAATCAGTTTCAGCAAATAAATTTTTAGATATTGTATACATTGAATTTGTCAGATCAGCAAAATTCAGCACCTCTTTTCTTGCCTGCAACAAAGACATTTCCGATGTAGATAGCAGACCGGTGGCAATATATTTCAGGCCACTGCCCCTACCCGTATTTTCAGGGAAAATCCTGTTCATCAAACCTGCCCAGGGCTCAATAAACCACACAAGCAAAAGCAGATTGAAAAGATTGAAAAGTGTGTGAAATACAGCAAGGCCAATTGGTATGGCAGCCAGATCATTCATGGGCGAAGAGTTCTCAATACTGAAGGTTAGGGATGATGAAAGCTTTACGAGATATGTAAACAATAAAGTGCTAAACAATGCGGCCATAAGATTAAACATAAAATGTGAAAAGGCCGCTTTCTTTGCTTTTCTGTTCGCCACCAAAGCAGCAATATTTGCCGTTACGGTAGTTCCGATATTACTCCCGATAATCATGGCAGCGCCCATTTCAAAACCTATCCATCCATTGCCGCACATCACAATAATCAGGGCAAGCATAGCACTGGATGACTGTACAATCAAGGTAAGTACAACACCTACAAGTATAAACAAGAGCACACTTCCATTTCCGGCGGCAGTATAATTTGAAAGAAAAGACAGCACCTCCGGCTGATCATGTATATCCGGAACCGTAAGTTTCATAAAATCCAGGCCCAGAAACAAGAGGGAAAAACCGAACAAAACCTCACCCCAGGAGCGCAGCTTGCTTTTCCTGGAAAATAGCAGGGGAAAGCTAATGGCCATCATTGGCAAGCATATAGCTCCAATCTCAATTTTAAACCCAAGGATGCCAATCAACCATGTGGTAATGGTTGTGCCGAGATTGGCCCCGAGAATCAGAGAAACACTTTCTGTCAGGCTAAGCAAACCGGCATTAACAAAAGAAACAAACATCACTGTGCTTGCTGAAGAAGACTGAATGATTGCAGTAACAAGCAAGCCTGACATAATGCCTGTAAAATGATTTTTTGTCATGCTACGTAGAATATTACGTAATCCTGCACCGGCAACCCGTTGCATAGATTCACTCAGCAAGCGCATACCATACAAAAACAGAACCACTGCTCCTGTGAGCTGTAATATTTGAAGTAAACCAAATTCCATGAGACCTTCAGAAAAGTTGCAATAATAATAAATGTGAGATTTTCATCTTAGCAAATCAGGTTAAGAAATGGTAAAGTCAGTACATAAAATCTGTATAATAATTAACGTTAAATTAACATGGCGCATCACCAATAATTTTAAGTTTGCCTAACAACATAATCGAAAACAATGGACATTTTTTTAATTATTGTAATCGTTCTTTTTGCACTGGCTATCACCGATTTGGTTGTAGGTGTCAGCAATGATGCAGTCAACTTTCTAAACTCCGCAATTGGAGCACGCGCAGCACGTTTCAGAAATTTAATGATTCTTACCACTATTGGTATTATCCTTGGTGCGGTTTTTTCCGGAGGGATGATGGAAGTAGCCAGGAAAGGCATTTTCCATCCTGAGCATTTTTTCTTTGATGAGATTATGATCATGTTTCTCGCTGTCATGCTAACGGACATTATCCTTCTTGACACATTCAACTCAATAGGTCTGCCAACTTCTACTACGGTATCCATTGTTTTTGAATTGCTCGGAGCGGCAGTCGGGATGTCAATAATTAAAATTTACAACAATCCGGAGTCTCTCCCCATAGGCGAGTATATCAATACAGACAAAGCCCTTGCAATCATTTTGGGCATCCTGCTCTCGGTGGCCATCGCTTTTACGGTGGGTGCCTTGATACAGTACTTGTCCCGTCTGCTGTTTTCTTTCAATTTTGATAAGCGGATGAAGTATTTTGGCTCTGTTTTTGGCGGTCTGGCCATCACAGCAATTACATACTTCATGCTGATTAAGGGTGTTAAAAATGCCCCTTTCATGACCGATGAGATCAAAAACAGTGTAGAAGGTAATTCTTTTCTGATAATGGCCGGGAGTTTTGTTTTCTGGACAATCCTGATGCAGATTCTACACATGACTTTCAATATCAATATTCTGCGTTTCATTGTATTGATAGGTACAATAGCCCTGGCCATGGCTTTTGCCAGTAACGATCTCGTAAACTTCATAGGTGTACCACTTGCCGGGCTGGATGCTTACCTGAATTTTACAAATGCCGGTGGAGAACCTTCCGAATTTGCCATGACATCCCTGTCGAAACCCGTAGAAACGAAAACCTACCTGCTTGTAATTGCCGGTATTATCATGGCAGCCACACTTTGGTTTTCCAAAAAAGCCCGATCTGTTGTAAAAACATCTGTCGATCTGTCAAGACAAGATGAAGGTGAAGAACGTTTCGGCGCTTCAGGATTTGCACGCTTTATTGTCAGAGGCAGTATAAGAATATCCAGAGGCAGCAACTTAATTCTTCCGAAAGGCCTCAAAAGAAGAATGAAAAAACAATTCAGGCCAAACAAAGAAATCGAAAAGCTTCCGGCAAAAGACCGCCCGGCCTTTGATATGCTGCGTGCTTCTGTTAATCTTTTTGTGGCCAGTATCCTGATATCCATCGGCACATCACTTAAATTGCCCTTGTCAACCACCTATGTTACTTTTATGGTAGCTATGGGAACTTCCCTGGCCGACAATGCCTGGGGCCGTGAAAGTGCAGTTTACCGGATTACCGGTGTAATCTCCATTATCGGTGGCTGGTTCCTGACTGCCTTCTCTGCCTTTACCGTGACTTTCCTGATTGTATCCATTCTGCATTTTGGTGGCATCATTGCCCTCTTTGTTTTGATTCTTCTGGCAGCATTGCTGATCTACAAAACATACATGAGACACAGCTCAAAAGAAAAAGAACGTGCAAGAGAAACTGAATTATACAAAGGTGAGCGCAGTTTCTTTGAAGTTTGCAGAGATAATGTCAGTTTTACCATTTCCAACATGCAGGATCAATTTGAAGTTACCATCAACGCACTGATCAACAATGACAGAAAAGCACTGAAGAAAAACCTGAAAAGAATCAAGAAAACAAGCAATGAGAGTAAAGCACTCAAAAACAATCTGTTCAGCACAATCCAAAAGCTTGATAAAGAAGATATCACAACCGGTATGTATTATGTTCAGGTACTTGACTATATGCGGGAGGCAGCCCACAGCCTGACATACATCGGGGAACCTGCTCTGGTACATGTCGAAAATAAGCATAAGGAAATGTCAAAACCCCAGATTAAAGCACTAAACCGACTTGTTCAAACATACCTGCCCATTCATCAGGCATGCCGTGAAATGGTAATGAAAGGTGATTTTACTGCCGTTGATCATGTGAAAGAACAACAGGATTATCTCTTCGATCTGATTGACGAGCTCAAAAAAGATCAGCTCAAGCGAATCAAAAATAAAATAGACGGAACAAAAGCCAGCGTGCTGTTTATCAACCTGCTTCAGGAAACCAAACTCTTGTCTATCAGCATTGTAAACACACTCAAATCATACAGGGATTTCACAGAAAAACCATAAAAACCGGATTCAGCATATATTCCTGTTACTTTTTGCGTGTAATTTTACTATCTTTCGACCAAAAACAGGTATGAACCATACCATCCATTTATGATAAACACCAAGCATTACAAACGCAAAATCCTGATTACCGGAGGTGCGGGTTTTATAGGTAGCGCTACTGCAAAAAAACTTATACAGGACAAAGATAATTATGTCGTTGTTGTGGATAATCTCAGTACCGGGCATATTGATAAGCTACCGGAAAAATCAGAAAACTTCACATTCATAAAAGCCAATGTCAATGATTACCGGGATATCCTGGAAATCATGCTTGCCTTTCACTTTACACACGTTTTTCATTATGCAGCAGTTGTGGGAGTGCAGCGTACACAAGAAAATCCCTCCATGGTTTTAGATGATATCAAAGGCATTGAAAACATTCTTTCTGTTTCTAAAAACATCGGAGTTAAACGCGTCTTTTTTGCATCCTCTTCTGAGATATATGGCGAACCCGTTGAAATCCCGCAAAATGTTTACACCACTCCGCTCAACTCCAGATTGCCTTATGCAATTGTTAAAAACCTGGGCGAAGCATATCTCAGATCATATCAAAAAGAATACGGTCTGGATTTTACCATATTCCGGTTTTTTAATACCTATGGCCCATTACAAAGCAAGGATTTTGTCATCAGCAGATTCCTATCACTTGCTTTAAAAAACAAGGACATCACCATTTATGGAGACGGACAGCAAACACGCACCTTTTGTTACATAGACGATAATGTTGATGCCTGCGTAAAAATTGCGTATGATGACCTTCTTGTGAATGATGTCATTAACATTGGTCAATCTAACGAAACCAGCATAAAAACACTGGCAGAAACAATCATCCGACTTTGTGGTTCCAGCTCAAAGCTAAAATATTTGCCGCCACTCAAAGATGGTGACATGAAACGCAGATGCCCCGATAATTCCATGATGAAAAAAATACTGGACAGAGAACTGATAAGCCTGGAAGCGGGCATCAAAAACATTCTTGACCAGGGATTATTTGAATTAAACCGTACTGATTGCGATGACTAGTTTTGAAGACATACAAAAGCTCATAACAAAGCGTTTAGAATCACTGGATTTTGAAATTGAGCCTTACAATCTGTATAAGCCGATTGAATACAGTTTATCAACCGGTGGGAAACGCATACGTCCGGCACTGACAATGATGGCATATGAATTATTCCGATATGATATTGAGAGCGCTGTAAACACTGCCGTTGGAATTGAGGTATTCCATAATTTCACACTATTGCATGATGATATCATGGATAAATCAGAGATGCGCCGGGGACAAGCAACGGTTCACAACAAATGGAATCCTGACATTGCCCTGCTCTCAGGAGATGCCATGTCCATCATGGCCACTTCCCTTATTAACAAATCCCCCAGAAACCAGAAAGAGGTGATGGATGCCTTTACCAGGGCCGCCCTGGATGTTTGTGAAGGTCAGCAATATGACATGGATTTTGAAAATGCCCACAATACAACCGAAGATGATTATCTGAAAATGATAAGTCTCAAAACAGGCGCCCTTCTTGCTGTGAGCCTGAAAATAGGCGGGCTGATGGCCGATGCATCCAAACAGGACATTGAAAATCTATATAAGCTGGGCATTTCACTGGGAATAGGATTTCAACTTCAGGATGACTGGCTGGACTGTTACGGCAATCAGGAAGAGTTTGGCAAACCAATAGGCAAAGACATTCTGAATAAAAAGAAAACATTCCTGTGGATAGAAGCCATGGAAAAAGCAGATTCCGGCCAGAGCAAACAGTTGCTGGATATGATGCAGAACAACAACATAGCGGACAAGGAAAAAATTGACAACATACTTCATGTTTATAAACAGCTGGGTATCCCCCAAAGCACAAAAAATACCGTTGAGGCCTGTTTTAATGAAGCCATAAGTTATCTCGACAAGATCAAAGTAACTGAAACACAAAAAACTGTATTGAGGCAACTGCTGGCAAAACTCAAAAGCAGATCACACTGATTTTTTCAACCCCTGAGAAATTATTGATTTTGCGCAAAGGAAATCATCAGAATATTTTTTACATTTGTCATGTTGCGTAAACAAAAATAAATATACGATGGCGAAACTTACAGGTGAAATTATTCAGGTTATTGGTCCGGTGGTGGACGTCATGTTTAAAGCCGCAGACGATCAGTTACCCGACATTTATGATTCCCTTGAAATAGAAAGAGAAGACGGAGAAAAACTCATCCTTGAATGTCAGCAGCACATTGGTGAAAACACCATTCGTGCCATTGCGATGGACTCAACAGATGGCTTATACAGAGGTGTTGAAGTAATTGCCACCGGCAATCCCATAAAAATACCATATGGCGAACAAGTAAAAGGCCGCCTGATGAATGTGGTTGGTAAAACCATTGACGGCATAAAAGAAATTGATGCCTCCAAAGGAAACCCCATTCACAGAGAAGCACCCGAATTCGACACATTGTCCACAAGCACAGAGGTGTTTTATACGGGTATTAAAGTAATTGACCTGATTGAACCCTACTCCAAAGGTGGAAAAATCGGATTGTTCGGAGGTGCAGGAGTTGGCAAAACAGTATTGATACAGGAGCTGATCAACAACATTGCCATCGGATACGAAGGCGTTTCGGTTTTTGCCGGTGTTGGTGAAAGAACCCGTGAGGGAAATGACCTCCTGCGTGAAATGATTGAAGCCGGCATTGTTAAATACGGTGATGAATTCAAAAAATCCATGGAGGAAGGCAGTTGGGATATCTCAAAAGTTGATCCGGAAGAACTGAAAGACTCCAAATTGTCTATGGTTTTCGGTCAGATGAATGAACCACCCGGTGCACGTGCTCGTGTTGCACTTTCCGGACTAACACTGGCCGAATCATTCCGCGACGGAGATAAGGCCGATGAAAAAGGCAAGGATATCCTTTTCTTTGTTGATAATATTTTCCGTTTCACACAAGCAGGATCTGAAGTCTCAGCTCTCCTGGGCCGAATGCCTTCAGCCGTAGGCTATCAACCCACACTCGCTTCAGAAATGGGTGAACTGCAGGAACGCATTGCCTCAACCAAACATGGGTCAATTACTTCTGTACAGGCCATCTACGTACCGGCTGATGACCTGACAGACCCCGCACCTGCAACGACATTCTCCCACCTGGATGCAACCACAGTTCTCAGCCGTAAAATATCAGAACTTGGCATATATCCCGCTGTTGACCCACTTGACTCATCATCACGAATCCTCACCCCCGAAATTGTGGGAGAGGAACATTACAATACAGCTCAGGAAGTAATTCAAATGCTTCAAAGAAATAAAGAATTACAGGATATCATCGCTATTCTTGGCATGGATGAATTGTCAGAAGAAGACAAACTGGTCGTTCACAGAGCCCGCAGGATTCAGCGCTTTCTCTCTCAACCTTTCCACGTTGCCGAAGCATTTACCGGACTGAAAGGCGAATTTGTCAAAGTGGAGGATACCATTAAAGGCTTTAAAATGATTCTTTCGGGCGAAGTTGATAAATATCCGGAATCAGCTTTCCTGCTCGTTGGCACAATAGAGCAGGCAATCGAAAAAGGTGAAAAAATGCTGGCTGAAGAAGAAAACGATTAAGGCTTATGTTGAATGTTGAAATCATATCACCGGAAAAATCCCTTTTTGAAGGAGAGTGTGAAATGGTGCAGGTCCCAGGTGCAAAAGGAGCTTTCCAGATTCTCAATATGCACGCACCCATTATTTCTACTCTCGTGGAAGGAAAAGTACGGGTACTTGGCGTCCGGGGAAAAGAAGAATTCTTTGAAATCAGCAGCGGCGTGGTGGAATGCCACGATAATAAAATCATTATTCTTGTAGAAAAATAAAGATTGATACAAAAAAAATGCCCGCCGGAATTACCTGCGGGCATTTTTTTTACATAAGAATTTTTACTTTACAATCAGTTTCTGTGTATCCATCACCTCTCCATCAATTGAGTAGCGATAA
Source organism: Bacteroidales bacterium (assembly GCA_046546095.1). Classification (GTDB taxonomy): domain Bacteria; phylum Bacteroidota; class Bacteroidia; order Bacteroidales; family ML635J-15; genus JAQIBY01. The sequence goes on from JBKGYK010000003.1 coordinate 60,528, forward strand.
AAATAAGTGCCTTTTTCAAGTTGATCTGCAGGAATGCTTAAGCTTCCGGATCCGCTTCGTTTATAATCCAGAACACGTTTTCCCAACATGTCATAAACAGTAACAACCAGTTCAGCACCTGGCTTTAGATCATAATCCAGACTTGCCACACTGCTGGTGGGATTTGGATATATGTCACTAACAATCAAACCACGCAGAGCGTCTTCCACGGAAGTTGTGGCATCATAAATCACGGTGAAAGAAACTGAATCAGAATTGTCATCAACATTAAACACATTATAATCAATGGTTGACAGTCCGGGGTTTCCATTGGGATTGTATTCTACGTAAAAACCACCCAATTCTCCATCAGCGGGCACAACAAATTCCGGAGACAAATCAACCTGTGGCATCAGACAGGTACCTGTCACACAAATAGAATTGATGGAACCGTCAACTACATCCTGATCAACACGTTCCATTCTGGCAGTAATATCACGACTGTCATTGTTTTTAATAACAAATTCCAATACCATCATATTCTCTGTATCACCAGCCAGGCTGATGTTAGACTCAAGCTCCTGACCGCTGTCTTCACTAATCAACTGAAGATTCTGTGACTGTCCAATACGTACCGATATAATAATTATGGCAATAAAAAGTACAATTTGTTTCATATGCATTTTTTTTCTTTAACAAAAATACGCTTTTTTTTCATGCAGCCATTTCCCACGCTGCAACTGACACTTTAGCCTCAAAAAACATGCCAGCCTCCGAATCAGGTGCCACAGCATTTACCAAGGCATAGCGAAGAAATGCAAAAAAAACAAAAGCAACTCGCTTATGGAAAATTACACGCATTTATACTGTCACTTATTATCTATCCTATAATTTTATTCGAGACCAGTATTAATTCATGAACCTGCATAGAACTTAATATTATCTTGCTGCAGTAACAAAAAAACATTCTTATGAAAAAATCTTTACTTTTGATTAGCTTAATTAGCCTTACACTTCTCTCCTTTGGCCAAAGCAAAAAAAACGGTTTAATCTGCACTCAACCTTCCCAAACAACCAAAAGCACCACCGCCGAATGGGCGCAGGTTGTTGACTTCACCTCCACCGACATTGACGGCGTTGAGCACCATCTTCAGAGCTACCTTGATGCAGGTAAATATGTCATCGTAGATCTTTCAGCCACCTGGTGCCCACCATGTTGGAATCTTCATCAGTCCGGTGTATTTGAAGACCTTCACAACAATTATGGTCCGGACGGGACAGATGAACTCGTTGTGCTTTGGGTAGAAAATGACGCATCAACAACCCTGGCCGATATCGAAGGTACCGGGTCTAACACCCAGGGAGACTGGACCAATGGCGGGGATTTTCCTGTACCTATTATTGATGATGCCAGCATCACTGCAAGTTTTTCCGAACTTTATGAAAATGCAGTGCCTACCGTATTTATGGTATGTCCCTCAGGCATGTATAAAGATGTTACCGAAGAAGCCTGGACAAGCGCAACAGCAGTATATAATACCATCACCGGATGCCCTGACGAGAACAACGACATGGAAATGACCAGCGTTTCAACAACCAATTCAACAACGGATTGCGCTTTGGGTGCAAACGAAAATGTTGTGATCGAAATTACAAACATCGGGATTGATGATGTTTCAAATGTTGATGTTTCCTATACCATCAACGGCGGAACTGCTGTTACAGAAACCATCGCAGGCCCGATTCCTGCTACAGAAACATCTACCTATACTTTCAACCAGACTGAAGATTTATCAGCTATGGGTGCCTATGAAATCGAAGCAACTGTCAACTGGCCAGAAGACCCTGAACCAGCCAACAATACAAAAACCGGTATGGCTATTTCCGGTGACAGTGAAATTACACTTGATTTAACTACAGATGATTATCCCGGAGAAACAAGCTGGGATATTGTCGATAATGCAACTGGTACTGTAATTGCTGAATCACCAGTGTATGAAGGTGAAAACACATCCTATACAGAATCAATTTGCATTCTCAGTAGCAACTGTTACACCTTCACCATTTATGATGAGTATGGTGACGGAATATGCTGCAGCTACGGAGATGGTTCTTATACCCTGACAGTAGATGGAACTCAAGTAGGAAGCGGTGGTGATTTCGATTCATCAGAATCTGTAGAGATTGATGCACAAACACCAGGTTTTTCAGACCTCACGTTCTGTACAGGCGAAACCATTGACTGGGATACAAATGTTGATGGAACATTCTCAGCTTTACCCGGAGACATTGATAACAGCACTACCGGTGAATATACGATAACCTATACCATCAATGAAGGCGAAACATGCGAAGCTTCCGAAACTTTTACCGTTTCAGTTGTTGACGATATTATTACACTTGATATCACGCCTGAAGATATTACTGTCTGCCAGGGCGATAGCATTAACTTTCCTACAGGTTTCGGTACATTTTCACCTGCAACGGTTGACAATAGCACTATCGGCACAACCACTGTCACTTATTACATATCTCAGGGCACCTATTGCGAAAACTCCACAACCTTTGATGTTACTGTACTCGAAGCACCGGATGCAAGCATTACCCAGGACGGTTTTGTACTCTCAACCACAGCTTCTGGCGACCTGCAATGGTACCTGAACGGCGATCCAATTGAGGGTGCAACAGAATCTACCTACACCTGCACAGAAGACGGTGATTACTATATGATTGCAACAGGTTCAAATGATTGCACTGACCAATCAAATACAATCAGTATTAGTGGTACAGATGTTGAAAGCCACAGCCTGGCCGACTTCAAAATATATCCAAATCCCGCTGTAAATCAGGTATATATCGAAGTCCCACAAAATTCTGTACACCTTAGTATTTATGATATCACCGGCAAAGTATTGATCAAAAAAGATGATTTCAATACCAGCAGCCTGGATATTTCTGTTTTGAATGCCGGCGTTTATATGATTGAAATACAAAAAGATAACGCAAAAAGTGTGAGAAAACTTCTTGTTAAATAAGATAATATTACCTGCTAAGGCCGGCAAATTGTCGGCCTTAGTTATTTGTTTTACGTATACACCAGATTTATACCGGCTTTTTGGTGCAATATTTGTTAAGTATTGATAAATAAAGAAATTTACTTATGAAACGACTGATTCTTTTCACATTATTTTTTGGCCTGGCCATGATGCTAAATGCCCAGGAACTGGCCAATGTTCAATTAAAAACCCTCGAAAGGCAAACTGTACAATCCCATGATGTCATTCAAAACGAAGACGGACCCATACTTCTCTGTTTCTGGGCAACCTGGTGCAAGCCCTGTATTAAAGAACTCAGTGCATATAACGAGATGTATCCTGACTGGGAAGAAGAAACCGGTGTAAAAATCATTCTCATTTCCACCGACAATGCCAGAAGCATGCACCGCGTTGGCCCTTTTGTCAACGGTAAAGGCTGGGAATTTGATGTTTATGTGGATGCCAATTCTGACCTGAAGCGTGCCATGAATGTGGTCAATGTCCCTCACACATTTCTTCTCAATAATGATGGTGAAGTTGTATGGCAACACACATCATATATGGAGGGTGATGAAGATAAAGTTTATGAAGAACTTCAAAAACTCACTGAATCTGAATAGGCTTTGATTATTTTAAAGTTCAGCAAAATCCGATCAATTCATGAAAAATTTCTTCAGGTATCTGCCTTTCCTGTTTATCCTGATAACAGGTAAGCTCACAGCTCAGGAAGGCAGAATAACGGGCAATTTTCAGGGTGATTTTCAGTACTACTTATCTGATTCCAGCATCAATGCTGTAGCCCCTGATGAACAATTACTGATGAATTCATACGCCAATTTCACCTTTACCAAAGGCAACTTCAGCGCCGGACTTCGTTATGAAGGCTATTTGAATACCCTTGCAGGTTTTCCCGGCGAAGATGGGAGAAATGACGGTATTGGCATCCCTCACAGATGGGCAACATTTTCAAAAAACGGACTGCAAATTACCGCTGGTAATTTTTATGAACAATTTGGCAATGGGCTTGCCCTGAGAACATACGAAGAGAAAAACCTGGGTATCGACAATTCCCTGGATGGAGTACGTGTTAAGTACAATCCAATCTTTGGCATCAACCTGACCGGTCTGGTGGGAAAACAACGACATTATTTTGACTATGGCCCTGGTATTGTCCGTGGTTTTGACGGAGAAATCGGCATCAATGACATCATCCCTTCACTGATGGACAAACGACTTAGATTAACAATGGGTGGAAGCTTTGTCAGCAAATTCCAGGAAGATAATGACCCGGTATATGTGCTCCCGGAAAATGTAGCGACATCAGCAGCACGCCTCAACATCAACTACGGGCTGCTTAACCTGGCAACGGAATACGCCTACAAAATCAATGATCCCAGTCAGGAAAACAATTACATCTACCGGCCGGGGCAGGCATTCCTGGCCACAGCAACCTATTCAAAAAGTGGGTTGGGAGTTTTTCTTACCACCAAATGGGTTGACAACATGTCTTATCGCAGCGATCGAAACGCAACACTTACCGACCTCAACATCAACCACCTGCCGGAAATAAGCAAGAATCATGCTTATACCCTTTCTGCTTATTATCCTTATGCTACTCAACCCAACGGTGAATGGGGAATTCAGGCCGAAGTTTTTTATAAATTTAAGCGTAAATCAACGCTCGGCGGCAAATACGGAACCATGCTGGCCTTGAATTATACCAGGGTACATGATATTAGTCGCCAGCAAATTTCAGACTCCATTCCCATTGGTGCCAGAGGAACAAAAGGTTACAAAACAGATTTTTTCAGCATGGGTGAAGAATTATTTTTTCAGGACATCAATGTAGAAATCAATAAAAAAGTGTCCAAAGATTTCAAGATGATCCTCACCTGGCAAAACATTATACTGAATAATGAGGTTTTAAAACAGTCTGATTATCACGACATGATCAAAGCAAACATTGCCATAGCTGACCTTACTTATAAATTCAATTCAAGGAAAAGCCTCAGAGGAGAATTTCAAACCATGTTTACCGAACAGGATAAAGGTGACTGGGCCATGGTGTTGTTTGAATACAGCATGCCGCATTTTTTCTTCAGCATTATGGACAACTGGAATTACGGCAATCCCAACAAAAACGAACGATTTCATTATTACACGGCAGGTCTGGGTTACGTCAATGGCGGGAATCGTATTCAGATTTCCTACGGGAAACAACGTCAGGGTGTCATGTGTGTAGGCGGTGTCTGTCGTACCGTTCCTGCATCCAATGGCGTCATGCTTTCAATATCCAGTACTTTTTAATTATTATCAGTCATGAAACAGTTACTCAAATACCTAAGCATAGTTTTGATTGCAGGCAGTGTGTTTATTGCCTGCGACAAAATAGAAGAACCCTATGTAGAAGAAAATGCAAACATATGGAACGGAAGAAAGGTACTGATGCTTGATCTCACAGGACATCACTGCCCAAACTGCCCTGAGGGACACCGCACATTAGAAGATTTGCAAAATTCCTTTGGAGAAGCCATCGTTCCTGTGGCAATTCATGCAACCTATTTTGCACGACACGGCAATGATTCTACTGAACCTTTTTACTACGACTTCACCTGCCCTACAGGCATAGAGCTTGGAGGAGACACACAGGGCGGTGCAGGCTATTTTAACATATTTGGTCTGCCGGTAGCTGCCGTCAATAATTTTAATCCCGAAGGACTCTCAAATCCCGGAGAATGGGGTGGAATCATATCTGACTTCCTCGGCCTGTATCCTGAATTTACCATCGAAATCAGCAGTAATTACAATCCCAATAAGCTGGAAATAAGTGCTGATGTGGAGATTCAGGCAGAAGTGGCGTCTGTCAGGAATCTCAAGCTTGGTGTTTACCTCACCGAATCTCATATTATCAACTGGCAGGAAGACGATGCAGCCGAAGAATCTCCGGTGCCGGACTATGAACACAATCATGTGCTCAGAGCAAGTATGAACGGCAGTTTTGGCGAATCAGTCAATACTTCGAACAATGAAATTACTCCCGGAGACATGTTCAGCAAATCATACACAATTCAGCGTGGTGATGACTGGGTTCCGGAAAACATGCATGTTCTTGCCTTCGTTTATGATACCGATACATATGAAGTATTGCAGGCTGAAGAGATTCTCCTGATTGAAGAATAAAACCGGCTGAACAAAATCTGTCATTTTTTATTATCTTCACCTTATGAATCATTTGACAAGCACTATACTCATAGGGTTTATGGCAACCCTTCTGTCCTCCCCGGTTTTGTCCCAGGATTTTAGTGGTGGAATTTGCGCTGGTCCGGTAATTACCCAATACAACGGTGATAATGTTGGCGGATACAACAAAATCGGTCCGAAAGCCGGAATTTTTGTGCGCAGAGAGATGCCCGGCAAACTCGATTACCAGATTGACATGATTTTTGTCCAAAAGGGAAGTAAATACAAAAACAGGGAAATCGTGGATTATTATAATCTGCGATTGCGCTATATTGAAGTACCCTTTACCCTGCAGTACCTCACTGACAAACTGGAAATACCGGGATTTTTTCGCTGGCAGCTTGAAAATGAAATCGGCCTGGAAGTTGGTTTGGGTGCAGCATACCTTCTGGAAGCCAAAGAAGATGACGATGGAGGAGGCTGGCTCAATGAGCCGGTAAAACCTTTCAGAAAATACGATATCACAGCCCATGCAGGTCTGGCATACTTTATCAATGAAAACTGGTTTTTGAATTTCCGATACAGTTACAGTATATTGCCTGTGCGGGATCATCCCGGGGGACAAACCTGGTTGATCGACTGGGGAGAATACAACAATGTGCTGCATTTTACTGTTAATTATGCATTCTGATATGCAAAGAAAAATCGTGATAGCAATTACAGGAGCAAGTGGCAGCATTTATGCCCAACGCCTGATATCAAAACTGGAGCAGTTACCAAACCCACCGCAGTTGGCACTGGTAATGTCGGAGGTTGCAATAAAAGTGTGGGAGACAGAATTGGAATCCCTTCCAAAATACAATCATCAGATTTTTGATGCCGGCGATTTCATGGCACCTTTTGCTTCCGGATCATCAGTTTGGAACAGTATGGTAATTGTACCCTGCACTATGGGCAGTCTGGGGAAAATTGCCAACGGTATAGCGGACAACCTGATTACCCGTGCCGCAGATGTGTTTTTGAAAGAAAGAAAACAGTTGATACTGGTGCCACGCGAGACACCGTTCAATCACATTCACCTTGAAAACATGAAACATCTCAATCTGGCAGGTGCACTTATCATGCCGGCATCCCCTTCGTTTTATTCACGTCCGCAAAGTATTATTTCTCTGGTTGATACACTGGTGAACCGCATTATGGATCATTTGGGTTATCCACCTGAAGATGCCCAGCGCTGGTAAGTCAAAATCAACTGTCTGCCATACCAATACTGGCAATACTAACCCTGGCATCTTTTGCCCCGAGCAAAGCATGCGCACACGCTTCGATGGTGGCTCCGGTGGTGATTACATCATCCACAAGCAAAACATGTTTACCGGAAAGCTCCTCAGGATTCCTGACAGCAAATACTTCAGAAACATTCTCCCAACGATCATAACGGCCTTTTTTTGTCTGGGTTTTTGTAAACACCTTGCGATAAAGGTTTTCATTGCTGACCGGGATTCCCATAACCTGAGAAATGCCTTCGGCGATCCGCTCTGCCTGGTTATATCCTCTGACTTTCTTCTTGTCAGGATGTAAAGGAACAGGCACTACAAAATCTATTGCCTTAAAATGCCCATCCATATTCAACTCAGAACCCAGCTCCCTGCCAAGAAATACCCCGATATCGGGGCGACCCTTATATTTGAGCTTATGAATTAGTTTGCGATATTGACTTCCTTTAACAAAAACCATCAGTGCCGTGGCACGCTCAATGTTCACCCTGCCCCAAAAGACTTGTGATAATGCATTTTCGGAATCAGCATGAAATTTTGTCCGCGGCAGTTTGACCAGACATTTTGTACATAAGATCTCCTCCTGCTGTAACAGGCTTTTGCCACAGGCATCACAAATTTTCGGATAAAATAAATACCAGAAATCCTGCCAATATGTAAGCAATGCGGGTTTCATGCACCAATAAAATTACAAAAAAACCGCAATTCTCCCAAAAATTCATTCTATTTTGTCAATTCCCGGAAAACCTCTTCCAGGCTCTTATTCTTTTGACTCATGGACAAAACGGTAAGCTTATGCTTAACTGCGTACTGAAATAAAAGTGGTCTGATATCTTTATCTACTGCACTTTGAACCAAATATTTATTATTTTCCAGTCGCAACACTTTTGTCACCGGTTTAATGGTTTTCAGATCTGTCGGTTTGATGTTTTTGTCAAACTCAACTATCACAGTACGCTCTTTATCACTTGCTGCAGAAAGAGCTTCAGCCTTATCATCCGCAACAATTTTACCTTTGTTGATAATCAACACCCGATCGCAAATGGCCTCCACCTCCTGCATGATATGAGTTGAAAGCATGACGGTTTTTTCTTTCCCGAGTTGATTGATTAACTCTCTGATTTCAACAATCTGATTGGGATCAAGTCCACTGGTAGGTTCATCAAGAATTAGTACACGGGGATCATGAATAATGGCCTGAGCAAGGCCCACCCGCTGTTTATATCCTTTGGACAAAGCGCCGATCTGTTTCCTGACTTCTCTTTGCAAACCGGTCATCTCAATGATTTCGTCTATCCTGGCCCTCTTATTGCTGAGCTTATATATCCCAGCTACATAATTCAGGTACTCCCGGACATACATATCCTCATACAGGGGATTGTTTTCGGGAAGATATCCAATCATTTTTCTGATTTCCAGAGAATTCTCACTCACATCAATATCTTCAATCCGGGCAGAACCTTCTGTCGGAGGGATGCTCCCGGTTAAGATACGCATAGCTGTGGTTTTACCTGCACCATTTGGACCTATAAACCCGGCAATCTGACCGGTATTTATGGTGAATGAAACATTATCAAGTGCTCTCTGGCTTCCGTACTTCTTTGTAAGTCCTTCAACATTAATTGACATAAGCAACAATTTTATCCTTTCTGCAAATTTACTAATTCCGCAATGATTTCTTTATCTTTAAGCAAAAATCTATAAGCATCTCACATGAGATTACGATACTGCATAGACCTGGCTAATTATGAACGTTTCCCGTCAAGAATTGTTATGGTGGGAGATGTCCCCGTCGGAGGCGCACATCCGATTCGTTTACAGTCAATGACCAATACAGACACCCGTGATGTAAAAAACACAATCGAACAGGCAAAACGAATTTTTGATGCAGGTGGTGATTTTGTCAGAATCACCACCCAGGGTATGAAAGAAGTTAAAAGTCTGAAAGAGATAAAAACCACTCTTCACCGTGATGGTTATACACGGCCATTGATTGCTGATGTACATTTCAATGCAAAAATTGCTGAAGCAGCAGCCGAACTTGTTGAAAAAATACGTATCAATCCCGGCAATTATGTGGATTCACGCGCTACGTTTACAATAACAAACAAAAGTGATGCAGCATATGACAGTGAATTACAGTTGATGCATGAACGCTTGCTGCCACTCATAAAAATCTGCAAAAAAAACGGTACAGCCATTCGTATCGGCAGCAATTACGGAAGTTTGTCTGATCGCATTATGAACAGATACGGCAACACTCCGGAAGGCATGGTAGAGGCCGCTATGGAATATTATCGCATTTTCAGGGCAGAAAGTTTTGATAATCTCATCCTGTCTATGAAGGCCAGTGACCCCAAAATCATGGTGGAAGCCAGTCGCCTGCTGAATGCCCGTATGATACAGGAAGGTGTCAGCTACCCACAGCATCTGGGGGTAACTGAAGCAGGAGAAGGCAGGGAAGGACGCATGAGGTCAGCAGTAGGTATTGGTGCTCTTTTGGCAGATGGCATCGGTGATACAATCAGGGTGTCACTTACCGAAGCACCGGAAAAAGAAATCCCTGTTGCACAGACACTCGTTAAACAATTTGCAAACAAAACACCCGGAGTTATCAGGATGCCAATTTATGTACCGGAATATGATACATTTGAAGGTATAGATAAGGATCAGCTTCCACATCCGTTTTCAAAAACCGTGGTGGCCTGCGATTTTAGAAATTTTACCAAAATTGAAGATAAAGATTTAAAAGCTCTGGGATTTACATTCAATAAACAGGAAAACAAATGGCTGGCCGGCAAAACAAGTCCGGAAATATTGTTGACAAAAGACACCAACCTGCCAGAGCAGAATATTGATTGCAAATTGTTGTGCGAAAACATTACTCCACACAAGGGTTGGTGTACCGATTCACTTGTGAATGCAGAGATACTTCGCAAAAATGACAACCCCGAAGCCATTGAGTGTGTCTATGATGATTTGGATGAAAGACAACTGGAAGAACGTCTGAACCTGACAAAACCTATATTCATTCTCAATACAAACACAGATTATCCCACCGGAGAGGTCAGAAGTTTCATCAGCAGGCTGGGAAAATTTGCATCAGAAACCACGGTTCTTCTGAAAATCCCTGTTGACTCAGGACAGGAAATGAATACAGCTGCAGAATATGGCGCCATCCTGGTGGAAAACAGAATGGCTGGTTTTGTTTACGAGGCAACTGAAGCCATGCTACAGGAGCGTAACAATTTCATCTTTGACATGTTACAGGCAGCAGGTATCAGACGAAGCAAAGTAGAATTCATTTCATGCCCGGGTTGCGGGCGCACTTTGTTTGACCTTGAAAATACGACAAGTCAGATAAAAAAAGAATTTGGTCATCTTGACGACCTTAAAATTGCTGTGATGGGCTGTATCGTAAACGGACCTGGAGAAATGCTGGATGCCGATTACGGATACATCGGAGCAGGAAAAGGCAAGGTAAGTCTTTACAAAGGCCAAAAACCTATCATGAAAAATATTCCTGAAGAGCAGGCCGTTGAAGCATTGAAAAATTTACTAAAAAAGAACAAGGACTGGAAAGAACCTGAATTATGAAGTACGAAAAAATCCCCCCTGAACTTTTTGTAAAAAACAGGAACAAACTGTTTAACAAAATGGAAGTTGGCGAGCTGGCAATCCTTTGCTCCAACAACAATTATCCCAGGAATGGCGACCAGAATTATCCTTTCAGGCAGGATTCTGATTTTTTCTGGCTGACAGGTATCAATCAGGACTGGACTTGCCTGATGATGTATAAAGACAAACAAAAACAGAACCACAGCTTACTCCTCACCAAAGAAACAAATGAGCGTATCCGGTTGTGGGATGGGCCCCGTCTTGACAAAAAAGAGGCTGCTGAAATCAGTGGAATTGATGATGTCATCTGGCTGAATGAAATTGACAAATCCATAAAACACTACCTGAATAAAGCCAAAAAAGTCAGCATGAATGAAAAAGCAAACCAACACCTACTCAATGACAAGGAATCAGGTTCTGAGATGCTGAAAAAACATTTTGCCAAGTATTTCGGAAACAAAAAAGTCCATAACATCTGCCCACGCATTCATCCCCTGAGGGTGATTAAAGAAAAGGAAGAAATTGACCTCATTCGCAAAGCAATAGAGATAACACGCCACGCATACGATTCTGTCCTCAGACAGTTAAAACCCGGCATGAAAGAATATCAGGCTGAAGCCATAATGCGCTACGAAATATTAAGCCGTGGTGCAGATGACATGAGCTTTGCTCCCATTCTGGCATCAGGGGAAAATGCATGCATTCTCCATTATATCAACAACGATAAAACATGCCATGAGGGTGAACTTTTACTCATGGATTTTGGTGCAGAATATGCACTTTACCCCGCTGACTGCTCACGAACAATTCCGGTAAACGGAAAATTCAGCGAACGGCAAAAAACAATTTACCAGGCCGTACTTGATGTATATTATCAGGCAATAGAACTCTTTAAACCCGGTGAAACAATCAGGAGTATAAATGAAAAAACCGGGCTGTTGATGCAGGAAAAATTACTTGAACTTGGCATTCTGTCGGAAAATGATATTCGCAATGAGGATAAAAATCACCCGGCATATAAAAAATATTTTCCACACGGCACATCCCATTTCATCGGGCTTGATGTTCATGATGTAGGTGACAAAGACAGAGCATTTGAACCCGGCATGGTCATGAGTTGCGAACCAGGTATCTATCTGCAGAAAGAAGGCATTGGCGTACGCATTGAAACCGATATTCTCATTACCGAAACAGGAGCTGAGGATTTGATGGCAGATTTCCCGGTTGAAATAAAGGACATAGAAAAACAAATGACCGGCTAATCTTGTTGTGAAATTAAAAATTATTCATATTTTTGCAAAGCATAAGTCATCGGCTCAGCTGCCTGCCGGTAACCGGGTATATTCAAATCCTGCAGCCGGCAGATGACAAAAGGTTCTTTTTTTTTGGGTCATTAACTCAGTTGGTTTAGTCCGCCAGCCGGCGGATGACAGGGTAGAAGTCGCTGAGGTAATGTTATTTTATGCTAATGTGGCAGATACCAGTAATGAATAATGGACAACTGATCCTTTAGCTCAGTTGGTTTAGTCCGCCAGCCGGCGGATGACAGGCAAAGGTTCTTTTTTTTGGGTCATTAACTCAGTTGGTTTAGTCCGCCAGCCGGCGGATGACAGGGTAGAAGTCGCTGAGGTAATGTTATTTTATGCTAATGTGGCAGATACCAGTAATGAATAATGGACAACTGATCCTTTAGCTCAGTTGGTTTAGTCCGCCAGCCGGCGGATGACAGGGTAGAAGTCGCTGAGGTA
>JBKGYK010000004.1:0-57627 GCA_046546095.1 Bacteroidales bacterium
TACCTTGTCCGTGCATACAACGATTGCGGCAGCGAAAGCAGCAATTCAAACGAAATTGAAGTGAACTTGTCCTGCTCCGATCCAACAACCCAGGCCTCAACGCTTGATTTCCCGGATACGCAATACGATCAGATGGATGTCTCCTGGACAAACGGCGATGGCGATTATCGCCTTGTTGTAGCAAGCACATCGCCAATTACAGGAGCGCCTTCGGATAATACATCATACACTGCCGATGCCAGTTTTGGTGATGGCGATGAACTTAATACTGGAGAGTTTATTGTATATGCCGGTAGCGGTAACAGTTTTACCATGACCGGACTTAACAGCGACACCGAGTATTTCATCAAAGTATTCGAATACAACTGCGATGGTGGCAGTGAACAATATCTTACAACATCTCCCTTGTCAGATTCAGAAACCACAGTTGCCAACATTCCTGCGGTAACTGATTTTGATGTTACTTGCATGACTGAAACAACGGCTACCGTTGAATGGACAAATCCATCTTCCGGTAATTGGGACGGTGTCATTATAGCTATTCGTAATTCAACAAACCCGGTTCATACATTAAGTGATGACCCTGCAACGGTTTCAGCGGATGCTGTGTTTGGGAATGGTCATGAATTTGGTACAACAACACCTTATTCCTACCTTGTGTACAAAGGCACCGGAACATCAATAACCATTACAGGCCTTACACAGGGACAAGACTACTCACTTAAAGCATTTTCTTATTATGGCAGCTTGATTGGAGATGAAACAACAACCTCAATTGCCGGTCTTGATATTCAAGAAGTTACTTCAGCCAGCGCTGCTGCAGGAAATAGCGAGGCAACTGTCGGCTGGACCAATCCTGATTGTTATGATGAAATTCTTGTCGTCGGTAAAGACGGTGGTTCTGTTACATCAACTCCTTCCGGAGATGGGAGTGCATATTCCGCAGATGCTGTATTTGGTGTCGGAACAAATATCGCTACAAATGAATATGTGGTGTATCAAGGTACCGGGTCTTCAATAAATGTTACCAACCTTACGAATGACAACACCTATTATTTTAAAATTTTTACTCGAATTGGTACAGAATGGTCGGGTGGAGTTGAAGTTTTTGTCGTTCCTGCTGATGTAACAGTATTAGAAGGTGGTGATATTGCAATTATATCCGTTAATACGCAGTATCAAGACTCCGAAAGCGATGATGAATGGTGCTTTATCAGTTTTAAAGACATTACAGAAGGCACATCCATTGAGTTTACCGACAACGGTTATGAACGTGAAACAGCCGGTTTGTGGGGCGACACGGAGGGTACAATCCGATTGACAAGAAATGGTGGTGGAACAATTGCCGCAGGAACTCCGATTTGTGTGCAGGGTGCCGGAAATTCAAGTGATGATTTTACGATAATAAATTGTGGTGATAGTGATGATGAAAACTGGACAATTTCTTCCCTAAATGATGGTTCTTCTTACGATTTAAATAGCTCTGATCAAATCTGGGTTTTCCAAAATGGAAACTGGGATAATCCTTCCGGTGAACATGATGCAGATTATACCGGAAATGTTGTATGGGGCTGGACAGGGACAGGATGGGAAGATATGCCTGGATATAGCGATACGAAAGGATCTACGGTTCCTCCGGGAGCAGAGTGTTTTAATAATAATCTGGATGGATTATCAACGAAAGGAAAAGTGGCATATACCGGTGATATGAGTGCAGTGACTCAAATTGAATGGATACTTAGAATTAATGATCCTGCAAATTGGACAAACTATGATGTTGGTGATAATAATGATGATTATAATGATGATTTTTATTCTAATGGTCCCGATTATGCAAATACATGTCAAACCTTTAGTATCAATCCGGGTGGATATACTCACGGAACGTGGACAGGTCAAAGAAACACTCAGTGGTTTGAATGTGCCAACTGGGAAAGCCTTGTAATTCCTGATGAAACTACTGATGTGTTATTTGACAGCGATGATTGTAGCAATAATATTGAGTTGGTTGCAGGTGAAACTGCAGAGTGCAATGATTTAACGCTTCAGGGAACAGGTGCATATTCATTGTGGGGAGAAGGCGATGAGACCAAAAAAATTGAGATATTCGGCGATTTGACAATTAAGAATGATGACTTACTTGCTTTTGATGATTTTGATGCCGGTACCGATGATGGAACCATAATCTTGCATGGCGACTGGATAAACCAAACCGGCACAGATGGTTTTTACCAAGGAAATAGTCTTGTTGTATTTAATGGTAATCAATCTCAAACAATTAGCTCCACAGAAACTGAGACTTTCCATGAAATCAAAATTGATAAAGCTTCAAATAATCTGAATTTGCAACAAAATATTACGACTTCAAATCTTGAATTCGTGAATGGATTGTTGTCCACAGATGCGTATTCAATATTCATTGATAATACAAACGAAAATGCATTATCCGGTCATAATACCAATTCCTACATCAACGGAAACCTCCGGCGTGCTGCTACTAATGCAGGTGCATACGATTTCCCGGTAGGAGATGCTTCAAATTATGAATTGGCAACTGTGGATGTTACTTCTGCCACAAGTTTAACACATCTTGATGCACATTTTGCAACTGCTGATCTCGGGCCACTTAGCATTGGCAGCCTTGGTCTTGTTGTGGACGGAACACCACTCGTTTCTGTGCTTGATGCCGGGTACTGGGAAATCGAACCAAATACTGGTGCAAGCGTAAATTATGATATCGAAGTAAATCTTGCGGGTTCCTCTAATGCAGCTGCCGATGCAGAACAACATGCCGTAATTAAACGTGATGATGCCGGTTCTGATTGGGAATTGCAGGGCAGTCACGATAACACAACGCAATCCATCAATGGTAGTGTGGTAACTGCACAGGTTTCCAGTCTGAGTGGATTCTCTCAGTTTGCCATTGCACGCAGCAATCAGTTCCCGCTGGCGGTTGAACTGACTGATTTTGATGCATCATGCCAGCATGGCCATGTGTTGCTTGAGTGGACAACCGCTTCCGAAGAAAACAGCGATTACTTCCGCATTGAATACGCTCCTGATGCCAGATCATGGAAAACCATAGATAAAGTACTGGCGTTTGGTACCACCAATCAGCAGCAGGCATATCAGCTTCTGCTTGAAGATGTACCGGAAACAGGATACTTCCGTCTCAGTGAAGTGGATACAGATGGAACAGTAACATCATACAAACCTGCATACATAAACTGCAGTAACGGCGAACAGGCAGAGTTTACACTAGCTCCCAATCCGGCAAAAACTTCGACAAATCTGAAAGCTCAAAATGCATCCGCTGATTTCTATCTCGTTCGCATCAGTGATATGCAGGGCCGGCTGGTCAAAGCTGTGAGCTGGGAAAATCCCGCAGAGCAGTCCCTTATGATTTCTTTATCAGACCTCCCTTCCGGCATGTACAATGTAAAAGTATTCAACGAATCGGAGGTACAATACCTCAAATTTATAGTTAAATAAACCTGAGCTTTTATGGTATGAAACCGGGTTTTGTTTTGGGACCCGGTTTTTTCTTGAAATATCCCTGCATGAGGGCACCTGCCTGCCGGCTTACAAGGCGTGGCTTTCCGGTGTAGGGCTTTTGCGCTGATGGAATGGCCTGCCTGAACATGCCCGCATCCGGATTCATGAAAACATGCAATTTTGGCAGTTGTATTGTCATTTTAGCACAGGCTGGCAGATATTCATAATGTGATGTAATGATCACAAAATCAAATATATAGATTAAGGTTCGAATGGCATTGCCTGTCTGGTTTCGTTGTGGTACGTATTTTGCCAGTAAATGCAGCAAAGAACAATTATGATTACACAGGTCATACAAAATTACGATGAACTTCAGGATGTGATTAACAGACATTCGGATGTGTATTGTTTGCTGTATAAGCCGGAAAGCGAATTGAGTAAATGTGCTACAGACAGGCTTGGTGAAGCAGCAGAAAAAGGCAAGGATGGAGTCATGTGTCTTGTGGATGTCAGCCAGGTAAATGATATACATCCGAAATATCATGTTACTGCCGCGCCAACATTGCTGGTTTTCAAAAACGGGAAGCAAAACAATCAGATAAAAGGCTGTAACGATACGTCTTTTTATGAAAACCTGTTCAATGGAAGTTATTTTGTCAGTGCAGGTGATGATGGAAAGCCCCAAAAACGGATTACTGTCTATACTACGCCTTCATGCACGTATTGTACTACCCTGAAACGTTACCTTGACAGTATGCAGGTAAAATACCGGGAGGTGGATGTGTCAGGAGATGCCCGGCAGGCAGAGGAGTTGATGAAACGTACCGGACAGCAGGGTGTACCACAAACCGATATAAATGGTAAATTTGTGGTCGGATTTGATAAGAACAAAATTGATCAGTTACTGGATATAAATTAAAACAAGTTAAATTTATTAAATAGAAAGATTATGAAAGATTTACAACCACTCAACGAAAATGTATTGCTGGACATCAGCGGTGAAGCAACTGAAGAAAAGACAGCTTCCGGTATTATCATTCCCGACACTGCCAAAGAAAAACCACAGTATGGTACTGTCATGGCAGTCGGCCAGATTGAAAACAGCTCTATTGCCGTTGGTGATAAAGTGTATTACAAGAAATTCTCCGGTTCTGAGCTGGAAATGGGTGATAAAAAATATTTGCTGATCCCTTATGCTGACCTTCTGGCAAAAGTTGTTGATACTGAGAACATTTAACCCTCAGTCAGCAGAAACAAACATTTCATAAGTACACAAAGTCTGGGTTTTTTTTGAAAAATTCAGACTTTGTTTTTGCATAAAGAAATTAATCTTTATATTTGCACTCCGCAAACGCGAGGTACCATAGCTCAGTTGGTAGAGCAACGGACTGAAAATCCGTGTGTCCCTGGTTCAATTCCAGGTGGTACCACCTCAAAAAACCCGGTTTTTGGCCGGGTTTTTTGGTTTTAGAAAGCCATGAATTATGAGGCTGAAAGGTTCAAATTAGCCCCGGGTTTCAACTTTCGGGTTTGCAGCAAAAATCATGATCAAAAGCCATATTAATACAATGAATTCATCCCGTTTCCCCGGGTTGAAAGAAATATGGGTTAATTGCATTTGATCAGGCATGTGTCTGACCCACAGAAAAATAATAATGCTGAGAAGTAGCAAACTACTGTCCGGATAATTAGAGATGGCCAATAAATGTGAATTATCACAAATTTATGGTTTGATCCCTTTTATCTGAGTATCGCATCCCACACACCCAAAAGGTGCCCTGAAAAAGCAATGATGATGAATATAAGCAATACCCTGACAAATCCGGCGCCTTTGTTGATGGCCAGATGAGAGCCCAGCAGACCGCCGCCAAAATGTCCGATGGCAGCAACCAGACCCAAAACCCATTCCATTTGTCCGTCAAGCACATAAATCAGTACGGCAAAAGGGCTGTAGAGCAGTACCATGAAAACTTTCAGGGCATTGGCTTTCACAAGATCATAACCAGCCTGCAGTACCAGTGCAGACAGCAGGAAAATGCCAACACCAATATGAATGAATCCGCCGTAGCTGCCGATCAGGAAAAACAGAATTACCTGCAGAGCACCTACCTTACGACTGGTTTTTTCTTTTTGTTCTTCTATCCACTTTTTCGGATCAAAAATGATGAAAATCAACAAAAACAGAAGAACACCCCCAATGATCTTTTCAAACAAATCATGTGGCATATTTACTGCTATCAGGGCCCCGGTGATGGAACCAAGTACGACCGGAATGCCGAGTATGAGGCCTTTCCTGACCTCCAGTTTATCCTTTTTGAAAAACCGGTAGGAAGCCGTGGCTGTTTGCATGATCACTCCAAGCCGTAACGTCCCGTTGGCCATGGGAGCAGGTATTCCCAGCGCCATCATAATGGAAAAAGTAATGACAGATCCTGATCCGGCAAGCGTGTTAATGATGCCGGTAGCAAAGCCTGCAGCTATCATGATCAGAAATACCTGCCAGGAATATAAATCAAGGGATGACAAAAAGGACTCAATCATACAACAAAACTAAAAATAAAACCCGATATTTTGGATAAACAACCATCAGATGGCATCTTGTTCTACTGATTTTTTCAATGACTTAAATCCTTCTCCCAGAATTTCATGGGTGTCTGAAACACTCAAAAATGCATGAGGATCAATCTTGTTGATATAATCTTTTAAAATACTTAACTCACGACGGGTCAATACGGTAAATATCACCTTTTTCTCCTTTCCGTTGTACATGCCTTCAGCTTTCAGATAAGTACCACCGCGTCGCAAATCGTTCAAAAGTTTTTCTTTGATTTCCTCATGTTTGTCTGATATGATGATGAGGCTCTTGTTGTAACTGATGCCTTCAACTACCACATCTATCACCTTGCCTGTAATGAAAATCACAATCCAGGAATACAGCGGTATCTCCCAGCTTTTGAATGCAACGAGGCCGAATAGTACGATGACAGAATCCACATAAATCAAAAGCTGTCCCAGTGGCAGACGTGTATATTTTGAAAGAATCATGGCTATGATGTCTGAACCTCCCGTAGTTGCTCTTGAGCGAAGTACCAGGCCCAGACCTGCACCCAGTATTACTCCTCCAAAAATCGAGGACAAGAGCGCATCGTCGGGAACAAGTGCCACATCACCCTGTATCCACATCAGCAGATTTACAAACTGTGAAAGGGCGATTATGCCAACAATGGTTTTCCACCCAAAGCGCGGGCCCAGAACTTTCAGGCCGATAAGCAGAAGGGGAATATCAATGGCCAGTGCCACAAAACCTGTTTGCCAGCCTACCAGATGATGGATGATAATCGCAATACCATATGTGCCTCCCGGTGCAAGTTTGTACGGAGATATAAAGTAGACAAAGGCCACCGCCATCAAAAAAGTTCCCAAAAGAATCAGAAACAATGACCTGAACCACACCCAGCTAAATAATTTTTCTTTGGTAATAAATGCCATAACTTTTCTAAATTTTGAAAATGGCTGCAAATATAGGTTATCCAATATTATCCCCAAGCATTATATGTTGTAAAAGCATTATTTTTTTTTCGTTCGCCTTTGTTTTCAATTTGTAAGCTATTATTTTTACCTGCAAGATAAAATTTGAAAATAAACACATAAAATAATTACTATTATGGCAAAACGTACAATTGTTAGTTTACCTGGTGACGGTGTAGGTCGCGCAGTATTGGATGCTACCATCCGCGTGCTTGACGCTGCTGGTTTTGAAGCTGATTATGTTGAAGGTGACATTGGTTGGGAATTCTGGAAAACAGAAGGAAACCCCCTGCCTCAGCGTACCCTCGATCTGATCGAAAAACACAAAGTTGCTTTGTTTGGTGCCATTACCTCCAAACCAAAAGACGAAGCCGCTGAAGAACTCGTTCCCGAGCTTCAGAACAAAGGCCTGGTGTATTCATCTCCAATCGTTGGCTTGCGTCAGCACTTTGGACTGGATATCTGCCAGCGTCCATGTCATACCTATAAAGGGAACCCACTGAACTTTATTCGCCGTGGTGGTGACGGAAACATTGAAGAACCAATGGTGGATGCTGTTATCTTCCGCCAGAATACCGAAGGCCTTTATGGCGGTGTAGAATGGTCTAACCCCGATGATCTGGTGTACAGTGCCCTGATGTCTCATCCCAAATTTAAAAAGAATTTCGGTGAAACCCCACGGGAAGAAATATCCGTGTCTACACGGATCTTTACCAAAAAAGCTACCGAACGTATTCTGCGTGCAGCTTTTGAATACGCCAAAGAATTTGGATACGAGTCTGTAACTGTTTGTGAAAAACCAAACGTTATTCGCGAGACATCCGGTATGATGTACAAAATGGCTCTCGAGATTCAGAAAAATGATTATCCCGATATCTGGGTCAGAAATACCAATATTGATGCTCAGATGATGTGGCTCACCAAAAATCCTGAAGACTATGGTGTGATCGTTGCAGGTAACATGTTCGGTGATATCGTTTCTGATGGCTTCGCAGGACTCATTGGAGGCCTTGGCTTTGCCTGTTCAGCTCAGTTTAACCCAGCCAGTGGCATTGGTGTATTTGAACCAACCCACGGATCTGCTCCAAAATATGCAGATTATGATGTGTCTATCGTAAATCCTGTCGCTATGGTTGAATCTGCCTGTATGATGCTTGACTTTATCAAAGAATATGATATGGCAAAACGCATCCGCAAAGCCGTAGCTGAAGTGATCGAAGAGGGCAAAGTGCGTACTTACGATATGATGAAAATGCGTGGCAAACCTGATGTGATCCATAAAGGTGCCGCCAGTACTGACCAAATGGCCGATGCAATTATTGAAAAATTATAATAATTACTGAAATACAGCTTGTAGAAACCGTCTCCTTTTTTAAGCAGACGGTTTTTTTGTGCAGGATTACTTCATGCCTTTGGAACTTGAGAACTGAAATAGTAACTTAGTATCCTTTTAATCAATACTCAGGATCATGTTGCTGAAAATCACCATCATATTGGCTGTTATTTTTCAGGTCATTGCGGCCGGACAAGCCATGCGCCTTACCAGAAGAACTAAGTATAATTTTTCATGGATTCTCATAAGCCTCGGACTGGCTGCTTTGCTGGTTAGAAGGATAGTTGAATTCCTTCCATTGGTGTCGGATTTTCAGGCACAGGATTTTCGCCTGCTCTATATATGGGTAGGTGTGCTGTCCTCACTTTTTCTTGCCCTCGGCTTTTTATTAATTCGTCAAATATTCAATTATATTGACCGCATGGAGGCTGAAAGACGCAAAACTGAAAAACAAATTCTTTCTTCTGTCATTGCTGCTGAAGAATCCGAACGGAAACGCCTGGCCAGAGAACTGCATGATGGACTCGGTCCCCTAATGTCCGGAATCAGAATGTCTGTATCAGCTTTGGAACAACAAGTGCAGAATGAAAAGCAAAAAGAAATAGCCGGTAACGCTAATAAACTCATACAGGAAGCTCTGAAATCTGTCAAGGATATTTCTGCCAACCTCAGCCCCCACATGCTGGAAAACTTTGGCCTGGAACAGGCACTCAGGAACTTTATCAACAAAATAAATGCTTCCGGAGAGATCAAAGCACATATGCAAGCTGATATTGACAAGAAAAATCTTTCCGGCAAACTTGAAACCATTGTGTACAGGGTAATCTGTGAAATGCTGACAAACACCCTCAAACATGCCCGGGCAAGCAGAGCAGAAATTATTATGCATCAAAGCAGCAAAGCACTTCTGATAGATTATCAGGACAACGGACAGGGATTCAATGTGGATGAAGTTATCAGCAATCAACAGGGCATGGGCATTTCCAATATATACTCTCGGGTGGCCTCACTGAATGGAAGTGTGGACATCAGGGCTTCCCGTGAAAATGGTACAAATGTGAAAATTTATATACCTTTGGAGTATGAGTACAAAAACTGATATCAGAGTAATGCTGGTGGATGACCACACATTGTTTCGTAATGGATTGAAAACGCTTTTGTCCAATATGGAAAATGTCAGTGTGGTTGGAGAAGCTGCCAATGGCGAAGAATTTCTCAATGATCTCGGAAATACACAACCCGATATTGTTCTGCTGGATATAGCCATGCCCGTTATGGATGGCGTTGAGGCTGCTACAAGAGCCCTGAACCAATATCCCGACCTGAAAATCATTACGCTCTCAATGTATGGAGATGAAGCTTATTACAACAGAATGGTCGAAGCTGGCGTGAGAGGTTTTATCTTAAAGGATTCCGATATCAGAGAGGTGGAAACCGCCATAAAAACAGTATATAGCGGCCGGACATATTTTTCTCAGGAATTGCTCCAGGCATTGCTGGCTGGAATCAGGTCAGAACCTGGAATTGAAAAATATGATCTGTCAGAAAGAGAAATAGAAGTCATTCAGCAGGTCTGCGAAGGAAAATCGAATCTGGAAATAGCTGATGATATGTGTATCAGTAAACGAACGGTTGAAAAGCATCGTGCCAACATCATGGAAAAAACCCATTGTAAAAATACAGCCAGCCTGGTGATTTTTGCAGTAAAAAATCACCTGTATGAAGTCAGGTAAATCGGAATTGCGGATACTGGTTTTGCCCGTACATTGGTTTTATGAGACTGAAAGAAAGCAACATGCTCACCATTTCTCCTGATGCCGGCAAATAATGCGGATGTGTACATCGGATTGCCGGAAGAAAGAGGCAGAATTATTTCCCGCTTATCCGGTAAAGCCCCTGAAGGCAGCAATAAAATGAATGTCCCTACGTTTTTCTCCCGACAGGAAAAGCAATTGTACGGCTTCCTGTAGTAAAAAAGTCTGATTAGAATATTATCTTTGCCTTATGCGTGATATTTGTATCGTCATCATATTCCTGGCAGGAATTGTTATCCTTGCTTCCTGTGAACAAAACCAGTTTACCACTGATCCCTCAGATAAACTGGAATTCTCAAATGATACCGTGCAGTTTGATACCATCTTTACAAGCATTGGCTCAACTACAAAATATTTTACAGTAATTAATCCTCATAATAAAGATATTGAAGTGGACAGAATCAGCCTTGCCCGAGGGAAAAACTCTGTTTACCGCCTGAATATTGATGGATATCAGGCTACAAGCTTGTCGGATGTTCATATCCCTGCCGGCGACTCCATCTTTGTTTTTGTGGAGCTGACCATTAACCCTTCCGCCAATGATATGGTGGAAAAAGATTCTGTGCAATTCAGTGTGAATGGTAATTCGCAGGATGTCAAACTGGTGGCATTTGGACAAAACGTCCATCTGATTGATGGGAATGTGATTTCAAATGATACAACCTGGACAGACGATAAACCCTTTCTGATTTATAATTCGGTGCTGATTGATGAAAATGCTAACCTGCAGATACAGGCGGGAACCCAATTGCATTTCCATTATGGCTCAAGCATGCTGGTGGAAGGCAGTCTGAAAACCTACGGTACGCTTGATCAACCAGTTGTCTTTCAGGGCGACAGGTTAGAAGAAGCCTATCGGGACGAACCCGGACAATGGGGTGCGTGGCTGGAGCTTGAAAATGGCGGGCTGTATATCCTTGGTGGATTACACTTTCTGTCAGGCAGCAAAAACAATGAATTGAATTACACGGAAATCAAAAACAGCATTGTCGGACTACGTGCCGATTCTGTAGTTACTCCCGGTACCCCCACAGTGAAAATGAAGAACTGTATTGTCCAGCACATGAATGTAGCTGGCCTATACGGTGCAGGAGCCCACATAGAAGCTGAAAATTCTGTGTTTGCAAATTGCGGGCAATACACAGCCGCACTGCTCTTTGGTGGAAAATATGATTTCAAACACTGTACTTTTGCCAATTATTATACCGGCAGCCGGCAAAACAGCTCCCTGGTAATGAATAATTACTTTACCTATGAAGGAGAAGGGGGAACCATACTGGATGCCCGGCCTTTTGAAGCGAGCTTTGGCAATTGTATCATACATGGTAACCTGGAAGAAGAGCTTGATATTGACGGTGTGGAAGAAGCCGGTTTTGATTATGTCTTTAATCATTGTCTGCTGAAAACACAAAGTAATACAGACAGTGAGCAGTATATTTCAATCATTCGCAACGAAGACCCGGAATTTATTGATAAATATGATACCTATGATTTTCGCCTGGATTCTCTCTCACCCGCTTTAAATCAGGGTGATCCGGATATTGCCAACGAAGTGCCGCTTGATTATGACGGGTACAGTCGGCTTTCTGGTGAGGGCCCGGATTTAGGAGCTTATGAACGCAATTAAAAAACAATTTTATGCATAGATACATTGGATTATTCGTATGGCTGATGATTGCCGGTAGCATCCTTACTGCACAGGAAATTGTTGAAGAAAATCCTGATGCAGTCAATATCATGTTCTATAATGTTGAAAATCTTTTTGATACGGAAGATGACCCGGACAAATGGGATGAGGAGTTTACGCCCGATACTGCAAAATACTGGACTTACTATCGCTATCAGCAAAAACTGTTTCAGATTTATCAGGTAATCACCGCTGTCGGAGGATGGGATGCCCCGGATGTGGTAGGCCTTAGCGAAGTCGAGAACAGAACTGTTCTGGAGGAACTTATCAGCAAAACACCATTGTATAATGCCGGATACGAAATCATACATTACGAATCACCGGATGCCAGGGGAATTGATGTGGCAATGCTATACAGGGAAAAAAATTTCAACCCCATTGAAGATTATCCCATTCCCGTAGTTTTCCCCGGAGACCAGCGTGCTACCCGTGATATACTGTATGTGAAAGGTGAAGTAAGAACCGGAGATACGGTACACCTGTTCGTCAACCACTGGCCATCACGCTGGGGAGGGCAGATGGAAACAGAGCCGAAACGGGTTCACGCAGCCTCAGTCCTGCGGCATCATGTGGACAGCCTGTTCAAAGAACACAAAAACCCCCAAATTGTAATCATGGGCGATCTCAATGATTATCCTGATAATAAATCGATCACACAAACCCTGAGGGCACAGAAAACATTCTCCAATCCCAGACCTGAAGTGTTGTATAACCTCAGTTATTACCTGCAGGAAGAAAAAGGACAGGGAAGTCATAAATACCAGGGAGAATGGGGCATACTTGACCAAATCATTGTCTCCGGCAGCCTCCTGGAAAAATCAGGTTCACTCTATACCGATTTTGATCATGTTTCTGTTTTTATGGCCGATTTCCTGCTTGAGAAAGATGAAAAAAATGTTGGAAGACAGCCAAAACGGACATACATCGGATATAAATATCACGGTGGATACTCTGACCATCTGCCGGTGTACATAAAACTCTTACAAAACCCGGATGAATAACGATTGATTTCGGTTTCATGTTTTTTTCTTTTTTTCCTCTCGTTTCTTTTTGTATTTTTGGGATAACACCAAAACCCAAAAATTATGACAAGTTTATTAGATATTGTTCAACCCGGTGTAATTACCGGTACAGATGTACAGCGTGTATTACAACATGCCAGGGATAACAAGTATGCCATCCCTGCCGTAAATATTGTCGGAACTGATTCTGCCAATGCAGTAATGGAAGCCGCCCGTGATGTCAAAGCCCCGGTTATCATTCAACTGTCAAACGGAGGTGCGCATTTTTATGCAGGGAAAGGCCTTTCCAATGAAAATGAGGAAGCAGCCATTGCAGGAGCTATTACTGCCGCCCAGCACATCCACCACCTTGCAGAAAACTACGGAGTACCTGTGATTCTGCATACAGACCACGCCGCCAAAAAACTGTTGCCATGGATCGATGGTATGCTTGAGGCAGGTGAAGCATTCTACGATGCCTATGGGAAACCGCTTTTTAGCTCCCACATGATTGACCTCTCAGCAGAAGACCTCGAAGAAAATGTGCAAACATGTAAAAAATACCTCGAACGCATGAGCAAAATCGAGATGACTCTCGAAATTGAACTTGGCGTAACAGGAGGAGAAGAAGACGGTGTGGATAATACAGATATCGACAATTCCAGGCTTTATACTCAGCCTGAACATGTCGCATATGCTTATGAAACACTGAAAAAGGTCAGCAATAACTTCACAATAGCTGCTTCGTTTGGAAATGTGCACGGAGTCTATAAGCCCGGAAACGTCAAATTGCAGCCGGTTATTCTGAAAAACTCCCAGGATTTTATTGAGAAAGAATACAAAACGGAAAAAAATCCTGTGTTCTTTGTGTTTCACGGTGGTTCCGGTTCATCTCAGGAACAAATCAGAGAAGCCATTGGCTACGGTGTGATCAAGATGAATATTGATACCGATACGCAATGGGCGTTCTGGGACGGTGTGCATCAATACTACAAAGAGAAAAAGGATTATTTGCAGGCACAAATTGGAAATCCTGACGGAGATGATAAGCCAAACAAGAAAATCTACGATCCGCGCAAATGGCTCAGAGCCGCAGAAGAAAGTATGGCCAGGCGTGTGATGCAGGCATTCGATGATTTGAATTGTACCAACATATGCTAAGTTATAATTATGTTGATATGAAAAAGCTGCTCCCAGGAGTGGCTTTTTTTGTGGGCAGCCTGTTGCAGAAAATTTGGGCTTTTTCCTGAATTTAACCGGAAAATTGCCGCAAAACATACTTGCTGGGCTGTATGGTTTTCCTGTATTGTCATAGTAGCAACCCGCCTGGATTTGCCTGATCGCATGAAAAGTATTCGCTTGAATTTTTCCAATTAATTTTTACCTTTGGAACAAAACTAAGCAAACGGATTGTTATGACAGGTAATTCCAAACCCAGAGACGGGTTTAATTCGAAGTTTGGTGTGATTGCTGCAGCTGCCGGATCAGCTGTCGGACTGGGAAACATCTGGAGATTCCCTTATGTGGCAGGAGAAAATGGAGGAGGAGCATTCCTGCTGATTTACCTGGGCTTCATCTTTACAATCGGCATCTCCGTCATGTTGGCTGAGTTTGCAATAGGACGAAAGGCACAACGCAATGTCCTTGGATCATTCAAAAAGCTGGCTCCCGGAAAACCCTGGTGGCTCGTAGGATTGATGGGTATAGTGGCTGCATTTGCCATCCTGGCTTTCTATTCAACCATTGCAGGCTGGACTTTTGAATATCTTATGCAGGCAATAGGAAACGGGTTTTCAGGTAAAAATACGGAAAGCCTGAATCAAATGTTTACGGATTTTCAGAGCAGTACTTTCAGGCCTTTGCTCTGGCAACTGATTTTTATGATATTTACTGCAGGCATTATTCTCGCCGGCGTCCACAACGGAATTGAAAAATATACGAAAATGCTCATGCCCCTGCTGGTATTGCTAATTCTTGTTATGTGTGTACGCTCACTCACTCTCGGCGGTGCAGATGAGGGCCTCAAATTTCTTTTTAAACCGGATTTTTCAAAAATAGATGGAATTGTCATACTCGAAGCCCTGGGACAGGCATTCTTTAGTATGAGTATTGGAATGGGAGCACTCATTACATATGGTTCTTACATAAAAAAGGATAATTATCTGCCCTCTACTGCCTTTCATGTAGCCATTGCCGACACAGCCATTGCCATCCTGGCAGGTGTTATGATATTTCCCGCGGTTTTTGCTTTCGGAATGTCAGCAGATGCCGGTCCCGGACTTGTCTTTCAAACCCTGCCCAATATTTTTGGCAGCATGATTGAAATCATGCCCGCCGGTGGTTATATTTTCGGAGTGTTGTTCTTTTTGCTTTTATCCGTGGCAGCACTCACTTCCACAATATCGTTGCTGGAAGTAGTGGTGGCATATGGTATTGAAGAGTTGAAAATGAGCAGAAGAAAAGCTACACTGCTTTTTGCATCAGCCATTGCCTTACTGGGCGTGTTGGCCACGCTCTCTTTCTCGGAACTCTCGGAATTTACAATATTTGGAAAAACAATTTTTGATAATCTGGATTGGTTGTCTGCAAATCTGCTGCTGCCAATAGGAGGGGTGTTTATCGTGATTTTCCTTGGATGGGTGCTCGGGTCTAAAGCTGTGAAAAATGAACTTACCAACCATGGGGAAGCCAAAATGCGTGTTTTCGGGATTTTTCTTTTTATTGTAAAGTATATTGCTCCGCTTGCCATAATTCTCGTTTTCCTGTACGGAATTGGCCTGATTGGATGATAAAAATGATAATTTTATTTGAATAGTTATGGACGTATTTCAGCAAATTACCGATTTCCTGCATACCGGAATAAAATGGTATAATGAGTTTGTAGGAGGGTATCTGATTGTGGCAATGCTTATTCCGGTAGGTGTGTTTTTTGCCTTTAAATTCAAATTCCTGCATATTACCAAACTCAGACATTCTTTCCGTGTCATCAGCGGAAAATATGATAAGAATAAGGATACCGGTGATATCAACCATTTTCGTGCCCTTACAACTGCACTATCCGCCACCGTTGGTACCGGAAATATTGTCGGGGTGGCTCTTGCCATACAATGGGGTGGACCCGGTGCAGTATTCTGGATGTGGATCGTGGCATTCTTTGGCATGATGCTGAAATTCGTGGAATCCACACTCGGACTGAAATACAGGAAAATCAATCAGGATGGTTCAGTCTCCGGCGGACCTATGTATTATATTGAATACGGCCTGAAAAAGAAACTGGGAAAATTCGCCAAAATCCTGGCAGTGATCTTTGCAGTTGCTGCAGTCATTTGCTCTTTCGGTACCGGAAATATGGCCCAGGCAAATTCCATTTCCGATGCCCTGTTTACCAGTTATGGCGTGGATACCTGGCATACCGGTCTGGTCATCATGATGCTTACACTTCTGGTCATTATCGGAGGTATCAAACGTATCGCCAGGGTAACGTCTAAACTCGTGCCTTTTATGGCAGTTTTTTATGTGCTGACTGCCCTGCTTATTATTGGTGTTATGTATAAGGAAATTCCGGGTGCTTTTGCCATGATCTTTGGGGATGCATTTACCGGAACTGCTGCTACCGGAGGATTTGCAGGCTCTGTATTTATCATGACACTGAAATTTGGTGTACAGCGGGGATTATTCAGTAACGAAGCCGGACAAGGTTCTGCACCCATTGCTCATGCTGCTGCAAAAACCGAATACCCCGTAAGGGAAGGCCTTGTGGCTTCAGTCGGACCCTTGATTGATACCCTGATTATTTGTACAATGACCGCTATGGTGATTCTTGTTACCGGGGCATGGACTACTGGTTCAGAAGGAGTGGGCATTACCATTGACAGCTTTAGAATCGGACTGGAACCCATTGGCCTGGGACGGGTTTCAAGACACCTTATATCCATCGGATTATTGTTGTTTGCTTTTTCTACCATAATCTCCTGGTCTTATTATGGTAGCAGGGCCGTGCAATATCTTTTTGGATACAAAGCCATCAAACCATATTATTGGGTGTTTGGCGCATTTGTATTCCTCGGCAGTATCTGGGGGCTTGATATGGTGTGGGATTTTGTGGATATGGTCATCACCTTTATGACAATCCCCAACCTGATAGGCATTGTGCTGCTCGCACCAGTCGTCAAAAATGAAATCGAAAAGTATTTTCAGGCCATGAAAGAAACCAAAACTTTGTATTGACCCTGAGATAATGTCAAACAAGTGGAAAGATATCCTGGCCTTTACTACACGAGAAAAACGTGGAGTTATTGTACTTGTGATTCTTTTGCTTTTGCTTATCTCAATCAAAGTCTGGTCGCCCTGGAATAGGGATGAACATGAAATGTATGATTTTTCCGGTTTTGAATCAGAAATCAACCGGTTTGAAATGAAACTTGCTGCAGATGAGAGTGCTGATCAGACACATCATCAACAGAAATCCGCGCAGGATGATTATTCTCCGGATTACAGTAAAGAACTTTTTGCTTTTGATCCAAATACAGCCGGCAGACAAGAACTGATGGATCTTGGCTTTACAGAAAGCCTGGCTGATAACATCATGAATTACAGAAAGGCAGGTGGATATTTTTCGGAAAAACACGATCTGAAAAAGATTTATGGCATACCGGAAAAATTGTACGACAGACTCGAACCTTACATATCAATATCATCTGCAGAGGAAGAAGAAGAGGAAGAAGCTTTCTTTTTTGATCCCAACCGCATTGGGAAAGACAGCCTCCTCCTGCTTGGTTTTAACAATGGGGTGGCAGAAAGATGGGTTAAATACAGAGAGGCTTCCGGCGGATTCGACAGCATAACGGACATTAAGCGACTTTATGGTATGGATAACGATTTGCTTGAAAAACTTGAACCTTTCATGCAATTTGAGCAAAAGAAGGAAAAACACCGGGATACACCGGATGAAAAGTCGCCTGTAGATATTAACACCGCCGGATTCAGAGAACTCATGGAACTTGATATCATCAGTAAGAAACTGGCCGGCCAGATACTCTCATACAGAGATCTGCTGGGTGGTTATATCCATACCGGACAATTGAAGGAAGTGTATGATATCAGCCAGGAAGATTATCAGTTGCTAAAAAAGTGGGTCATGATTGATCCCGAACAGATTACTACAATAAATATCAACGAAGCAGACTTCGGTACTTTGCTAAGGCACCCATATCTGTCAAAGGCAGATGTTAAAAACATCATGAAATTCAGGGATCATGCAGGTGAAATTGATTCTCTCAGTCAATTACAACAAAACAATATTCTAAAGGATACTACGTACCAAAAAATTTCACCATATTTGTCCCTGCATTAAAAAAGAGTTTGACAGATAAAAATAAAAGCTTATTTTTGCAGCCCTTTAATTTAATTGAAATAAAAGATAAACATATGATTATTGTACCAGTAAAAGAAGGCGAAAACATCGACAGAGCATTGAAACGTTTCAAACGCAAATTTGAAAAAACCGGTGTTATCAAAGAATTGCGCGATCGTCAGGCATATACAAAACCATCTATGCAGCGTCGTCAGCAGATGATCCACGCCAAATATATTCAGCAACTTAAAGATCAGGCCAATTAAAATCTTTCGTACCTGAAACCTTTGCATCCACTTTACGTAATATTTTATAAGTGAAGTTGACTATGCAAAAGGACGCGTACCTGAAGTTTTTAGAGTTTGAGAAGCGGTATTCTTTACATACCCTTAAGGCATATAAAAAAGATGTAGAGCAATTTTATTTTTATTTCTCTATTTCTGAAGAAAATGAAACCCAGGCATTGATGGAGGTGAGCTCCGGAGATATTCGTGCCTGGATTGTTCATTTAATGAGCTCTGTTAGTCCTCGAACTGTCAACAGAAAACTCACAAGCATAAAAGGGTTTTATCGCTATCTGCAACAAAATGATGTCCTTAAGATAAACCCAGCTGACAGAGTGCAGTCTCCCAAAATGAATAAAAAACTGCCTGAATTTATGCCGGAAAAACCAATGGAAAAACTTTACACCTTGTTTGAAAAGCATGAGGAAACCTTTTCGGCAATCAGGGACTTTCTGTTGATTGAATTGTTGTATACTACGGGTATCCGTCAGGCCGAACTTATGGGGATAAAACACGGAGATATTGACTGGCAGGCAAATCAGATCAAAGTGACAGGTAAAGGCAATAAGGAGCGCCTGATACCCGTATCCAAAGACATTACAAAAACCGTTAAATCCTATATTCATGCAAAACAAAATGAGGGGTTTTCTTGTAATCTTTATGATATGTTAATTGTTACCAATTCAGGCCATAAATTGTACCCATCATTCGTTTATAATACAGTAAACTTTTATTTGTCTCAGGTTAGTACAATGAAAAAAAGAAGTCCGCATACACTCAGACACAGTTTTGCAACACATATGCTTAATCGCGGTGCTGATATCAATGCCATCAAGGAGCTTCTCGGACATTCAAGCCTTGCTGCCACACAGGTATACACACATAACAGTTTCGAACAATTAAAAAAAATATATAAACAGGCTCATCCCAGAGCCGGCATTTAATTTCAAGGAGGTAATAATATGAACATTAATGTGCACTCATTAAATTTCGATGCAGACAAAAAATTGGTTGACTTTATCAATCAGAAAATGGAAAAGCTCACACAGGTAGCACCAGACATCATCGCTGCAGATGTGACGCTGAAAGTGGAAAATGTTGACGACCTTGAAAATAAGTTCGTCGAGGTATTAATTGACATCCCCCGCAAAGATGGTGTATTTACCAAAAAGCAGGCCAAAACCTTCGAGCAGGCCGTTGATCTCAACTACCAGGCACTGCGCAGACAACTCAAAAAATTCAAAGAAAAACAACGTCTGAAAAAATAATTCCAAATATTTTTTGGTAGTAAAATAAAACTGTATATATTTGCACTCCGTTTTCGGTACGGGTTTCACATCCCGTAAACGTTCTTAGAAACAATAGCCGATGTAGCTCAGCTGGTCAGAGCAGCTGATTTGTAATCAGCAGGTCGGGGGTTCGAATCCGTCCATCGGCTCCATTGTTTGGGGAGATACCAAAGTGGCCAACTGGGGCAGACTGTAAATCTGCTGGCAAATGCCTTCGTAGGTTCGAATCCTGCTCTCCCCACTTTTATTGTCATTAAAGCTAAGGATGCGGGAATAGCTCAGTTGGTAGAGCACAACCCTTCCAAGGTTGGGGTCGCGAGTTCGAGCCTCGTTTCCCGCTCTGAAAGCCGATGTAGCTCAGGGGTAGAGCGTTTCCTTGGTAAGGAAGAGGTCATGGGTTCAAATCCCATCATTGGCTCTGATTTTTTTATTAAGTAGAATACAGAATATCTAAGAAGTAATATTGTAAGTAAACATTTAAAACCATGGCAAAAGAAAAATTTGAAAGAAACAAGCCGCATGTCAATATTGGTACCATTGGTCACGTTGACCACGGTAAAACTACACTGACCTCTGCGATTACCAAGATTCTGGCTAAAGATGGTTATGCCACAGAAGCCAGTTTCGATTCTATTGACAACGCTCCCGAAGAAAAAGAAAGAGGGATTACAATTAACTCAGCGCACGTAGAGTACGAAACCGCAAATCGTCACTACGCACACGTTGACTGTCCGGGTCATGCCGACTATGTGAAAAACATGGTAACTGGTGCTGCTCAGATGGACGGTGCTATCCTCGTTGTAGCTGCTACTGATGGTCCGATGCCACAGACCCGTGAGCATATCCTGCTCGCTCGTCAGGTAAACGTACCTAAAATTGTGACCTTTCTCAATAAATGCGACCTTGTTGATGATGAAGAACTCCTCGAACTCGTTGATATGGAAGTTCGTGAACTCCTGAGCTTCTATGAATTCGAAGGTGACGATGCTCCGGTTATCCGTGGCTCTGCTCTTGCAGGTCTCAATGGAGAAGAAAGCGGTGAGAAAAATATCCGTGAACTTATGGCAGCTGTTGATGAGTGGATTCCCGTTCCTCCGCGTGACAATGAAAAACCATTCCTGATGCCGGTTGAGGACGTATTCTCAATTACAGGACGTGGTACTGTTGCTACAGGCCGTATCGAAGCCGGTGTTGTTAACACTGGTGAAGAAGTTCACCTTATAGGTCTGGGTGCAGAGCAACGTAAAACTGTTGTTACAGGTGTTGAGATGTTCCGTAAAATTCTTGATACCGGTGAAGCTGGTGATAACGTTGGTCTCTTGCTCCGTGGTGTAGACAAAAAAGAAATTAAACGTGGTATGGTATTGGCCAAACCAGGTTCAATTAAACCTCACACACATTTCAAAGCTGAGGTATATGTACTGAAAAAAGAAGAAGGTGGTCGTCACACCCCATTCCATAACAAATACCGTCCACAGTTCTATCTGCGTACAATGGATATTACCGGTGAGATTACTCTGCCAGAGGGTGTTGAAATGGTAATGCCTGGTGATAACGTAACCATTGATGTTGATCTTATCTATCCTGTAGCTTGTAACGTAGGTCTGCGTTTCGCAATCCGTGAAGGTGGACGTACCGTAGGTGCAGGTCAGATTATCGAAGTTGACGAGTAAACCATACAAGGTATAAATGATACAAAAATTAGTTCGGCAGGTCTGCCTGCCGAATTAATTTTATCATTATACGGGTGTAGCTCAATTGGCAGAGCAGCGGTCTCCAAAACCGCAGGCTGGGAGTTCGAGTCTCTCCACCCGTGCAAAGTAGAAAGTTGCAAGAATATGGCAAATATTAGAACATATTTTAAAGGAACCTACGAAGAGTTGGTTCATAAAGTGTCCTGGCCTACATGGTCAGACCTTCAAAATAGCGCATTAGTAGTAATGGTTGCTTCCGTAATAATTGCACTTATTGTTTACTTGATGGATGTTTCATTTAAAAACCTGCTGGAACTCATCTACAGTATTTTTTAATCATTGATTTGTGAGTTAGCATGGCTGATGTTGAAAAAAAATGGTATGTGATCCGGGCGATCAGTGGAAAAGAGAAAAAAGTCAAAGACTATCTCGAAACTGAAATTGCCCGCAGAGGACTGCAAGAACAAGTATCCAATGTTTTGATCCCGATGGAAAAGTTCTATCAGGTGAGAAATGGAAAAAAAGTCTCTAAAGAAAGAAACTATTTCCCTGGATATGTGTTGATTGAAGCAGCTCTCGATGGAGAAATTATGCACATCATCAAAGATGTGTCTAATGTTATTGGATTTCTCGGTTCAAAATCGGGCGAACCTGTACCCCTGAGAGAGTCAGAAGTTAACAGGATACTTGGTAAAGTTGACGAACTCGCAGAACAGGAAGAAGAAATCAACATCCCGTATTATGTTGGCGAATCTGTGAAAGTTATTGATGGACCCTTTAATGGTTTCAACGGAACCGTAGAAGAAGTCCATGAAGACAAGAAAAAACTGAAAGTAATGGTGAAAATCTTTGGACGAAAAACACCATTGGAATTGAGTTTCATGCAAGTTGAAAAAGAGTAAAAATTATGGCTAAACAAGTAGAGGCCCTGATCAAATTGCAAATTCGTGGTGGTGCTGCGAACCCCTCCCCTCCGGTTGGACCCGCACTGGGTGCAAAAGGAGTGAACATTATGGAGTTCTGTAAGCAGTTCAACGCACGTACGCAAGAACAGGCCGGTAAAGTTTTACCTGTTATCATCACTGTGTATGGTGACAAGTCTTTTGATTTTATTGTAAAAACCCCACCGGCTGCCGTTCAATTGCTCGAAGCCAGCAAACTGAAAAAGGGTTCTCCCGAGTCAAACCGAAATAAAGTGGGTTCGGTAACCTGGGATCAGGTCAAAGAAATTGCAGAGGCCAAAATGGTCGACCTTAACTGTTTTACAGTGGAGTCTGCAATGAAAATGGTTGCTGGAACGGCTCGTAGTATGGGGATTATCGTAAAAGGTGATGCCCCGTTTGATAATTAATTAAGCGTGACTCGAAATGGCAAAAAAGACAAAAAACAGAAAACAGGTAATCGAAAAAATCGAAGCCGAGAAAAAATATCCCATTGATGAAGCTGCAAAATTGGTGAAAGATGTTACTACCACCAAATTCGACGCTTCTGTGGATATGGATTTCAGGCTTGGTGTTGACCCCCGTAAAGCCGACCAAATGGTCAGAGGTATTACTACCCTGCCACATGGTACCGGCAAAGAGGTCAAAGTACTTGTGCTGTGTACACCAGAAAAAGAGGAAGAAGCAAAAAATGCCGGAGCCGATTATGTTGGTCTCGATGATTATATCGAGAAAATTCAGGAAGGTTGGACTGATATGGATGTGATTATCACCATGCCTCCTGTAATGGCCAAAATCGGACGCCTGGGACGTATCCTTGGCCCCCGGGGTTTAATGCCCAATCCCAAAAGTGGTACTGTAACTATGGACATCGGTAAAGCCGTCGAAGAAGTTAAGAAAGGCAAAATCGATTTTAAAGTTGATAAATACGGTATTATTCATATCAGTATCGGAAAAGTTTCCTTCACCCCTGAACAAATCAAGGACAATGCTAAGGAAATCGCTCAGACAATCGCCAAACTAAAACCGGCATCGTCTAAAGGTACTTATATGATGAGTGTTCACATTTCAAGTACTATGAGCCCGGGTATTAAACTCGATCCAAAGTCTTTGGTTTAAATTTTTAGACTTTACTTCTATGAAGAAAAGAGAAGACAAAAACAAACAGATTGACATTCTGGCCGAAGAGGTGAATAAATTCGAACATTTTTACCTGACTGACGCGCAGGGGTTAAATGCTGAAGA
The DNA here is from genome assembly GCA_046546095.1 of Bacteroidales bacterium. Taxonomy (GTDB): domain Bacteria; phylum Bacteroidota; class Bacteroidia; order Bacteroidales; family ML635J-15; genus JAQIBY01. The sequence continues at coordinate 23,665 of JBKGYK010000004.1, forward strand.
ATCTACAATCCTCCGCAAAAATTGCTTTGAGAAAGAAGTAAAGCTTACTGTGGTAAAGAATACACTGTTTAAAAGAGCATTGGATAAAGCCGATGGTGAATTTGATGAGCTATATGATTTGCTCAAAAATAATACTACCGTCATGTTTACCAATACGGCCAATGCTCCCGGCAGAGTTCTTAAGGATTTCCTTAAAAACCATGATAAGCCTATTTTTAAAGGGGCATACGCAGCTGAAAGTGTCTACGTAGGAGAGGATCAGCTCGAAGTCTTGGCTTCACTGAAATCCAAAGAAGAACTCCTCGGTGACATCGTTATGCTGTTGCAATCCCCGGCTCAAACAGTTGTATCTCAACTCCAGAGTGCTGGTCAAAAAATTGCCGGGCTTACAAAAGCACTGGCCGAAAAAGAGTAATAAATATTTAGTATTGAAATCATCGTAAAAGTTATAGTAAAATGGCAGATCTTAAAAAATTAGCAGAAGAGTTAGTAAATCTGACTGTTAAAGATGTCAGCGAACTCGCAGACATCCTCAAAGAAGAGTATGGTATCGAACCAGCTGCTTCTGCTGCAGTTGTCGCAGCTCCGGCTGGTGGCGAAGGTGAAGCAGAAGCTGAACAAACTGAATTCGACGTAATGTTGAATTCTGCTGGTCAGGCAAAACTTAAAATTATCAAAGTAGTTAAAGAATTGACCGGATTAGGCCTTAAAGAAGCTAAAGCCCTCGTCGATAGCGCACCAGCTGCAGTTAAAGAAGGTGTGGCTAAAGAAGAAGCCGAGCAGATCAAATCTCAGCTCGAAGAAGAGGGTGCAGAGGTTGAACTTAAATAAGTTCAGCGTATATTAACGATTTTTAGGTTTAAAACCAGGCATACCTGGTTTTAAACCTTTCGTTGTTATATATTTTCTTTAACTAATCCAACGTCAATGTCAGTACAAAAACAACAGAGATATTCCTTCTCAACAACAAAAAATCAGCTAGATTATCCTGATTTTCTCGCAGTGCAGTTGAAATCTTTTAAAGACTTCCTGCAACTGGATACAACTCTTGAGAAAAGAAAAAACGAGGGCCTCTTTAAGGTGTTTAATGAGAATTTCCCTATTACAGACACCAGAAATAATTTTGTTCTCGAATTCCTCGATTACTCAATCGATATGCCCAGGTACACCATTGAGGAATGTCTTGAGAGGGGACTGACTTACTCCGTCCCGCTCAAAGCCAAACTCAAACTCTATTGTACCGACCCGGAACATGAGGACTTTGAAACTACCGTGCAGGATGTCTGGCTGGGAACAATCCCTTATATGACCCCCAGAGGATCTTTTATAATCAATGGCGCTGAACGGATTGTCGTGTCACAGTTACACCGGTCACCAGGGGTTTTCTTCGGACAAAGCCTGCATGCCAATGGTACAAAATTGTATTCCGCAAGGATTATTCCTTTTAAAGGATCCTGGATGGAGTTCGCTACAGATATCAATTCTGTCATGTTCGCTTATATCGACAGAAAAAAGAAATTACCTGTAACTACTCTTCTCCGGGCAATCGGATTTGAAAGCGATAAAGAAATTCTCGAAATATTCGGACTCGCCGAAGAAATCAAAGCTAATAAAACAGCACTTAAAAAAGTTGTTGGTAGAAAACTGGCTGCCAGAGTACTTAGATCCTGGGTGGAAGACTTCGTGGATGAAGATACAGGTGAAGTTGTATCCATCGAAAGAAATGAAGTTATTCTCGACAGAGAAACTGTCATTAAACAGGAAGATATTCCTACCATCATTGAATCAGGTTCCAAAACCATCCTGGTACATAGGGAGCAGTCCAAAACATCAGATTACGCAATCATCTACAACACGCTTCAAAAAGATCCCTGTAACTCAGAAAAAGAAGCCGTTGTTTATATATACAGACAGTTACGTAACTCCGAACCACCTGATGAAGCTACAGCAAGAGAGGTTATCGATAATCTTTTCTTCTCAGATAAGAGATACGACCTCGGTGAGGTGGGACGCTACAGACTCAACAGAAAACTTAAAATTGATATTAATGTCGATACCAAAACTCTCACAAAAGAGGATATTATCGCCATTATTAAATACCTGATCGAGCTGATTAATTCCAAAGCTGATGTGGATGATATTGATCACCTCAGCAACCGACGCATTCGTACCGTCGGTGAACAACTTGGAAATCAGTTCGGTGTCGGACTTGCCCGTATGGCCAGAACAATCAGGGAAAGAATGAACGTCAGGGATAATGAAGTTTTCCATCCCACTGACCTGATCAATGCTAAAACATTGTCATCGGTTATCAACTCTTTCTTTGGTACCAATCAGTTGTCGCAGTTCATGGATCAGACAAATCCCCTGGCTGAAATGACACATAAGCGCAGACTCTCTGCCCTCGGTCCTGGTGGCCTGTCCAGAGAACGTGCCGGCTTTGAAGTCAGGGATGTCCATTATACGCACTATGGACGACTTTGCCCCATTGAAACACCGGAAGGACCAAACATTGGCCTGATATCTTCACTTTGTGTGTATGCTAAAATCAATGAGCTTGGATTCATTGAAACACCATACCGTAAAGTGGAAAGCGAACAGGTAAAACTCAACGATACTGATATAGAATATCTCAGTGCGGAGGAAGAAGAAAATCATGTGATCGCACAGGCGAATGCACCGATAGATGACAATGGTATATTCCAGTCTGATAAAATCCGTGTCAGACATGATGGGGAATACATTGTCAATGAACCATCAAAAATCCAACTGATGGATGTGGCTCCTAATCAGATCGCTTCCATTGCTGCTTCTCTTATTCCTTTCCTGGAACATGATGATGCAAACCGTGCTTTGATGGGTTCCAATATGATGCGACAGGCTGTGCCTTTGCTTCAGAATGACTCACCAATTATTGGCACCGGTATTGAAGCCAGAGTGGCCAGGGATTCAAGAATCCTCGCAGTTGCTGAAGGGGATGGCGTGGTCGAGTATGTGGATGCTGAAAAAATCATTATCAGATACATCAGAACGGAAGAGGAACAATTCGTTTCTTTTAAAGATGACATGGTAACCTATCCACTTACCAAATTCCAGAAAACAAATCAGAACAGCAATGTCAATATCCGACCCATCGTACGAAAAGGTGAAAAAGTTTCCAAAGGACAAGTCCTTACTGAAGGATATGCTACCCAGGGCGGAGAGCTTGCCATCGGCAGAAACCTGAAAGTGGCTTTTATGCCATGGAAAGGGTATAACTTTGAGGATGCGATTGTTATTTCTGAAAGAGTGGTGCGTGAGGATGTGTTTACTTCCATTCATATTGTTGAACATCAGCTGGATGTGAGAGATACAAAACGCGGACTTGAAGAACTTACCGCAGATATCCCGAATGTCAGCGAATCTGCTACCAGAAACCTTGATGAAAATGGTATCATCCGTATCGGCGCCAATGTGAAGCCCGGAGATATTATGGTGGGTAAAATTACACCCAAAGGTGAAACAGACCCCTCTCCTGAAGAAAAACTGCTGCGTGCCATTTTTGGTGATAAAGCCGGTGATGTTAAGGATGCTTCTATGAAAGCTTCACCCTCAACATCCGGAGTTGTCGTTGATAAAAAGCTTTTCTCCAAAACTTTCAAAGACAGAAAAACCAGAAATCAGGAAAAAGTGCTTATAGAGAATATCGATAACGAATTTGAACAGGCAGCCGCCAATTTAAAATCAAAACTGGTTGATAAACTCTTTATTCTGGTAAATGGCAAAACATCCCAGGGTGTGAAAGATAATTTTGGCGCTGAATTGATCCCCAAAGGGAAAAAGTTCACCCAAAAATCTCTCAATACAATTGATTATCTGAATGTCAGCCCGTCAAAATGGACTACTGACAAGAAGAAAAACAGGATGATTGAAACCATCCTGCAGAATTACCTCATCGAGTACAAAGAGCTTGAAGGAGAGTTCCGCCGCCGGTCACTCAATCTTACCATCGGAGACGAGCTGCCCAATGGTATTGTGCAGATGGCCAAAGTATATCTTGCCAATAAGCGTGTCATAAAGGTCGGTGATAAAATGGCCGGACGACATGGTAACAAAGGTATCGTTGCAAAAATCGTTCGCCAGGAAGATATGCCTTTCCTCGAAGATGGCACCCCGGTAGATATCGTATTGAATCCATTGGGTGTTCCTTCACGTATGAACCTGGGGCAGATATATGAAACTGTACTGGGTTGGGCCGGTGAAAAACTTGGAATGAAGTTTGCCACCCCGATTTTCGATGGAGCAAGCCTCGATGAAATCAACGAATTAACCGATAAAGCCGGTGTACCGCGTTATGGCAGAACACACCTGTTCGATGGCGAAACTGGAGAAAAGTTCCACCAGCCAGCTACAGTAGGTGTGATATATATGCTCAAACTCGGACATATGGTGGACGACAAAATGCATGCCCGTTCTATCGGACCGTATTCACTCATCACGCAGCAACCACTTGGTGGTAAAGCGCAGTTCGGTGGACAGCGTTTCGGTGAAATGGAGGTATGGGCACTTGAAGCCTTCGGGGCTGCCCATACATTGAGAGAAATTCTGACCGTGAAGTCGGATGATGTAAAAGGTCGTGCCAAAACTTACGAATCGATCGTGAAAGGTACACCAATGCCAACTCCCGGAATTCCGGAATCTCTCAATGTGCTTATACACGAACTTCAGGGATTGTGCCTGAATTTTGAAATGAAATAAGTTTTACGGATTTAATTAATCAGATATATGGCTTTCAGAAAAGAAAAGAAAGTTACCAGTAACTTCGATAAGTTATCCATCAGTTTGGCTTCCCCGGAAGATATTCTGGATCGTTCAAGTGGTGAGGTGACAAAACCAGAGACCATCAACTACAGAACCTATAAACCTGAAAGAGATGGCTTGTTCTGTGAAAGAATCTTTGGACCTGTTAAGGATTTCGAGTGCCATTGTGGTAAATACAAAGGAATCCGTTACAAAGGTATCGTTTGTGACCGCTGTGGGGTTGAAGTCACCGAAAAGAAAGTTCGCCGGGAACGTATGGGACACATCAGCCTTGAAGTGCCTGTCGCTCATATTTGGTATTTCAGATCATTGCCTAACAAAATAGGATACCTCCTGGGATTGCCCACAAAAAAACTGGATACCATCATCTATTACGAAAAATATGTCGTAATTCAGCCTGGTGTCAAAGAAGCGGATGGCATTGCTAAGATGGATTTCCTTACCGAGGAAGAATATCTTGATATCATGGAAAGCCTGCCCGCCGGAAATCAGGCATTGGACAATACAGATCCTCAGAAATTTATCGCCAAAATGGGCGCTGATGCTGTATTTGAATTGCTGAATCGTATTGAATTGGACGAACTATCCTATACACTCCGCGATAAAGCAAATAAGGAAACATCTCAGCAGCGAAAAAATGAAGCCCTCAAAAGGCTCAGCGTTGTTGAAGCTTTCCGTGCCTCAAAAGATAAAAACAGGCCTGAATGGATGATCGTAAAAGTAATTCCGGTTATTCCTCCGGAATTGAGACCACTTGTGCCTCTTGATGGAGGCCGGTTTGCAACATCCGACCTGAATGATTTGTACCGCAGGGTAATCATCAGAAACAACAGGCTTAAACGCCTCATGGAAATTAAAGCTCCTGAAGTTATTCTCAGAAATGAAAAAAGAATGCTGCAGGAATCCGTTGATAGCCTCTTTGATAACTCAAGGAAATCTAATGCTGTGAAAACTGACGCTAATCGTCCCTTGAAATCCCTCAGCGACAGCCTGAAAGGAAAACAAGGCCGTTTCCGTCAGAACCTGCTTGGTAAACGTGTTGATTATTCCGCACGTTCGGTTATCGTCGTAGGTCCGGAATTGAAACTCCATGAATGCGGCCTTCCCAAAGATATGGCAGCAGAATTGTACAAACCTTTTGTTATTCGTAAACTCATCGAAAGGGGAATTGTAAAAACTGTCAAATCTGCCAAAAAAATTGTTGACCGCAGAGACCCTGTCATCTGGGATATTCTGGAAAACGTGCTCAAAGGCCATCCGGTTATGCTTAACCGTGCACCAACACTTCACCGCCTCGGTATTCAGGCATTCCAGCCAAAACTTATCGAAGGTAAAGCCATTCAGTTGCACCCCCTGGCATGTACCGCTTTTAATGCAGACTTTGATGGTGACCAAATGGCAGTTCACCTGCCACTGAGTAATGCCGCAATCCTGGAAGCTCAGGTGCTCATGCTCGCTTCACACAACATCCTGAACCCCGCAAATGGTGCCCCGATTACTGTTCCTTCGCAGGATATGGTTCTGGGACTGTATTATATTACCAAAGGCCGAAAAGGAGTCAAGGGTGAAAATCTTGTATTCTATTCGCCGGAAGAAGTGAAAATCGCCTACAATGAAGGCAGAATCGCGCTGAACGCCAATATCAAGGTAAGGGTGAAAGATATTGATGAAAACGGAGAGTCCTTTACACACATTGTTGATACTACTACCGGACGTGTTCTCTTCAATGATGTTGTACCGGAAAATGTCGGATACATCAATGATATTCTCACAAAAAAATCCGTGCGGGGTATTATTTCCTTTGTCCTCAGTAAAACCAATACCGCGGTTACTGCAAAATTCCTCGACGATATTAAGGATATGGGCTTTGGAATGGCCTATAAGGGCGGATTGTCCTTTAACCTTGATGATGTAATTATTCCGGCTGAAAAAGCTGATATGGTTCAGGAAGGTTATGACCAGGTGGACGAAGTGGTGAATAACTATAACATGGGTTTTATTACCAATAATGAACGCTACAATCAAATCATTGATATCTGGACTCATACTAATGCCAAGCTTACACAACTTGTAATGAGTAAATTGTCCAAAGATAATGACGGTTTCAATGCTGTGTATATGATGCTGGATTCCGGCGCCCGTGGTTCCAAAGAACAGATTCGTCAGCTCTGTGGTATGAGGGGGCTGATGGCCAAACCACAGAAATCCGCAGGAGGTGGACAGCAGATTATTGAAAATCCAATCCTTGCAAACTTTAAAGAAGGACTTTCTGTACTTGAATACTTTATCTCTACTCACGGAGCCCGTAAAGGTCTTGCCGATACAGCTCTCAAAACTGCTGATGCAGGTTACCTGACCAGAAGACTTGTGGATGTCTGCCAGGATGTGGTTATCACAGAACCTGATTGTGGAACACTCCGGGGTATTGTGGCCACGGTTATTAAGAAAAACGAAGAGGTGGTGGAATCACTATATGAAAGAATTCTTGGTCGCACCACTGTCCACGATGTTTATCATCCTCAGAGCGGTGAACTTATCATTAAATCCGGCGAGCAGGTCACAGAACCCATTGCTCAAAAAATTGAGGATTCTCCCATTGAAGAAGTGGAAATCAGATCTGTCCTCACATGCGAATCAAAACGTGGGGTTTGTGCCAAATGTTACGGACGTAACCTGGCAACTTCACGCATGGTACAAAAAGGTGAAGCTGTGGGTGTGATCGCTGCCCAGTCAATTGGTGAACCCGGTACTCAGCTGACACTGAGAACATTCCATGTTGGGGGTGTTGCCGGTAATATTGCCGCTGAATCTTCCATCACTGCAAAATATGATGGCAGACTGGAAATGGAAGAGCTGCGTACCGTTACACTCAGGCAAAAGGATGAGGAACCTGTTGATATCGTTATTGGTCGTATGGCAGAAATGAAAATCATTGATGATAATACCGGTATTACACTTATGACCAACAATATTCCCTACGGTGCAAAGCTGTATGTTCAGGATGGTCAAAAAGTGGAAAAAGGAACCAAAATATGCCAATGGGATCCTTTCAATGCCATTATCGTCAGTGAGAAAAACGGTGTAGCAAAATTTAAAAATGTCATTGAGGGTATTACTTATCAGGAAGAATCCGATGAACAAACAGGATTCAAAGAAAAAGTGATTACCGAAACCAAAGACAAGAAAAAGAATCCTGAGCTTGCCATTGTTGATCCTAAAGATAAAAACAATGTGCTGAAGAATTATAACCTGCCCGTGGGAGCTCACCTTTCTGTTGAAGAAGGTGATAAACTCATCGCAGGACAAACCATCGCCAAAATACCGCGTAATGTGAGTAAAGGTGGCGATATCACAGGTGGTCTGCCAAGAGTTACCGAACTGTTTGAAGCGAGAAATCCCTCCAATCCGGCTGTGGTTTCTGAGATCAACGGACAGGTTGAGTTTGGTAAAATTAAACGTGGTAACCGTGAAATCATCGTCAGGTCTAAAGACGGAGAAACCAAAAAATATCTGGTACCGCTCACCAAACAGATTCTGGTTCAGGAAGGTGACTACATCCGTGCAGGTACTTCATTGTCTGACGGGGCCATTACACCTGCTGATATTCTCAATATCAAAGGTCCGACAAAAGTACAGGAATACATTGTCAATGAAGTGCAGGAAGTGTATCGGCTCCAGGGTGTGAAAATCAATGACAAACACTTTGAGGTTGTTGTCCGTCAGATGATGCGTAAAGTTATCATCGAAGATCCGGGTGATACCATGTTCCTCGAAAAACAAATTGTCGATAAATGGAAATTCCGTGAAGTCAATGATGAGATTTACGGAATGCAGGTAATTGAGGATTCAGGTGATTCCGAAACCCTCAGGGCCGGACAAATCGTAACTGCGCGTCGATTGAGGGATGAGAACTCACTCTTGAAGCGCCGGGATCTGAAAATTGTCTCCGGCAGACCTGCCGTCCCTGCAACATCAAGCCAGGCACTTCAGGGTATTACCAGAGCTGCACTACAGACACAAAGCTTCATGTCTGCTGCATCTTTCCAGGAAACCAATAAAGTGCTCAATGAAGCTGCTATATTTGGTAAAGATGATAACCTGCTTGGACTGAAAGAAAATGTCATCGTTGGACATTTGATTCCGGCTGGTACTGGCTTGCGTGATTATGACAAGATACTTGTCGGCAATAAATCCGAACTGCAACAGCTCGAAGAAAGTGCTGCCAGAGAAACAATTCAACCAGAAGAAGAATAAGCCTAACTATTATGGAAGACAATAAAAATAAAAAAGGAAATCAGCTGAATATCCAACTGGACGAGGAAACAGCGCAGGGAACATATGCCAACCTTGCTGTTATATCTCATTCCAGCTCAGAATTTATCGTGGATTTTATCCGTATCATGCCCGGTGTGCCAAAAGCACCGGTGAAGTCAAGAATCGTACTCACACCTGAACATGCCAAACGCCTGATGGGCGCGCTACAGGAGAACGTGAAAAAATTCGAAAGTATGCATGGTGAAATCAAAATTAAAGGAGGACATACTCCTCCAAAAATGCCGATGAATTTTGGCGGACCTACCGCTGAAGCCTGACTAAAACAAAAAGCGCTGCCCGATCCGGACAGCGCTTTTTGTATAAACCTGTTCTGAAAGTGATTTACCGGTCGTTCTTCTCTAAGAACTGGTGCAATACAATCAATACCCATAGCCTGTTGTAAAGATAATCTGTTCCCCTTCGGTAATTATCAACCATGGACTTTACTTTATCATAGTTAACTACCTGATGCTTCTCAATAATTTCTTTTGACAGAAAATCATCAATCAGGTAACTCAAATCTTCTTTTAACCATTGCTTTAATGGAAGAGCAAACCCCCACTTTGGCCTGTTAAAAAGCTCTCTGGGCACCTGATCATACAAGGTTTCCTTTAAAAGATATTTTTTTGTGTTTTTGAATATCTTGAGTTTGGGATCAAGGTTGAGCGCAAATTCAACAATATTATGATCAAGCAATGGAACTCGGGCTTCCATGCTGTATTTCATGGTGGCACGGTCAAGTTTTACCAGCAGATCATCTTTGAGATAATAGCGCAAATCAAAAACAGCCTGATTCTCTCCCGGGGTCAGCTCTCTGACAAAATAACTGTAGTCTTCAAGCAAATTAATTTCATCTGCATGGTGATGGAGAATTATATCGGCTATTTCAGCTTGTGAGAAAAAATATTGCTCCTGAGAAAAAATATGTGATTTGAGTTGTTCCTTCCTTGAAAATTCAAACAAATGAGATGCCCGCTTATGCTTGTTTGACATCCGTGATAAACCTGCTTTTATTGGAAGTCTGAGACCCCTGATGAGGGGATTTGATAAACGTTTGGCCCAGGTATAGGCGCCATAGCCATGAAATAGCTCATCACCACCATCACCAGACAAAACCATGCTGACATCTTTGCTGGCAAATCTGGCCAGCAGCATAGTGGGTATGGCCGATGAATCTGCATAAGGCTCGTCATAATTTTCGACAATGTCAGGAATCATTTCCCGGGCCTCTTTCTGGGAAATGATATGCTCATGATGATTTGTTCCCAGATAGTCCGCAACTTTCTTAGCATAGCTTGCCTCATTGTATTCGCTCTCTTTAAATCCAATGGAAAAGCTGTTCAGCTTCCGGTTTGTATGTTTCTGTGCAAGAGCGGTTACCAGACTGGAATCAATGCCACCGCTGAGAAAACTGCCAAAAGGAACATCACTCATCAGCCTCATTTTAACGGAATCTTCAATAAGCTCACTAAGTCTGTTCCTGGCATCCTTCTCATCTTTGATAAGATTCCTCCTGATGGCTCCTTCTATCATCCAGTATGCCTCTATGCGCAAGCCATTGTCATCAATAATTCCAAAATGCCCCGACGGAAATTTCCGTATGTTGCGGTAAATGGTATTGGGCTCAGGAATGTATCCAAGATGCAAAAATTCATGAATGGCTACCTTGTTTATCTCTTTTTTTGACTGTATTCGGTGAATCTGCATCAGAGCCTTCAGCTCAGAAGCAAAAGCAAAATGTTCACCGTCCCAGAAATAAAACAAAGGTTTAATGCCCAGTCTGTCGCGGAAAAGATACATTTCCTTGTTCTGCTTGTCGTATATGGCGATAGCAAACTGACCGTTAAGCTTATTGACAAATGTTACTCCCCAGGCTTCGAAAGCTTCAATGACAACCTCAGTATCACTGCTTGTCTTCAGGTCAATATTAAGCTCTGCCGCAATTTCCCTGTAATTGAAAACTTCTCCGTTATAGACACATGTATAGCGCCGTGAATGTGACTCCATGGGTTGATTGGCATTATCCGAAAGATCCAATATGCTCAGACGCCGGTGAGCCAATCCTGCCTTGCTGTTGATGTAAAACCCATCAGCGTCAGGACCCCTGTGTTCAAGGATATGAGCCATGGATTTGAGCTCCTTTTCAGAAACAAATCCATCAGATGCATAATAACCAGCAATTCCACACATAGATATATTCTCCTCTAAATAACAAAATTAGTAATATTTGCCACATGGAAAATACACAGTAAACGTTTTATACCATATTCTCAGGATTGATGAGTTTATCAAATGTTTCACTGTCTAAGTACTTGAGTATCAGGTTTGCTTCGCGAAGGCTGATCTTGTGGTTATGTGCATAATGTGCTGTTTCTGCAGCTTTTTCATAACCAATGACCGGGCTCAGAGCTGTTGCCAGCATCAGGGATTGTTCCTTGTTTTGCCTGAGCTGATCCTCGCAGGGCATGAGATTCTGAATGTAAGAATTGGCAAAAGAACTGGAGATATCTCCCAACAGATGTGCAGATTCAATGCTGTTGGCAGCCAGTAAAGGCATAAAAACGTTGAGTTGAAAATGACCGTTCATGTTCGCTATGCTGCTTCCTGTATCATGGCTGATTATACGCGTACATGCCATTTGCAGGGCTTCAACTTGTGTTGGATTTACTTTTCCTGGCATGATAGAGGAACCCGGTTCCATGGCCGGTAACTCAATTTCATGCAGACCGGTACGCGGACCGGACGCCATCATGCGGATGTCATTGGCAATCTTGAACAGCTCGCCGGCCAGTACACTCATGGCATACTGTACTTTGACAATTGCCGACCTTGAGGATAATGCCTCAAAATGATTCTTAGCCGGATGAAAATCATGTCCGGTGCACTGCTGCAAGCGTTCACAAACCCTTTCCGAAAAGCCTTCCGGGGCATTCAGTCCGGTGCCAATTGCTGTCCCGCCTATGGCCAGCTCAAGCAAATACCCGGAACTGCTTTCAAGATGCTCTGTACCGGATTCAACCTGACGGGCAAATGCGGAAAACTCCTGGCCCATAGTCATCGGTACTGCATCCATCATGTGTGTGCGTCCTGTTTTATATAGATTCTTGAATTCTGCTGCCCTTGCGTTGAGATGTCCGGACAGTTTTTGTAATGATGGAAGAACTTTACCGTATATCAAACCATACAAAGCAATATGGATGGCAGACGGAATGACATCATTGGATGACTGGCTTTTGTTGACATCGTCATTGGGATGAATTATTCTGTATTGCCCGCTTATTTCGCCGGTTTTGATTTGTTCTGCCCGGTTGGCAATAACCTCATTGATGTTCATATTGGTATGGGTGCCCGATCCTGTTTGCCAGACACTTAAAGGAAACTCAGAATCGTGTTGCCTGTTCAGAATTTCATTGCATACCTCAGTGATGACATCTTTTGCCTGAGAGGTGATGAGCCCGAATTTGTGATTAATGACTGCTGCTTCACGCTTGATCTGAGCCAAAGCATCAATTATCTCCACAGGAATGGGGTGGTTTCCGATTTTAAAATTTTCCAGAGACCTTTGAGTAACTGCACCCCATAGCTTTTCTGCAGGTATTTCTACCTGGCCTAAACTGTCTCTGGATTTGCGGGTTCTCATGCTTGCGGTTTTAAAAAATATTTGACATTTTTGATGAATAGTTTCGGTTGTTCAGCGTGTAGCCAGTGTCCGGCATCAGGGATACTGATAATTTCCGACTGTGGAAAAATAAACCGGATAAACGAAAAATCGTCCAGGGAAATGTAATCTGATTTTTCACCTCGCAGAAAAAGCACGGGAATTCTGATTTTTTTCGTTGCAAAGTCATCTGCATACAATCCTTCCATGATTTCCGGAAGATTGTCGCGCAGAGATTTCAGGTTAAGTTTCCATTCAAGGCCTGCATCGGTCTTTTTGATGTTTTTTAAGAAAAATCCACGGAGCCGTTCATCAGTAATTTCTTTTGACAGGATTTCATCAACATCAGCAAAATTCTCCTGGGATGAAATATCTGTTTGTAACAGCTTGTCCATCAGATTCAGATGGAAATTGGCATGCTCGGATGGCTCACTCAGGTTTTTATAGGAGCGAGGTGACATATCAGCAACAATCATTTTGTCAAGCATATCGGGGTATTCGGCAGCAAAGAACATGGCAAGTTTACCACCCATGGAATGCCCCAAAATATGTGCTTTATCAATACCACAACTTTCAAACAGATCCAGTACATCCTTCGTCATGGATGGGTAGGAGTGGTCTTTATGATGCGGAGATTGCCCGTGGTTGCGCAAATCCGGAACAATTACACGAAAATCTGAGGACAAAGTTTTGGCTATACTCATCCAGTTGTCAGAACTGCCATATAGCCCGTGTAAAATAATCAGCGGAATTCCTTCTCCGTATTCGCGGTAAAAAAGTTTCATGATCCGGGTTTTAGTAATTCACGTTTGTACATTTGTATTGTGTTTTCAAGTCCAAGATACAGTGCATCTGATATCAGGGCGTGTCCTATAGAAACCTCATCAAGCCCCGGAATGTTCACTGCAAAATATGCCAGGTTGTCAAGAGAAAGATCGTGACCTGCATTGATACCAAGCCCCAGTTGCTGTGCTTTTTCCGCGGCTGCAATGAAAGGCCCGATGGCAGCTTCTTTGTTTTTATGAAAGCTTGTGGCGTAAGGCTCAGTATATAGCTCTATCCTGTCCGTGCCGGTTTCTGCTGCATGAGCAATGTTTTCCGGATTGGTATCGACAAAAACTGAAGTTCTGCAACCTGATTCTTTTAACCTGATGATAATTTTCTGCAAAAATTTCTGATTTGTTTTGGTATCCCAGCCGGCATTTGACGTCAGAGCTCCCGGCGGATCAGGCACAAGGGTCACCTGATGTGGCCTGATTTCATCAATCAAAGCCAGAAACTGCTCATTGGGATAACCTTCAATGTTGAATTCTGTCTTTATGGCAGGTTTGATTTCCCGTACATCGCTGTAACGAATGTGTCTTTCATCTGGTCGGGGATGGACAGTGATGCCGTCAGCACCAAATCTTTCACACATGACAGCTGCTTTACCTACATCGGGAATATTGCCCCCCCGCGCATTGCGTATTGTGGCAACTTTATTTATGTTTACACTCAATCTTGTCATCTGTTTCTTTTTCTTACAAATATATGTTATCTTTATCAGGAACGGAATTTGCAGGTAATAAAAAAAACAAAGGATAATACGCTATGTATGCTAAAAATCTGATTTCTGAAATTGTTCCGGCTTTGAAAACCTCTGATACCGGTGATAAAGCTTTGTCATGGATGGAGTTTTTTAAAGTTTCCCATTTACCAATCGTCAACAATGAGGATTTTCTTGGTATGATCTCAGAGTCTGATATTTATAATCTCAACTGTGGTAAAGAAGCCATTGGGAATCATAAGCTGTCGCTAATAAGACCTTTTGTGCTGGAAGACCAGCATTTGTGGGAAGTTGCAGAAATTGTAGCAGAAATGAAACTTACTCTTATCCCGGTGCTTGCAACAGATTCAAAAAAATTTCTGGGTTCTGTTATCCTGCCTGATCTGGTGCATCACCTTGCCAAAATAACCGGAGCCGGTCACACAGGCAGTATCATTGTGCTGGAAATGGGGCAAAAAGATTATTCTTTGAATGAGATTTCCCGGATCGTGGAAGAAGAAAACACCAAAATCCTCAGCCTTTATGTGTCCGGTGCCAATGACAGCATGAAAATTTTTGTCACCATCAAGCTGGATACAAGCGAAATATTACCAATTATCCGGAGTTTTGATCGCTATGATTATGTTATCAGGGCTTCATTTTTGATGGATGATGACATCAACAAGCATTATCGTGACAGATATGAATCCTTCCTGTCTTATCTGAATGTCTGATGTATCGGGTAATCTGCAAATTATTGACTTTTCTTGTGTTGTGTTTGCCTGCCCCTGCGCAGGTCATCTCGCATATTGATATTGATGGAAACAGACATACCCATGATGAAGTAATCCTCCGGGAATTATGTTTTTCCATAGGCGATACTGTTCCGCCAGACAATCTTGATCAGTATTTCTCTTGTTCGGAAGATAATCTGTTGAATACATCACTTTTTGTCCGGGTAAATATCACAGAACATATCGTCAGCGACAGCATTCAGGTAAGGATTGAGCTGAAAGAAAGATGGTATTACTGGGTATATCCCATACTGGAGCATGCTGACCGAAACCTGAGCGCCTTTTTGAACAATGCAGACTGGAAAAAAGTGAACTACGGACTGAGCTTTGAAAAACACAACCTTTTTGGCAGAAACCAGTTTCTAAAACTAAAACTCCGGTATGGCTATCGTGAACAGCTTGGCCTCTTGTATGAAAATCCGGCAGTGGACAAACAGGGGAAACACGGAGTTCAGCTTTTTGCTGACCGTTTCAGACAACGTCAGGTGGCTGTGGGAAATCAAAACGACAGGCAGATATATTTTTACCAGCCTGATGAAGTTGCAATACACGAAAACCGTGCCGGCCTGGTGTATACATCACGCCCGGAGCTCAGAAAACGGGTGCGGATGATTGGGAGTTTTCATCATTTCAGTCTTTCAGATACTTTGTTTGCAAGACAAGCGGATTATCTTACTCATGCAGAACAAAACGCTTCCTACCTGAGCATTCGCATGCAGTTTGAGTCTGATAGGCGGGATAAAAAGTATTTTCCTGCCAACGGATATTATCTTTTTTTTCAATTGAGAAAAGATGGAATTGGTTTATTGGAAAATTCTCCTGATTTTTTGCGATTTGATACAGAGCTTGCATTCTATCATCAGTTCAATGAAAAATGGTATTATGCTGCAGAATACTTCCTGAAATATCACATCATGAATCAGGAAAATATTCCCTATTATTTGTCTGAAATGAGTGGATATGAGCATTATCCCCGAGGGTATGAACTTTTTCCTGTTCATGCAGGTTCCGGTTCGGGTTTGAATCAGACAATCAAATACCGTTTACTGGCCCGGGAGATGTACAAGATCAACAACATGCCGGTTTATGAATTTGATGAGATATATTACGAGCTTTTCTTGTATTCATTCGTTGATATGGCAGGTAGCAGAAAGTTTAAAAGTTATGGGTATGACAATGAGCTGGAAGGGGCTTTTTTGATGAGCAGCGGCCTTGGTCTGGAGTGTCAGACTTTTTATGACCGGAGTTTTGGCATGCATCTGGCATTTACAAATCTTAAAGCTTTTGGTATATTTGCATGGTTTCATTCTCCATTGTATAAAATTTATTGATGATGAAAATTGCTATATACGGAAGACGATTTAATAAAGGGTTCAACGGAAGTATAATTCAGATGTTTGAGACACTGAGAAAACACAATATCAAATACTGGATATATAAGCCGTTCGCCAATTTTATTAAAGAAAAAGTTGCCTATGAGCCGGCTTGTGAAGGCTTGTTTAGCCACCCCATTGATGGCTGGGACGATTTTGATATGATTTTCTCCATTGGTGGCGACGGAACATTCCTGGAGACGGTAACACTTGTTAAGGACTCCGGAATTCCCGTGCTGGGTATCAATAGCGGACGGCTGGGCTTTCTTGCCAATGTTTCCAAAGAAATCATCCCTCAGGCACTGGAACAGGTGATAAATCATGAATATACTCTTGAAAAACGCTCACTTCTAAAGATTGAAACAGAATTGGATGATTTTGGTGACAACAATTATGCCCTCAATGAAGTGGCACTGCAAAAACATGTAAGCCCGTCCATGATCAAAGTGCATGCATTTTATAACGACCAGCTTATCAACACCTACTGGTCAGACGGCCTGATTGTGAGTACTCCCACCGGAAGCTCTGCTTATTCTCTGAGCTGTGGCGGTCCGATTGTGCACCCCAATAGCAAAAATTTTGTCATTACACCCATCGCCCCGCATAATCTCACCGTTCGGCCATTGGTGATCTCAGATGAGGGAATACTCAGATTGAAACTGGAGGGAATGCAGAAAACTGCCAAATTAAGCCTTGATTACAGAGCAGTCCACAGAGCCTTCTACGAAGAAATTATTATTAAAAAGGCTGATTTTTTTGTAAATTTTGTCAATTTGGTTAATAATAACTATTTTAGCACTTTACAGAAAAAACTGATGTGGGGTGTCGATGTGAGAAATTATGGCAATCAGTGAACAGTTTTTCTGTCTTGTGTGTTATAATGCTTTAGTTCGGATATTATGAAACGACTTTTCCTTTTAACAATTGTGCTGACAATGCTTGTCGGATCGGCAAGTGCTCAGTTTGGTTCTCAGTGGAGAAAATTGCGTGAAGAAGTGATCTTCGGCGTGGGAACAACAAATTTTATGGGTGAATTGGGTGGTGCCGATCAGGTCGGAACCCATTATGCCAGAGATTTTGAATTTTCTTTTACACGCCCGGTGTTTTCTGCAGGATACCGGTACAAATTGAACAAGTCATTTTCCACAAAAGGACTGCTTTCATTTGGAATGCTGTATGGTGATGACGCAACCACCGCAGAAATTCACCGAAACAGCAGAAATCTTTCATTTCGATCACCCATACTGGAATTGGGAGGATATATTGAATACCACATCATCAAAGAAAAATTTGGGCACAGGTACGACCTGAGAAGAAACCGGGGAAAATCCAATACACCCAGTTTATACATTTTTACCGGAGTGAATGGCATTTGGTTCAATCCAAAAGCTCAATACCAGGACGAATGGGTAGCACTACAACCCCTCGGGACTGAAGGACAGGGACGGGTGGATACCCGTGAACCATACAGCCGGATTTCAATGTCTTTTCCTGTTGGTTTTGGTATGAATTTCCTCATGGACAGAAACCTGGGCGTTGGTTTTGAATGGGGTGTGAGATATGCCATTACAGATTATATGGATGATGTTAGTACAACCTATGTCGATCCCGAACTCTTTGGAGATGATGAGGTCGCAAGAGCACTGGCTGACAGATCAAAGAACGACTGGCCGGGTTCGACACCCTATAGCCAGAGAGGAAACTCAAATTACAATGATGCATACATGTTTCTTACAATTAATGTAACCTACAAACTCCGTCCCAGTGGACCGGGTATGCCAAAATTCTAAAATTTTATGTGAAAATACATACTATTCTCATATGCACTACGTTTGCATTACGGCTTAGGTTTACACCGATTGTAAATTTATGAAAAGAAAAAATTTGAAAAAAACTCCATATTTGTTATTGTCCCGGATTATACCGGGGCTATTTGTTTTGATTATTTCTGCTGGCACAGGCAGTGCGCAAAAAGCAGGAGAAATCGGTCTACACCTTGGACAAACTTATTATATGGGTGATTTAAACTGGGCACAGCATTTTTATAAAACCAGAGCAAATTACGGTGTCTTTTATAAACAACATTTTGATTCACGGATAATCCTTAAAATCGGTGGAATGTATACCCACCTGCAGGCTGATGACCTCGACTCAGAGTTTGAGTATCAAAACCTCAGAAATTATGCCTTCGAAACCGGATTGTGGGAAGCCGCAGCACAGATAGAGTTTCATTTCCTTGTATATGAAGTCGGTGAAACCAAAAAGAAAAACTATACTCCGTATGTTGATCTTGGTCTTGGTGTATCATAT
The DNA here is from genome assembly GCA_046546095.1 of Bacteroidales bacterium. Taxonomy (GTDB): domain Bacteria; phylum Bacteroidota; class Bacteroidia; order Bacteroidales; family ML635J-15; genus JAQIBY01. The sequence continues at coordinate 42,439 of JBKGYK010000004.1, forward strand.
ACACCTGATGCCCAGGAAGATTTTGCGATGAATATACCCATGGGTGTAGGCTTCAAACTTAACCTTACCAATCGAATTGTTCTGGGTGCCGAATGGGCATTTAGAAAATCTTATTCAGATATGCTGGATAATGTTACCGGAGAAGATTTGGATATTTATGAAGAATCCCGTATTCCGGCAAGCTCTGAAAACAGACGAAAACAAACAGGTTTCATGACAAATGATGATTGGTATTCTTATGCGGCAGTTACATTATCATATGCATTTACAATAAATGATTTTAAATGTCATGCATATTATTAATTTTGTACGCCAATGTCAGAACTGAAAGAAAAAATAAATAAAGACAGGCTGCCAAAGCATATTGCCATAATTATGGACGGCAATGGCCGATGGGCAAAACAGCGTGGTCGTATGAGATTGCACGGGCATAAGGCCGGAGCAGGTGCTGTGAGGGAGGTAACTGAGGCTTGTGCTGAACTGGGTGTGGAGCATCTTACTCTTTATGCTTTTTCAAGTGAAAACTGGAACCGGCCGGAACAGGAAGTTTCCGGTTTGATGAATTTACTTGTTGATAAACTTGAAAAAGAGCTCAATACTCTGACAAAAAACAGTATCAGGTTGCGAACCATTGGAGATGTCAGTCAATTGCCTGGAAAAGTGCAGAGCAAACTACAGGATGTTGTCGAAAAAAGCAAAGACGGACAGCGCATGTGTCTCAACCTTGCACTCTCTTATTCCGGAAGATGGGATATTGTTCAGGCAAGCAGAAAAATTGCAGAGGATGTCAGGCAAGGAGAGTTGAGCGTAGAGGAAATCAATGATGAGAAATTCTCGCAATACCTGGATACCAGAGATATCCCGGACCCGGATTTTATGATTCGTACCAGCGGTGAACAGAGAATTAGTAATTACCTGTTGTTCCAGTTGGCTTATGCAGAATTGTATTTTACAGATATACTTTGGCCCGATTTTGATAAAAAAGCCCTTTACGAGGCAATCCTTGATTACCAGGGAAGAGAAAGACGATTTGGAAAAACTAGTGAACAATTGTAAGCGTGGACGGAATGAAGAAATTCTTTTTTAGCATAGTAGTACTTGTATCAATAACTTCAGCCAGTTTGGCGCAGGTATCTTTGACAGACGAATTAACAAAAATTAATTACGACAACCCAAAAGAATATGTGATTGGGGGAGTTGAAGTCACTGGAATTAATCACCTTGACCACTCCGTGATCATACACCTTTCCGGTTTGCAGGTAGGTGATACCATTAGTGTACCGGGCGAAGAGATCACTTCTGCAGTAGAAAATCTCTGGGAACAGGGACTGTTTTCTGATGTGGAAATTGTTGCCGACAGAATTGTTAATCAGCAGGTCTTTCTAAATCTTAAACTGGAGGAACGACCCCGCTTGTCAAAATTTACCTTCAACGGTGTAAAAAAACGCGAAGCCGACGATCTGCGTGAAAACCTGAAACTGACAAAGGGATCTCAGGTAACTGAAAACCTTCTCATGAATATCAATGCAGGTGTGAAGCGATATTTTGTTGATAAGGGCTTCCTGAATGTGTCTGTTGATGTACAACAGGAGAAGGATACTACCATGACAAACAATGTTATCCTTACCATCAACGTCAACAAGGGAGAAAGGATAAAAATTGACAATCTTATCCTCCAGGGCAATGAGCATTTGTCAGATTTCAAAATTAAACGGGCAATGAAAGAAACAAAGGAAAAAGCCTGGTACAATGTTTTTAAATCTTCTAAATTTATCAGCAAAGATTTTAGGGACGATAAAAAAGCAGTGATTAAAAAATACAATGAAGAAGGATTCCGTGATGCCCGTATTATCAAAGATTCAATTTGGAAAAATGACGATAACAGCATTAACCTGAAGCTTGTTATTGATGAAGGAAATAAATACTATTTCAGAGAGATTGACTGGATAGGAAACACAAAATATAACAACGAACAGCTCACCCGTGCTCTTGCCATTGAGCGTGGGGATGTGTATAACCAACAACTACTTGACGAACGACTCATGGGCGAGAATTCCGTTTTTTCACTATATCAGGACAATGGCTATCTGTTTTCCAATATTACACCTGTTGAGGTCAATGTGGAAGGTGATTCCATCGACCTTGAAATGCAGATATATGAAGGGAAACAGGCCAAAATTAACGAAGTGACAATCAATGGAAATACACGAACCAATGATCACGTGGTCCTTCGGGAGATCAGAACCCGCCCGGGTGATCTCTATAAACGCTCAGATATTCAACGTACCATCAGAGAGCTTGCTCAGCTTGGGTATTTTGATCCGGAAAAACTGAATGTGGATTTTGAGCCGGATCCGGAAAAAGGCGAGGTTGACCTTGAATATATTGTTGAAGAAAAACCTTCCGATCAGATAGAGTTGAGCGGTGGTTATGGTGCCGGCATGATTGTGGGAACACTTGGGCTCACCTTTAATAACTTCTCATTACAAAATGTTTTTAATCCCTCGGCTTACAGACCATTGCCCGCCGGTGACGGACAGAGACTCAGCCTGAGAGCACAGGCCAGTGGCCCATATTATCAGAATTACAGCTTTTCTTTTGTTGAACCATGGCTTGGAGGACGTAAACCCAATTCACTATCGGTTTCTGTCTATAATTCACGACAGACATACGGCTCCGATAGTACCGCTCAAAAGTTTATTGTCACGGGTGCCTCTGCAGGCCTCGGCCAGCGTCTCGAGTGGCCTGATGACTTTTTTACGCTTTATACAGCACTCGGATACAAACATTACAATATTTATCAGTGGTCTGGCTTTATTTATGATGACGGTACGTCTAACAACATCAACTTTACTGCCGATCTCGGGCGCTCCAGCAGCGGACCCAACCCCATTTTCCCAACACGGGGCAGCGACATGAATCTTTCTGTGGAACTGACTCCACCATTTTCATTGCTGGGTGATAAAGACTATTCGGGAATGTCACCGCAGGAAAAATATAACTGGATTGAATATCATAAATGGAAATTCAAAGGTGATTGGTTTACTACCCTGCTTGGTTCTAAAGAAGGTGGAAGCAGAGCACTTGTGCTGCACTCCAAATTCGAATTTGGATTCCTGGCATTTTACAACAGTGATGTGGGACCATCACCATTTGAAGGTTTCCAGCTTGGTGGCGATGGATTGTACGGATATAACCTGTACGGACGGGAAACTGTGGGATTGAGAGGTTATACCAACAATTCACTCACACCCTCTGACGGTGGAAATCTTTACAATAAGTTTAGCCTGGAGTTACGATATCCACTTTCTCTGAATCCAACGGCTACTTTTTACGGCCTTGCCTTTATTGAAGGCGGAAATGCCTGGTATGATTTCAACAATTATAATCCCTTTGACTTAAAACGCTCAGCCGGCTTTGGTATCAGAGTTTATATGCCTATGATTGGCATGCTGGGTGTCGACTGGGGATATGGATTCGATGAAATTCATGGAAAAACCGGGGTGAACGGATCTCAATTCCATTTTGTTATTGGTCAGCAATTCTAATTTATTAATTTTGGCCTGTTATTTGCAGATAGATAGTTCTGAAACAAAAACCTTAACATTATGAAAAAACTTGTAATAATATTATCAGTCATCTTTGCTTCAACAGGCTTATTTGCACAAAAATATGCTTACGTTGATACTGATTACGTCATGAACAATATCCCTACTTATGAAACTGCACAGCAACAGTTGAACGAATTGTCCGAGCAGTGGAAAGGGGAAATTGATGAAATGAAAGGTGAAATCGAAAAAATGTATGAAGACTTTAAATCAGAAAAAGTTTTCCTTACAGACGAGTTGAAAGCAAAACGAGAAGAGGAAATTATCCGGAAAGAAAAAGAAATGCGGCAATTGCAGCAAGAATATTTCGGGCGAGAAGGCTTGTTATTCGAGAAACGCAAAGAATTGCTTAAACCGATTCAGGATGATATCTTTAATGCCGTGAAAGAAATCGCTCAGGAGGGGAATTATGCTGTTATCTTTGATACAGCCAATAGCATGAATATGCTTTATACTGACCCAAAATATGATAAGAGCGATGATGTGCTCCGAAAATTGGGCTACAAAAATTAATTGTTAACTTTGCATAATAGTAGAAATTTAAACAAAAAACAGAATATGATGAAACGCATTGGATTATTGATGGCACTTGCACTCTTGCTAAGTAGTGCCGCTGGCAGTTTTGCACAGAAAGCCGAATACGGATATGTAAAAGTAGAAGACATTTTCAAAGAAATGCCGGAACGTACACAGGCAGAAAAGCAAATTACCGAGTATTCTAAACAACTGGAAAATCAGTTACAAACCATGAATGCTGAGTTTGAAAAGAAATACCAGGAGTATGAAGAAAATTATGAGACCTGGGGTACTTCTGTAAGAAGTGATAAAGAAATGGAGATTCAGCAACTCCAGCAGAGAATCCAGGGATTTCAGCAAAGCGCACAATCAGACCTGCAGGAAAAAGAACAGGAATTGCTGAAACCCATCTATGAGAAAATCAGGACTGCAATTAAGGATGTTGGTGATGAAGAGGGGTATACTTACATATATGATGCCTCAATGTTGCTGTACAAATCTGATGATAGTAATGACCTGACAGATAAGGTTAAAACCAAGCTTGGTCTGTAATTAATGAAATTATGTAGAGAAAGGCCATTCGCTGCTTAGCGGATGGTCTTTTTTTTTTATTTTTACATTATGAGTAAGTCTGAAGCACCCATTGGTATGTTCGATTCCGGCCTGGGCGGATTGTCCGTCTGGAAGGTTGTGTCTGCCTTTCTTCCCCGTGAATCATTTATCTATTATGCAGACAGTAAATTTGCACCATATGGTTGCCGGAGCAGGGAAGAAATCATTGAGCGCAGCATGTGTATTACCGATTTGCTTTTAAAGGATGGTGCAAAACTGATCGTTGTTGCCTGCAATACGGCCACTGCAGCAGCCATTGATTTTCTCAGAGAATCCCATCCTGATATTCCCTTTGTGGGAATGGAACCTGCAATTAAACCGGCTTCCCTGCTCTCTGAAACAGGAAATGTGGGAGTACTTGCAACACAAGGCACATTCAGTGGAGCCTTGTTTAAACGAAACAGGGAAAAATACAATCCTTATGTAAAAATTCATTTCAGAGAAGGTGAAGGTCTTGTTGAGCTTGCAGAAAAAAACATGGTCAACTCTGCAAAAGCTGAACGCCTGCTTAGAAAATATATCGAACCTATGATGCAGGCTCAGGTTGACCAACTTGTGCTGGGATGTACACATTATCCTTTGTTTATCCCTTTAATCCGCAGAATTACCGGAGATTCAATGAAAATCATCGATCCCGCCGATGCCATAGCACGACGCACGAAAGACCTGCTCATCCAACACAGGAAAATCAATATAAATCAGGATGCGGGAAATTCTGTTTTTTTTACCAATGGGAAATTACAAAATCTGGAAAGAATGCTGATATCTCTCGTGCCGGATCAGAAAAAGTCAAATATCTCACATTTCTGTTGCGATTAAGGAAAATTTTGTATACATTTGAAGGTGGCATAGAAAATATTAATCATGATGAATTGTATTATTGTTGATGATGATCATATTATCCGGCAGCTCATAGAAAGGTTTATCCGGAAAACCCAAAAGCTAAATTTGCTGGGGTCATTTCAAAACCCTGTGAACGCACTTGAAGAGATGGCCGACAGGGAAGATATAGATATCATCTTTCTGGATGTGGAGATGCCGGAAATGTCCGGTCTGGAATTTCTTGAGAATCTCAGAACATCCCCCAGGGTAATTATTGTCAGCGGAAAAGACAAATATGCCATCAATGCTTTTGATTATGATGTGACAGATTATTTGTTAAAACCCATAACATACGGAAGATTTTACAAAGCTGTACAAAGAGCCATTGACAAATCCGAAAAAGAAGTTGCTGAAAATCCGGGAAAAGATATCCCTGCAAATTCAGATGAGATTTTTATTAAAGAAAACTCCAGCCTTATCAGAGTGAAATTCGGTGATATATACTATATCGAAGCTCAGGAAAATTATATCTCTTTACAGGCTCACGACAAAAGACATCTTATCCATTTTACAATGAAAGCCATTGAAAGCCAATTGCCAAAAGACAAATTTGTCCGAATCCACCGATCCTATTTCGTGAATACAGGGAAAATAGATTCAATTACGGGCAATACAATCAATGTGAAACTCAAGGACGGTAAGGCATCATTACCCATCGGCAAATCCTATAAAGATAAACTGATGGAAAACCTGAATCTTATGAAATGATATGCAGCATACAGGAATCCGATCACTTTTTCAACAACGACTTGGACTCACCTCTGAGCATCCTATGATGTTTCAGGCAAGTCGCGCCGATGGTATATATGTTTACAACGAAAAGAACAAGCCCTTTTACGACCTGGTTTCAGGCGTGTCTGTAAGTAACCTGGGACACCGGCATCCTGAAATTAATAAAGCAATAAAAGAGCAGGTGGATAAACATATGCACCTTATGGTATATGGTGAATTTGTGCAGCCCGTACAGGTAGAATTGGCCGATTTGCTGGTAAGTCAGCTTCCGTCTTCACTGAATTCGGTGTACTATGTTAACAGTGGATCAGAAGCTGTTGAAGGGGCAATGAAACTAGCCAAACGGTACACCGGACGCAGCAAAATCATTGCTTTCGATAAAGCATACCACGGCAGTTCTCAGGGAGCATTATCCCTGATGGGGGATGAAACATTCAAGCGCAATTATCGCCCTTTACTTCCGGATATACATTTTCTGAAATTCAATGATCAGGATGAGTTTGATATGATTGACAATCATACCGCAGCTGTGATTCTGGAACCCATACAATCGGAAGCGGGAATTCGGATCCCGGATGATGATTTTCTGCCGGCCCTGAAAGCCCGGTGCAAGGAAGTAGGTGCCCTGCTGATATTTGATGAAATTCAAACCGGCTTTGGACGTACAGGTAAACTCTTCGCTCATCAGCACTGGAATGTTACACCAGATATTATGTGCGTGGCCAAAGCTTTTGGCGGAGGCATGCCACTGGGAGCATTCGTGGCCGACAAATCTGTTATGGATAGCTTTAAAACCAATCCTGTCCTGGGACATATAACTACCTTTGGAGGACACCCTGTGTCATGTGCTGCCGCCCTTGCCAGTCTGAAAGTGCTGCTGCGTGATAAGCTGGTGGAACAGGTTGAGGCAAAAGCACAGCTTTATTTTGACATGCTCGGGCATCCGCGTATTAAAAGGGTGTGGGGAAAAGGTTTGTTCATTGGTATAGAGATGGAAACCGCACAGGAGGCTGCACGTGTGATGGAACTCGGAGCAAAAGACGGTGGATTCATCACCGATTTGTTTCTCTTCAAACCCAATGCTTTTCGCATAGGAGCTCCGCTGATTATCACTGAAGAACAGATAAGAGATTCTGTGAAACTGATTCTGGATGTGGTGGATAGAGTGTAATACCTGTTTTTATGAACTGCCTGTAATGCATATCTGTTAACTCAATAATTTTCCGTAAATTCGTTGAGCTGTAAAACATATACAGACCAATGTTCGTTTGTACAGGTATGAAGCAGATGATATTCATAGCAGCTTTTGTTTTATGTTCTTCCTTCTTTGCAGTGGGACAGGACAGGACATATTATTCTGCCGGTGATTTACAGGATATCAGTGCATACCTTGATGATGCCCGAAATGCCTGGGATGATGAAGCCAAACGTAGTGCCAATCAAAAAGCACTTGATGATTTCCGGGAATTGTTGGAAGATCCTGCTTCCTTCTCTTACAACTATGATTCTCTCAAATACATTCACATTCTGGAATCCGATGATGGAAAACTAAGAATTTTCACCTGGAATCTTATGTTTAATGATTTGACACACCGTTTTTATGGTTTCATCCAGTATAAACCGGATAAGGATACGTATCATGTGCATGAGCTTAAAGATAAGACCGACTTCTCTACAGACAGCCGTGCCCGGTATCATTATCATACGGAATGGTATGGTGCTGTTTATTACGATATTATCGAAAAAAAAGATGGAAGGAAAACCTTGTATACTTTGTTGGGATGGAAGGGGCAGGATGACCTGGTACAGCAAAAAGTTATTGAAACCCTTGAGTTTGGCAGGAAAGACCTGCCTCAGTTTGGTGACAATAATTTCCGGATAGACAGGGATAAGGAGGACCGCATTGTTTTCAGGTATTCAATCAAAGCCCAGATGCAACTTTATTATAACACAAAGCATGATATGATTGTCTTTGACCATTTGTCACCAGGAAATCCGAAAATGATCGGACATTGGGAATATTACGGCCCGGACTTTTCTTATGATGCATTTGAATACAAAAATGGCATATGGTATTTTATTTCTGATATAGATCCCGATATTGCCATTAATTATGAGGAAAATGAAAAAATCAAAAAACTAAAACAGCGCAAACCATCAAAGAATTTTTAAATGGCCAAAGAATATGTCATAGATGTGTATTATGTGGATGACGATGACCTTTATCTGAATTATTTTCGGAAAAGATTTCAGCTTGATTTGCCATACAATTTGCATACATATAATTCCGGAAAAACGTTTATCCGGCAATTTATTCAGGATTGTAAAAAGCGCAAAAACCAGAAAATTGTAATTCTTGATTATCTGCTGAAAAGCGGCGATGAACCGGATGCAAAAACCGGCATGGAATTGCTGCCATTGATTAAACATCATAGCCCGGATACAGAAGTGCTTATCCTTTCGGCCAGAGTGAATTACAATATCAAGCCAACTGCTGGAAATTATACTCCGGCTGCATTCATCAAAAAAGAGGACAATGCATTTGACCACATTTCTGCCACGATTAAACGCATTGCTGCAAAATACGAGCTGGATAAAAAACAAAGTCAAAGCAGAACTGCAACCCAGGTGTTTGTCGGTGTGCTGATGGCTGCCGTTTTTGCATTTCTGATCATGTACTTTGTCAACAATTAAATCAGCATTGACAGCCAATCTGCCTTTTTGTCACATTATCTTTGGTGGCACAACCTTTGCAAACTTGAGGGAAACAAAAAATTAAGAGATTATGCGCAAAGGTAAAATAGATGTCACCAGTGAAAACATTTTTCCTGTGATCAAAAAGTTTCTGTATTCAGACCACGAAATTTTTCTCAGGGAGATTGTCTCCAATGCTGTGGATGCTACCCAGAAACTCAAAACACTTGCCAAACGAGGCGAGTTTGATCAGCAAATGCCGGAAGAAACAATTCGTGTGAAAGTTGACAAGGATGCAGGGACAATCACCGTAAGTGATTTTGGTATAGGAATGACAGAAGAAGAAGTGATTAAGTATCTGAATCAGATTGCCTTCTCAAGTGCTGAAGAATTCCTGGAAAAATATAAAGATGATGCCAATGCGATCATTGGTCATTTCGGACTGGGTTTTTTCTCAAGCTTTATGGTTAGTGAGAAGGTTGAAGTGGTAACAAAATCCTGGAAAAAAGACGCAAAAGCTGTTCGCTGGGAATGCTCCGGTAACCCGGAATATGCTATTTCTGATGCAGAAAGAGAGCATATTGGTACCGATGTGATCATGCATATTGATGAAGAAAACAAAGAATTTCTGGAAGATTCAGAAATTCAGACACTCCTTGATAAATACTGTAAGTTTTTGCCTGTACCCATTGCTTTTGGTAAGAAAAAAGAATGGAAAGATGATCAGGAAATAGAGACAGATGAAGACAATATAGTCAACAATACAAATCCTGCATGGACACAACAACCTGCTGACCTTAAGGATGAGGATTACAAGGCTTTTTACAGAGAACTTTATCCTACTTTGTTTGATGAGCCGCTCTTCCATATCCATTTGAATGTGGATTACCCTTTCAATCTGTCCGGTATCCTGTATTTTCCAAAAATCCGGCAAAATATTGACATACAAAGGAATAAAATTCAATTGTACAGCAATCAGGTATTTGTAACCGATTCTGTGGAAGGCATTGTACCTGAATTCCTCACCTTGCTGCATGGTGTGATTGATTCACCCGACATCCCCCTGAATATTTCACGCTCATATCTGCAAAGTGACAGAAATGTCAAGAAAATCTCAGGACATATCACCAAAAAAGTTGCGGATAAGTTGCAGGAAATCTTTAAAACTGATAGAAAGCAGTTTGAAGAGAAATGGGATGATCTCAAAGTGTTTATCGAATATGGCATGATTTCGGAAGAAAAGTTTTACGAGCGTGCCAAAGACTTTACTTTGCTGAAAAATTCAGAAGGCAAATATTTCACGCTTGAAGAATACAAAAATATCATTAAAGAAAATCAAACCGATAAGGACAAGCAGTTGATTTATCTCTATGCCACGGATAAGGATGCACAATATACCTATATCAATGATGCCAATGACAAGGGATACGATGTACTTCTTATGGATGGACAGATCGATGCACATTTTGTGAATCACCTGGAAACGAAACTTGAAAACACGCGTTTTGTAAGGGTTGATTCTGATGTAGTTGATAAGCTGATTAACAAAGATGAGAAAAAAGAAAGCAAGTTAAAGCCCAAAGAAGAAAACAGACTTACATCTGTGTTTGAATCTCAGGTGCCCTCTGAAGGCAATTTTATTGTAGCTCCCGAACCACTGGACGAGAAGGCCATGCCTGTGATGATTACCCAGGAAGAGTTTATGCGCAGAATGAAAGACATGTCAAAGCTCAGCGGTGGTATGTACGATAATCTGCCCGATTCATACAAACTGGTGGTCAATACCAATCACCCGTTGATCGGCAACATTAGCAGCCAGGCAAATGAATCTCTGGGTAAAGATCTGGATAAACTGGAAAGCGAAATCGAAGAGCTTAACACAGAAATAAACAAGCTGGATGCTGCACAAAAAGAGAAGAAAGAAGAGGAAGTAAAACAGGAAGAAAAGGATAAGTTGAAAGATCTGCAGGATACCCTCGGGAAAAAGCAGGAAAACAAAAGAGAAAAACTGCAGTCATTTGGCAGAGATACAAAACTTGTCAAACAACTTGTTGACCTTGCACTCTTATCCAACAATATGCTGCGCGGGGAGGCACTGAATAAATTTGTGCGCAGATCCATTGATTTGATAGAGGACTAATTTCCCGGAAATACTGGAATGTTTACTGCAATACATTAGATGAAGTCCCGCCAACACGGGACTTCTGCTTTTTCAGTGGGAGATAAAAATATAATAATCCGGAATTCGTTATTTTTCTGTAACTTTACAGTAATGAAATCAAAGATTTCAACATACCTGTTTTCTTTTATTGCAGTAATAGCACTTGCATCATGCTATGAAGTGAAAGAGTATCCGCCCGAACCTGAGATATCCTATGAATCACTGTGTCTAAGTGATACTACTGATGCTCTTGGTAATGAGATATTGTCCGGAACGCTGAAGGTGTATTTTATTGATGGCGATGGAGACATCGGTGCTGAGGAGCCTACCGACAGTGCATCTGCTGAGGACAGCAAAAACTTCTTCATTGATTTGCTTGAGAAAGTGGATGGGGTATACGAAGTTAAAGAACTGGCTGTGCCGTATGAATACCGGATACCATATTTTGCAACAACAGCAAATAATCCGAGTTTAAAAGGATATCTCAAAGTTTCAGAAATTGACTTTTTCCCGCCTTTTGAAGGTGATACCATAAAGTTGAGATGTTATCTCCTGGACAGGGCAGGGAATAAGAGCAATACGGTAATTACCCCGGAAGTTGTTCTCGAGGATTCACTCAGGTCATCGGAATGACATTGCGATAGTGTTCGTATCTTTCCACCACTTCCTCAACATAATTTATTGGCTGTATGCCAGTGCAGTAGCCGTGTTTCACCACTTCATCCTCAAAATAGCGTGGATTGGATTTATGCATTAGAAAATACCTTACATTTCCGTCCCAGACATTGGGATTTCTGCCGTATTTTTCCGCAAGCCTCATCGCATCAAAAATGTGTCCTGGTCCGATATTGTAGGAAGCCAGAATGAATTTCACCCTGTCCTGAAAATTGCTTACTGATTCAGGGATTTTGTTATCCAGATACTGAATATACCTTGCTCCGGCATAAATTTGCTCAGGTATTGAGGAGTTTTGTGAAACACCCAGAAAGTCTGCAGTGGCAGGCATTAATTGCATAATACCAAAAGCACCTGCCCAGGACACTGCATCAGGATTGAAACGAGATTCCTGAAAAATAAGGGAAGCAAGCAGGCGCCAGTCCCAGTCAATCATTTCACTGGCTTCTTTTATATAGGCATCATATTGTGAAATATAGCCGCCTTCACCCGAATAAAATTCGCTTTGCCTGGTGGTTTTGGCGCGCGAGCTTTTAAAGTATTTGTGGTACAAAAATTTGTATTCGGATGTTTCTTTATACGCTTTTAGCCATGTATTTATGGTATCAGCCAGGTCTGATGATTCCTGCCGGATCGCCCAGGCCAGCTTCTGTGGAAAACTAACAGGTGTTTTTACGTCGATATTGTTGTAATAGGCTTCATTGATGGTGGCCACGTTTTCATCACAGACAGCATAATCAATTATACCGTTTGAAACCAGATGGATAATTTCCTCCATTTCCAGCGAATCAATTTCAACAATATAGATGCTATCAGCTATCTCTTCGGAAAGGTTTTTTAATCTGCTGTAGGCTGCCCCTCCTTTTTGTATGTGGACGGTTTTGCCTGCAAGATCGAGCTGATTTCTGATAAATTCAATGCTGTCATTTCTTGTTGAGTGCCGTTGTACCAACACCTGACGTGTTTCTGCTATGGGTTCAGTGAAATTCAGATATGTTTTACGCTCTGGTGTGATGGTAAGGCTCTGGGCTATAAGATCAATCTCTTTATTTTTCAGGTATTCTGTGCTTTTGATCAGATCGTTTTCTACAATGAGTTTTAGATTCAGTTCATGTCTGTCTGTAAATTTTCGTAAGAGGTCATACTGAAATCCCATGGGTTGGCCTCTGTATACAAAGTAGTCTGTTGAGTTTGTACTGACACCGGCAATGAGTTCGCCACGTTGTTCAATGTCTTTGAAATCAACAATTTTGGATTGCACCTCTTCGTCTTTTTGTTTTTCCTTTGTACTTAGCTGGCAATGACCAAAAAACAAAGCCAAAAGCACGATAATACCATATGTGATTATTCTGTATTGCTTGTTTGTCATAATATCAGGCTTTCTTAGTCATAAAATTCCCACGAAAATCCAAAGCTAATGGCTGATGGACGTTGGGGATAATGCAGCAATGACCATGCCGCATTGTTTAGAAAATCTCCGCCTATATTATTATAACGGATAAAAGCCCTGAATCGTTTCACTTTGAAGCTTAAAAATGCATCCAGCAAGAGGCTTTCATGAAGTTTTTGGTCATAGGCCGGGGCAAAAAAACCTGTTGCCGGAATATATGTAACAGCCTTGTAGTCAGAATGAAATCTTGCATCTACACCTGTTCTCAAGCGCATATTATGATTAAAAAGATCGTGTTCAAAATAAATTCCGCCAAATGCCAGAATATCCGGTACATGTATAATGGAATCCACACTGATGTTCTGATAAATGAGGTCTGTGCGTAAACCAAAGGCACCAAGCCTGAAATCTTTTCCGATGCCTGCACCGGAAATGTTTACAGGACCTTTGTATTGTTTTGGAATCCCCGCCGTTGAAATATAAACCGGATCAATGAGTAAACTGTGATTCAGTCGTATGTTAAGGTGATATTTTTTGTTTTGATACTGGATCCGGCTTTTGAATTCCTTTTCATTGCGGTGCTTTTGATCCCAGGCAAAATGGTTTGAAGCGTAATGTTCATAAAAATAATTGGCTCTTTCGTGCCTTAGATCAGATTGCAGACTGAAACAGTTTAGGCTGTCTGCATGCCAGCTGAGATCTATTTTTGAGTGGAAGTCCGCTTGTCTTCTTCCGGCCAGGCCGTATTTAATATTGGCAGCGTATTCCAGCGGTGTATCTGCCAGGCTGCGAATACTGAGTTTTACAAAGTGATTTTGAATCAGCTCATCTCCGGAGGGCAGGTGAAAGCGTTTCCCTTCATTGATGATTCCGGCAAAAAGCCTGTATATTTTCAGGCTGTCTTTTTCTCCAAAATATTGTATTCCTGCCTGATGTGTACCTTTGACAAGAGCTACAGAATCAAATGTTGCAGTTGGATCTCTGTACACGTTGATGTAATTGTCACCCGGGATATCTGAGAATATACGCCAATTCCGGCTAAATTTGATGTCCTGGTAAATGCTTAGATTGCCATGATATTTTAGTTGCAACAAGGTGTCGTTTTCTTTGTATATACTGTCCTCAGACATATTACCCAACCTGTATTCATGTGCAAAAAATATATGTTGGTTTTTCTGATCGCTGGTTGCATCATTCAACCTGACGGAAAGATTGTCGATTCTGGTTCCCTCGATGTATGCTGTATCGTTGGATATGCCGCCGAATTCCTGAGCTGACTGGGAGTTGGCAACAATGTTGAAATGATTTTGGTATCGTCGTCCGGTGAAAGATTGCCAGAGGACAAAGTCCTTATTTTTGGATGCGGAGTGAATAAAACTACCGTCAGTTTTGATGGAATGGTATTTTACACCTGCATTGAGAAATGGTGTTGCATTGATTGTGAAAATGCCTTGTACGTCTTCATAACCGTCGTCTGAAGAATTAAAATCAAAGCGGGTAAAGGGTTTTCTGGCGTTGAAATAGGTTACATTATCAGGTCTGGAAAAATAGGCTGTATAGTTGTTTCTGAAAATAAAATCGGGCAGGGGAGGACGTGAGAAATAGTCAAAAGGCATAAATGCTTGTCCGTTGTTACCTGTAAGCATGCCTCCGTGAATGCTTTGGCGGTATATTGGTTCGAAAAGGTGAAAGTTTTCAAGCAGGGTATCCCGGGAAAAGAAACTGTCAATGGTATCCGGTGTATAGTTTAATTTCCAGGTACTGAAATGTCTTTCAAGTCCTTCATGCTGAGCCTGCAGGTTAGCTGTTCCTGTCAGGATAAAGAGGATGTATATCAGTAATTTTTTCATTGATGACTAAAGTACAAAAAAAAAGCCTTACGCGTTAGCGCAAGGCTTAAAAAATAAGGCGGCGACCTA